>CAKZHN010000191.1 GCA_936924235.1 uncultured Rhodoplanes sp. | reverse complement strand
AGGTGCCGGAGCATTCCTTGGGGGTCTCGTTGCAGAACTCGACCCAGCCGATCGGCGGACGCACTTGGCCACCGACGGAGGCATAGGCCACGCGCTCGATCCGCTCGCCGCTCTGCGCCGAGGCGGTGCTCAACACGACTATCATCGCGGCCGCGAGGGCGGTGCCCAAAACGGCCTTGGACCTTGGCGACATTTTTTGTTGACCCCTCATCCCGTCTTGTTGGGGCCATAATGCGCAGACAGCGATTGTATTGCCGCTAAGTCGCCACAGTCTTTTTGAAGAAAACCGAAGTAAAAACTGAAATGAATACTATTCAAAACTTCAGAAAAATTAGATCAAATTCTATCGAATACAATTTGTGTAAAATTTTATCTTTAATCCCCCAAACGACGGAACCGCCAGCTCAAAGGCCTGAGCCGGCGGTAGCGCGTTAAGGATGGTTGGTGGGGAATTGCAGCGGGCCGCGCGGGCGCGGCGGCGCATCCGGCCCCGGTTTGCGGCGGCCGGCGCCTTCAGCCGGAAAGATTCTGTTTACGATGCGCCTGCGTTTTAAGACGCGATGGCGTTCTCTTCGATGGAGTCCGGGTGCTGAAGCCGGGTGAACTCCATCGCGAAGCCTTCCTCAAGGTGACGCACCACGCGGCCCGGGATCTTGCCGAGGGTGACGAGGCTGCCGACCTCCGGGCGATTGGGCGTGCCAACGCCGGCGCCGGACAGCGACAGGTCGATGATGCGGACGCCCACATTGGTGCCGTTCGGCATGATGAGGCGGGCGGCCACCACCTTCGGCACGAAGCGGCCGTGGCGGCGGTCTTCCGGCAGGTTCAGGATGCTGCGGTTGGCGAGCCAGGTGAGCTGGGCGGCGAGCTTGTCGCGCTTGCGCGGTGTCGCCGAGATCGTCATGGCGAAGCCGTTCTGCAGCACCCGGGCGATCTTGCCCTCCAGTCGGCCGAGATGATCGACATAGGCGATCACGCGGTCGCCCACGTTGCCGCCGACCGGCGCGATCAGCGCCATGCCGCCGGGCGACATGTTAACGACCTGGCAAGGGAATTCGCGGCGGTCCGCCAGCATGTACCGGCCGAGCAGATTGACCCGCACGCGCTGGTGGCGTCGGCGCTCCTGGGCGTGCGGCAGCATATTGGTCTTCTGTTGCGGCACAGCCATAGGGAGCGGACCTCTGGACGTTCGCGTCACAAGCTATGGGTGTCGCGTTAACGGTCAGTTAGCCGCAGGGCTAGCCGTAATGGTCTATTGGCTACGACCAAAGGCCAAGCCAAGAAGCAACCCAAAATGCGCCCGGGAATGCCGCCCTGCGTTTAGGACGTCCGGCCACCCTCGTAGACGGTAAGCCCGTGCCGGAGCCGCCCGGCCGCGGCGCGGAACCGGGGCGGCGCGGCGGCGTCGACCGCCGGGCCGAGATGGCGGAACATGCCGAGCGAGAGCGCGCCGATCGCCTTGGCGCCGAGCCAATAGGGCGCCGCCATCGGGGCCAGCGCCCCCATGACGCGCATCTCGCTGCGCTGCTCCGCGGCGAGCGGCAGCAGCAGCATTTCGAGATTGACCGGCTGGAGCATGTCGTCGGAGGTCGCACCCGAGACGCTCGCCACCACGCCGACCTTTTCGTCCAGCACGACCGACACGAGCTCGCGCATCGCGGTCTGCCCGGTGCGCTCCCACAGTCGCGTGAAGCTTTCGCCCTTCAGCTCGCGGGCGAACAGCGCGCACAGCCGCGTGCCGGCCAGGCGGAACACCGGATTGCTGGTGCCGCTCATCTCCAGCACGAAGGTGTCGCCGAGGATCCTGCGGATTGCGCCAGGCTCGATCTCGCCGCGCTCGGGAGCGAGACGCTCGCCGCGCCGCTGATTCCAATAGTCGAAGAGCTCACGGTTGGACGGGTGTTTCATTTTTCCTGCCCTCTGTCCTGTCCTTGTCCTCACTTGGCGCAGCGCGCGTCCCTGGCTGGGACAGGCGCGCGACGCCTTGCTGTGCTGGCAGGCGACGGAGCAGGGCATGTGCCGCACGGGTCTTGTGGCGCGGGCGGCCCGCGGGTCTCGCGCGTTAGTGTTAAATCCGGGGCGGAGTTGGCACGCTCATTCGGCGCGCCTAGGGTCGCCGCCGATCCACACGGCTTTCGCCGGCCTCGACTGAGCGGCTGGCGCACTTGTTCCTTCGGGGAGAAGGGGATGTGACGGGAAGGGAGGGCTTCGCGGCCCTCCCTTTTTCTTTGCCTTTTTCTTTGTTTGATTGCGCCGCCGGTCTCGCTTACCAAGGCGGCTGCGCCGCCAAGTTCCCTTAACGTTTGGAATTTGACCTCGGCACTCGATCTTGGCGTTCGATCTTCAGAGGTTGTTTTGGACCAGCGGCGCGAACCGATCCTCAACGTTCCGGCCATTGTCGTCGCGCTGCTCCTGGTGCTGGGCCTCCTGCACGCGGTGCGCGCCTATGTGCTGTCCGATGACGCCGACAACATGCTGGTGTGGACGCTCGCTTTCGTGCCGGCGCGCTACGACACCACGGTGCTGACCGCGGGGATTTATCCCGGTGGCACCGGCGCGGAGTTCTGGACCTTCGTCACCTACGCACTGCTGCATGCCGACTGGACGCATTTCGGCTTCAACGCGGTGTCGCTCGCTGCCTTCGGCACCCCCGTGGCGCGGCGCTTCGGCGTCGTGCGCTTTCTGCTGTTCTTCGCCGTCACGGCCGCGGCCGGTGCGCTCGCTTATCTCGTCGTGCATCACGGCGACCGCAGCCCGCTGGTGGGGGCATCCGCCGCCATCTTCGGCATGATGGGCGCCTCCGCCCGCTTTGCCTTCCAACCGGGCGGCTCGCTCGACATGTGGCACCGCAACCGGAAGCGCGCCGATTACGTGCCGGCTGCGCCGCTTCTCGTTGCATTGCGGAATCCGCGCGTCCTCACCTTCGTGGGCGTCTGGTTCGCGCTCAATCTGCTGTACGGCATCGGCGGGTTGCCGCTGACCGGCGGCAGCGGCCAGGCGGTGGCCTGGGAGGCCCATGTCGGCGGCTTTTTCGCGGGCCTGCTGTTGTTTTCGATGTTCGATCCGCTGCCGCAAATGGCTCACGACGATCCCGCGTTGCCGCACGACGATTCCACGTTGCATTGACGTCGAATGCAGTTGTTAACCGCGCGCCGCATGGCAGGCGCGCACGGCACTGTTCCCGTCAGCAACCCTGACCCACCTCGCAGCGTTATCCGGTACCGTAAGTGCAATCTGTCCGCGGCCTCTTGAGTCGACGGCGAACCAGTCACAGGAGGCGGCGGGAAGGGAATCGATCCCAAGGGAGCGACTTCATGACCGTCAAAGCCATACTCACCAAAAAAGGCACCGATGTTCTGACCATCGAGCCGACCAAGAAGCTGGCCGATGCGACCAGGCTTCTCGCCGAGCATGCGATCGGCGCGCTCGTGGTGACCGGGGCCGATCGGCGCATCGTCGGCATCGTGTCGGAACGCGACATCGTGCAGGAGCTCGCCGCGCACGGCCCGGCTTCGCTCGACCTGCCGCTCACCGACGTGATGACCCGCCGGGTCACGACATGCAGCATGAACGACACCGTGATCTCGGTGATGGAGCGGATGACCCAAGGCAAATTCCGCCACATGCCGGTGGTCGAGCAGGGCCGTCTTGCCGGCATCATCTCGATCGGCGACGTGGTCAAGCATCGCCTGCATGAGATGGAGCACGAGCAGTCGGCGCTCCGCGAGTACATCCAGACCGCCTGATCACCGTCAGGCCTTCGATCCGATGAATTGAGCCGCGGCCAACGTGAGCCGCGGCGAGCTTAGGCGTTCTTGCCGCCGCCGGGCGGGCGCGTCATCTTGAACACGCTTTCGACCACGGCGTATTCGTCGTAGCCGCAGCGCGCGATCGGCTTCATCGCCGCGGTGTCGAGCCGGCCGTTCTTGATGAAGCGGTCGTCGATGTAGACGCCGATCGCCTGGCCGAACACCACGTAGCGCTCGAGCTCCTTGCCCTCGACGTCGTGCAGCCGAACGGTCTGCAGCCATTTGCATTCCAGCGCGCAGGGCGAGGCCGCGACCCGCGGCGGCTTCACCAGCTGCGACGGCGCGGGCTCGAGCCCGGTGAACTTCATCTCGCTTTCGCCGCGCGGCAGCGGCGCCGACGTGCCGTTCATCTGGTCGCGCAGATCGAAGGTGGCGAGGCTGCAGACGAATTCTTTGGTCTCCTCGGCGAACGCGACCGAGTCCTTGGCGCCTTCGCTGGAGAACATCACGATCGGCGGCTTGTCGGTGATGCCGTTGAAGAACGAGTAGGGCGCGAGATTGATCTCGCCTTTCTGGCTCATCGAGGTGATCCAGCCGATCGGGCGCGGCGTCACGATCGCCTTGAACGGATTGTAGGGCAGGCCGTGGTCGTTCTTGCGGGTGTCGTAGAACATGGGCGGGGCAATTCCTGGAAGGCGTACTCTTTCGAGGCTATTTCAGCCTGCGCCGTAGCGCGACACAATATCCCCAAGCGGCGGCCGTGGCCGGTCCTCGGCAGGCTTCGCGGACCGGCCGATATGGACGAAGCCCGCGATCTTTTCGTTCGGCGCAAGCCCGAGCCCATCGAGCACGCGGCGGTCATAGGCGTACCATTCGGTCAGCCAGTTGGCCGCAAAGCCCAGCGCATGCGCCGCGAACACCAGGCTGGTCGCAGCCGCGCCCGCGGACAGCACCTGCTCCCATTCCGGGATTTTCACGTGGGGGCCGGCGCGGCTCACCACGGCGATCACCAGCGGCGCGCGGGCGAGCCGCTTGCCTTCCATCTCGACCTGGTCGGGCGTGGCCTCGGGGCGGTTGAGCTTGAACACCCCGGCGATCTTTTCGCCGGCCTTCAACCGCGCATCGCCCTCGAACACGATGAAGCGCCATGGCGTGAGCTTGCCATGGTCGGGCACCCGCGACGCGACGGTCAGCAGCGTGGAAATCTGTTCGGCGGTGGGGCCGGGTCCGGACAGCTCGATCGGCTTCACAGAACGCCGGGTTTTCAGAAGGTCGATGGCCTCGGGCATGCAAGCTCCATTTGCCCTGCGCCTATCACGCGCCCGCCATGGAGACAATTTGAGATGCTCCAATGTGAGTGCGCTGCTCCAGCCAACGCTCCGCTGGCCCGGGGTTTTGTTTTCGGACGCCCGGCTGCGCCCGTCTCCCTGTTTCCTTCTCTCTCCCCTAGGGAGAGGGATGGAGCGCCGGGAGGCGCCTCGGGAGCCTGCGCTACGGGCTCCCTTAGACCGGCCTTGCGATCGGCCAGTCTGTGCGTCTTTGCGAAGACGCACGGGTTCCTACGAGGGACCCTGCGCCTCCCGACGCGCCACCGCGAGCCGCGTTGTCGGCGGCCGCACCTGCTCAGTCATCGGGCATCGCGATCGACGACGCTCGCAACGCAGCAAGACAATTAGAACGTATCATGAACACTTCGGTTGGGCAAATGGAATGGTCCGGTGGTTCCGTTTTTCCGGGGGTGGTTCCCGAGGCGATGGAACTTTTCACCGGGCCGAGAGTTCAGGCCGGGGGAGGGAACTTTCTCCTTGGTCGACAAAATCGGGCTTGCGCGGCACCTGACGCCGACAGGCTGCTGCTTGGCATCGTTTGCGAGCCAGTTCGCAGGCGTCTCGCGAGCAGACGGCCAGACCGGAAGCGGAATGGCAGGCGGGACTGCTCGATCGATACGCCTGTGTCGTTTGCAATATCCCGGCTTATTCAGCGCGGGCTAGAGAACGGGGTCCTTCAGTAGGAGCGCTTGATGGCTACCAACGACATCGCGACAGTCGCCACGCTGGTCGCGGGCAACGAACAGACGATACTGCCCGAATGGCTTGAGCTGCAGAAAAAAGCCGGAGTTCTGCAAACTGGCCGCATCTCGGAAAGCGAGCTCAACTCGCAATCGAAGAACTTTCTGCATCTGCTGCGCGACGGGCTGGCCAAAGGCGGCAACGATGCCGAGAGCGACGCATATGCGCCCGCGAAGGAGATGCTGCGGGAGCTCTCGCAATCCCGCGCCTTGCAGGGTTTCACGCCAAGCGAAACCGCGACCTTTATCTTTTCCCTGAAAGAGCCGCTGTTCAACATCCTCAACCGGGACAAGACATTGTCTCCCGCGCAGGTCGCACAGATCACCTGGGCTGTTACGCTGCTGCTCGACGCGCTTGGTCTTTACACGCTGGAGATCTTTCAGAAGAGCCGCGAGGACGTGATCATGCGTCAGACGCGGGAGATTTCCGAGCTCTCGACGCCCGTGGTCAAGCTCTGGGACGGCGTCCTCGCATTGCCGGTGATCGGCACACTCGATAGCCAGCGCACACAGGTCATCATGGAAAACCTGTTGCAGACCATCGTGACCGAAGAGGCGGAAATCGCGATCATCGACATCACCGGCGTACCGACGGTCGACACACTCACTGC
>CAKZHN010000190.1 GCA_936924235.1 uncultured Rhodoplanes sp. | reverse complement strand
TCGGCCGGCCCGGCGTCGGCGTGAACCCGCTGCGCGGCCAGAACAATGTGCAAGGCTCGTGCGACATGGGCTCGTTCCCGCACGAACTCTCCGGCTACCGCCATATCTCGCTGGAGGAGCCGCGCAAGCTGTTCGAGAACGACTGGGGCGTGATCCTCGACAAGGAACCGGGGCTCCGCATCCCGAACATGCTCGACGCCGCGGTCGAGGGCAGCTTCAAGGGCATCTACATCCAGGGCGAGGACATCCTGCAGTCCGATCCCGACACCAAGCACGTGTCGGCGGGCCTCGAAGCGATGGAATGCGTCGTCGTGCAGGACCTGTTCCTGAACGAGACCGCGCGCTTCGCCCATGTATTCCTGCCCGGCTCCACGTTCCTGGAGAAGGACGGCACGTTCACCAACGCCGAGCGGCGCATCCAGCGCGTCCGCAAGGTGATGTCGCCCAAGAACGGCTATGCCGACTGGGAGATCACGGTGCTGCTCGCCAGGGCGCTCGGCTACGAGATGGCCTACGACCATCCGTCGCAGATCATGGACGAGATCGCGCGGCTGACGCCGGGCTTCGCCAATGTCTCCTACGAGATGCTGGAGCAGCGCGGCTCGGTGCAATGGCCGTGCAACGACAAGGCGCCGGACGGCTCGCCGATCATGCACGTCAACGGCTTCGTGCGCGGCAAGGGCAAGTTCATCGTCACCGAATACATCCCGACCGACGAGCGGACCGGGCCGCGCTTCCCGTTGCTGCTGACCACCGGCCGGATCCTGTCGCAGTACAATGTCGGCGCGCAGACCCGGCGCACCGACAACTCGATGTGGCACGCGGAAGACCGGCTGGAGATCAATCCGCACGACGCCGAGCAGCGCGGCGTGCGCGACGGCGACTGGGTCAGGCTCGCCAGCCGCGCCGGCGAGACCACGCTGCGCGCGCTGATCACCGACCGGGTCGCGCCGGGCGTGGTCTACACCACGTTCCACCATCCCGACACGCAGGCCAACGTCATCACCACGGACTTCTCCGACTGGGCGACCAACTGCCCGGAGTACAAGGTGACGGCGGTGCAGATTTCGCCATCCAATGGTCCGTCGCGCTGGCAGCAGGACTACGAGGAGTTCTCGCGCGAGAGCCGCCGCATTGCTCCGCAGGAGGCAGCGGAATAGCAATGACCCCGCCGCTCGAACGGGTGCAGCGTACGGTCTGGCAGCGGCAAGGGCTTGCCCATGGCGTTGACGTGCGAGGCGAACGCGCGATCCCGGAAGAGACCGCAATCTCGTTCACCTACAACGGCGGCTCCTATGCGGTGATGATGGCGACGCCGCAGGACCTCGAGGACTTCGCTTACGGCTTCAGCCTGACCGAGGGCGTCGTCGCGTCCGGCGACGAGATCGAAAGCTACGATTCCATCGAGAGCGATCTAGGCATTGAGCTGCGGATGCGGCTCGCCGAGCCGCGCGGCGCGGCCTATGGCGAGCGGCGGCGCCATCTTGCCGGGCCCACGGGCTGCGGCCTTTGCGGCATCGAATCGCTGGCCGAGGCGATGCGCGCGCCGCGTATGGTCGAGAGCAGTGCGGTGTTCAGCCCCGGCGAGGTGATGAAGGCGCTCGAAGCGCTCGCGCCGGCGCAGTCGCTCAACCGCGAGACCCGCGCCGTGCATGCCGCGGCGTTCTTCCTGCCGGCGCAGGGGCTGGTCGCGGTGCGCGAGGACGTCGGCCGTCATAATGCGCTCGACAAGCTCGCCGGTGCTTTGGCGCGGAGGCGCGTCGCCGCTTCGCAGGGCTTCGTGGTGTTCACCAGCCGCGTCTCGGTGGAAATGATCCAGAAGGCCGCCGCGATCGGCGTTCCGATGGTGGTCGCGGTCTCGGCGCCGACCGCGCTCGCGGTCCGCATGGCGGAGGCCGCCGGCATCACGCTCGTGGCCGTCGCGCGCCACGACGGCTTCGAGATGTTCACCCATCCGCAACGCATCGAGGAAAGAGCGCCGGCCCATGTTGCCTGAGGAGCCGCACAAGAAGCCGTCCGACAAGCTGGTCTATATGGCCAACCAGATCGGCAAGGCGTTCCGCACGCAGGGCGAGGAAGCGGCCGTCAAGGGCACCGCCGAGCACATCCGGAAATTCTGGGACCCGCGGATGCGCGCCACCATCCTTCAGCACCTCGCCAGCGGCGGGGACGGGCTGGAGCCGATTGCGCGCCAGGCGATCGAGACGCTTGCGCCGCAGTGATCCGGCGGCCTCCCCCGGCCGCTAGTCCTTGCCGATCGACCGGCCGTCACGGAAGGTCGTGAACTTCGGGTAGTAGACCGCGCTGTTGTCGTTTTCGCGCGATGGATAGACCGTCGTCTTGATCTGATCGCCCGGTTTCAGCGATGTCTTCGACCAGCCTTCGCGCGCCAGCGAGGCCGGGCTTGGACCTTCCAGCTTCCAGGTCTTGATGCGACCGCTTTCATCCTTGGCCCGCACGATGATGTACGTATGCGGATTGATGTATTTGAATTCGATCACCGTGGCTTCGAGCGGCGTCGGGCGGTCCTCGTACATCGAAAATGCGTGATGGGCCTGCGAGGCACCAGCGGACATCATGAATGCTGCGCAGGACAGAAACGCGAACGCCAACCGATTCATACGAATGCAAATTCCGTGGTGAAATGCCCAGCCTAATACGGCGGCTCAGTCCGGGTCACCGGGATTCTTCACCGCGCCGGCGGGCGCACGCCGCGCCCCGGTCGTGGCGGGGCTCAACCCCTCCTGCCGCCACGAGAAGGCATTGGGATCGAAGCCGTCGGCCACGAGCCGCGCTTCGTGCCAGTCGAGGTCCTGCTGGCGGATGAGCGCGAGGTACTGCCGCGGCGGCACGCCAAAGCGCGCGCGGAACGCCCGGCTGAACTGGCTCATGCCGCCAAACCCGCAGCGCCGGGCGATATCCGTGAACGAACGCTCGTCCGTCTGGTCGGTCAGCATCAACCGCAGCGACTGGTCGAGCCGGCGCGTCAGCAGCACGGCGCGGATGCCGCCTTCGGCCGCAAGCAGCCGGTAGAGCGACGCGCGCGAGACGTTGGCCGCATTGGCGATCTCGTCGGGCCCAAGCTCCGCATTGGCAAGATTTGCATCGATATAGTCGAGCGCGGCCTGCCTTCTCGACTTCACATGATGCGCTTCATCGCGTGCGAGCCTCGCCCGCGCACAGGACGTCGTCAGCGCCACGATGCCATCGACAGCCGCTTCGGCTTCGCTCACCGTCAGATTGTCGGCCTGCGCAAAAAGCTCCTGCATCGCCGCACCGATCAAGCGCGCCGCGCCGCCTTCGCGCGGAAATATCAGGCCCGGCAGATCGAGGGTTCGCAATGCCGCGGGCACGCACTCACGCATGAGGAGAAGCATCAGCAGCTCGTAGTCGGCCGCCGCGCCGTTATAGGGCTGCGCGTAGTCGACGACCTCGACGTCGCCGACCTGCCGGCGTTCGCGCCGCCCGCTGTAGTCCAGGTCGACCGAGCCCGCGGTCTGCAGAATGATGAGGATCTGGTCCGCGCTGCGCGCCGCCAAGGCGGGCCCACGGGCCATGTTGAACGCGGTGCCCTTGCAGTGCATCAGCACCGCGCGGGGCGTTGCATAGGTGCGGCCGGCGAGCGTGAAGCGCGCCTCCTCCGAGGGGTCTGGCAGGGATACCGCGTCGTAGATGTGCGTCACGGAATTGCGAAACGCCTGCCAGAACTTGGGGCCGAAAGAGCCCTGCGGATTGCTGTCCATGCCTTGCAGCCTGGGCGAAGAGCCATCATCGCTCTTGCCTGGCGTGGACGTGCTGGCGGTGACTTCCGATTTCGAACCGTTGGCGCCATTTCTGGCCATCGGCACTCTTCCCACGGATTGCTGCTAGGCCACAGGCCTCATCCTAACACGGCCACGCGATACGCTTGAAGATTGCACCCGGGGCCAAAACATTGCGTTTACGGGCGGTTTGGGCCCGAACCGGATGCGGACCGGGGGCTTGCCAGACTGAACTCTCGCTGTCACGCGTTCGTCACACGTAGTTTCGTCCGGCGTTTCGATTCTCGCCCTCGCGAATCCAACTCAGACAGTTCAACGCGATTCGAAGCAGGTTGGCGCTGAAGCAAGTTGACGCTATAGATCAATTTGTTGACGTGGCGTCTCAATCGTTCGCGCGGCATTGACGCGCATCCCGACCGAAATTGATACTGCGGATCATTCCGTTGACGCGTTGTCTCAATCTTTGCCGCAGCGTCGATCTGCACTTGCAACCGAATCCATTGTCTCTTTTACATTTCGTCGAGGGAAGTTTTACGACCGCCACCTCGGTCGCCGATCTAGCAGTCGTCTTCTTCAAATAAGCGATGCGAGGGTCTTTGGTTCTCCAAAGACTCCGCATGTGATCGACTTGTGGGATTTTTTGATTTCGAAAATCGTTTGGAAAGGCGTGTTCGCCTGATTTTTCATCCACGGAGATCTTAATGCAGCATTTCGATGTTGATGATCTGTCGTCGGAAGATCGGAAGACAGTTCGGAAGTTCTATTTCAGAATGGGTTTCGGCTACGTGGCGATGTTCCTGCTGGCAGGTCTCTCCGTTCTTGCCAGGATGCCCGGCGCTCATTTGCAGACCGCGAAGCAAGCCCGGGAAATCCCGCCAGCGATAGGCTTGTTCGACGCCGCGCTGGCGTCCGGGACGCCCAACCGCGCGCCATGCGCGGCGCGCGATCTGAAACTCATCACGCAATTGAACGAGCATGGCGAGGCGCAGGACGTGCCGGCCAACGATCTGCGCAACGCGTTCCTCGCGCTGGTCGACGCGCGCAAGATCTGCTTCGCCGGGCGCGTCGAGGAGGCCCTCGCGATCTACGACAGCGTCACCTTCACGGGCGGCAAAACCGCACAGATGCAGTGATCGCTCCATGCGGCTGGTGATCGCAACAGCGGCGGCGCTGCTCATCGCGGCGGCTGCCTGCCGGGCAGGCGCCGCGGCCGAGGCGGAATCGCAGCCGCAGTACGATCTGTCGGAGGCGCTCGTTCACTACGCCAGGCTCGACTTTCCCGTCGCGCATCGAATGCTGTTGCCGATGGCGGAGCGCGGCGACGCCGTCGCACAGGAAACGCTCGGCTTCATGTATCTGCGGGGCGAAGGCGTCGCACCCGACGATGCCATCGCGTTTCGCTGGTTCAAGCTCGCCGCACTTGCCGGGCGCCCGGACGCGGAGTTCGAGCTCGGCAAGATGTATCGCGACGGCCGGGGTGTATCGGCCGACGGCAACGCGGCGCTGTCGTGGTTTCGCCGCGCCGCGGATCACGGCATGACCGAGGCCTTCGTTGCCGTGGCCGAGCTTTACCTGGGCCAGAACTCGGGCCAGAGCGGCATTCCGCCCGATCCTATCGCCGCAGCCGAATGGCTGCTCCGCGCCGCCGATCTCGGATCGGCCGACGCGATGTACCTGATCGGGCTCCGCTATGCGGACGGCCGGAACGGTCCGCGCGACGAGATCGAGGCCCTCAAATGGTTCGATCTGGCGTTGTCGCGTGCGATCGGCACGCTTCGTGAAGACATCGCGCGAGCCAGAATGAAAGTGGCCGAGCGTCTCATGCCGATGCAGGTGCAGGCCGCGCTGACGCGGTCACGGGATTGGAGAGATACGCATCCTCCACGATGAGTCGCGGCGCGGTTCCGCGCCAGGACGGCGAAGCCGTGCGTGTCTATGTCAAAATGACGCGCTCCCTCTGCGGAAGCGCGGACGGGTTACCTTTCCTGAAGCGAACGGATAAACATCCACGCACGCTTCAGAGTGAAAGGACTTGCGATGGCAAAGAACACGATCTGCGTGTGGTACGACAAGGACGCCGAGACCGCGGCGCGCTTTTATGCAGACACGTTTCCCGACAGCGCCGTGGGCGCCATCCGCCGCGCGCCGAGCGACTTCCCGTCCGGCAAGAAGGGCGATGTGCTGGTCGTCGAGTTCAAGGTTGCCGGCGTCTCCTGCGTCGGCATCAACGGCGGGCCGATGTTCAAGCACAGCGAAGCCTTCTCGTTCCAGATCGCCACCGACAATCAGGCCGAGACCGATCGCTATTGGAACGCCATCGTGGGCAACGGCGGCCAGGAAAGCGCCTGCGGCTGGTGCAAGGACAAGTGGGGTATATCGTGGCAGATCACGCCGCGTGCCCTGACCGACGCGATGGCGGCCGGCGGCGATGAAGCCAGGCGCGCGTTCGAGGCGATGATGACGATGAGAAAGATCGACGTCGCCGCCATCGAGGCGGCGCGGCGGGGCTGAGCTTCGCGGCAGCGCGCCGGTTCGCTTAGGGTCTGATTCAACTTCGTTGACTCAGACCGATCGCTCTTTGCTTTGTTTGGGCCTGATCTTTTCCGAAAGCCGCTGCGCACTTTTCGGGATCATGCCCTAGAGCAGGAAATCCTT
>CAKZHN010000189.1 GCA_936924235.1 uncultured Rhodoplanes sp. | reverse complement strand
GTCATCGAGCGCAAGGCGGTCGGCCGATCGAGCGGCGAGATCACGCTCAAGGTCAACATCGACAATCCTACGGTGACAACGGCGTCGGACGCGTTCGTCAAAGCCGCCGACGGCGCCGCCGGATGGGAAGGCCAGCGCTGGGGCAAGTCGATCGTGGTGCCGATGACGACTCTCGATGCGCTGATCGCACAACACGGACGCCCGGCCTTCATCAAGATCGACGTCGAAGGTTTTGAGGGAGAAGCGCTCGCCGGGCTGACACAGCCCGTGCCGGCGCTGTCGTTCGAGTTCACCACCATCCAGCGAGACATCGCGCAAGCCTGCATCGAACGCTGCGCGGCGCTCGGCTATTCACGTTTCAATGCAGCGCTCGGTGAAAGCCAGCAGCTTGGCGAATGGCGGAGCACGACTGAGATCGCGCAATGGCTCGCGGCATTGCCGCACGAAGCCAACTCCGGCGACATCTACGCGCGCCTCGATTGAACGAAATACGTCTGTTGAACTGTGTACGGTTGTGTACACATCGCATCTCCGCGTCGATGACAGATGCATGACAGGCACAACAACTGAAACGGATAAATTATTCGACCTCTCGATTGACCGCGTGTCGTTCGGCCCGATTGCGCTGCTACTGAATGACGCAAGGGCGACAGCGAAAATCCAAAAGCGTCAACAGGGAGGATCGACATGCTTTCGTTATCGAAATCGATTGTCTTTCTGCCTACGGCATTCTTGCCGGCCTTGCTTGCAGCCGTTTCGCTCACCACCACCTCGGCGGTCGCCGGGCCGTGCACCGGTCCTGGAGCTCCCATCACGACCGGGACTCAGACCAAATGTCTGACCGCCATCGCAATCACCGGCAATCCGCTGCGGTCGTTCGACATCAGCTTCGTCAACCCGGACCGCGGTGAGTATTATCTGTCGGACCGCTCCAACGCCGGCATCGACGTCATCGACACCCAGCATCTCAGGTTCAGACGGACCATCGGCGGCTTTGTCGGCGTCGTGCTGAGTTCGACCGGCGCGGTCGACAACAATCACTCCGGTCCGGACGGCGTCACCGCACACGGGCGTTGGCTTTATGCCGGCGATGGCGACAGCACGCTGAAGGTCATCGACCTCGATGCGCCGCACGCCAAGGCGCTTAAGCAGACGATCTCGACGGGCGGGACAACGCGCGTCGACGAAATGGCTCTGACGACCAACGGCAAGTTGCTGCTGGGCGCCAACAATGCCGAGGATCCGCCTTTCGCGACGCTGTTCAATGCCAATGGCGACAATCAAACCAGCAACGTCAGCATCGTTACGAAGATCACGGTCGACCCCGCGATCATGCCGTCCGGCTTTGGCCTGTCGCTGGAGCAACCGGCATGGGATCAGGCCACCAAACGCTTCTATACGTCGATCCCGATCATCGCCAACAACCCGGCGGGCTGCAATTACGGCCAGCTCAGCGGTCCGATTACTTGTGACGGCGGACTGCTGGTGACCAACCCGGCAACGCTCTCGACTCCGACCGCGGTGCAGGGTGCGTTTGACTCGGCCACCAACGAGGGCGTCGTCCAGCTCCATGCCTGTGGACCCAACGGCGCCACGGTTGGGCCCAGAGACAATCTGCTGCTGGGCTGCACCCCCGCCAACAACCCGAGCGACAAGATCACGCTGGTGATCAACGCCACGACCAAGGCGCAGACCCAGGTTGCCGGCATCGTCGGATCGGACGAGGTCTGGTACAACAAGGGCGACCGGCGCTATTACACCGGAAGCAACCGGCAACCCGGCGGCGCCGTGCTTGGCGTCATCGACGCCCAGATCAACCGCCTGGTCGAGACCATCCCGCAATCGTCGGGCTCGCATTCGGTCGCGGCGGATTCCGAACGTAATCTGATCTTCGTGCCGCAGGTTGCTCCGGTCGCGGTGGTCGGCGCCGGTGGCGACACGACAGCGGTCGGCGCCGGCATCTGCGGCGGCAACTCGGGATGCATCGGCGTGTTCCGGCATCGCGACCCCGATAACGATCACGACCTGGTTGCCAATCGTTGACACTGTCAGGCGTGACGTTGAACGATCGAGGCGGGACTCGGGGGTTGCCCCGAGTCCCGATTCATTGTGAAAGGCTGCAACTCGATTGATCCTAGTTTGGCGCGGCATGGAGTTTGCTGCGCAACTCGGCCCAGCCGCCACTCAAGGGCTCGAACTTGAAGCGCACCACGTGCTTGCCGGGCGGCACGACGACGGCGCGGAACAGCACGTTGGCTTTCAGGATATCCGCAGGCTTGCCATCGACGCTCGCGCGCCACCACGGATGCCATATGTCGTTGAGCACGACGAAGCCGCCCGACGGTGCGTCGGATTCGATCTCGATATCGGTGTTTTCATAGAGCATGATGCGCACTGTGCCAGGCGTCTCGCTGTTTGGCGCGACAGCCGGCGCGCGCTCCAGCAGCACCGTGCGCTGGTAGTCGACGTCCGGCCAACCGCCGTTGCGCAGCATCGCGGCGAAATCCGCCTGCTGCCATCGCGTCGCCAGCAGCACGCGCGGCAGCGCGCGTGGATTCTCGTAGACGTACGCATCCTTGGTCCGCCCGACGAGCGGGAAGTCGTCGGGCTTCACCGACGGATCGAGCTTCTCGATCGGCTGTCCGAACGCCAGGAAGCGCACGCCGAACAGATCCTCCAGCGGCGAGCGATACGACGGCAAAAGCGGCGTGAACGGCCCGCGCACCGCGGCCACCGTATCGGGCGCGCCGGTCGCATCCTCGAACAGCGCGAGCCGCAGCGGGTTGTGGCCATAGAGATGATCGAGATCGTGGATCAGCCCGATGTTCGGAAAGTGATAGGCGACCCCGATCATCTCGACACGGTCGCGACGATCCGGCGCGGCCGAGGCCTTGAGCTTGGCCCTCAACAGCACCAGGGTTTCGTCGTCGGTGTCGGAGCGCAGCGCGCCGTACATCGACGATGGCAGGCCCGTCGACTCGTTCGGCGCATTGTTCCAGGCGAAGTCGGCAGCGCAGTAGATCGCGAGCACGAAAGCGGCGGCGGCAGCGCTTTGCGGCGCAAGCCGCCGCGCCAGCACGAGCGCGCCAACCGCAACCAAAAGAAACCCGCAGCCCCACAACAATGGCAGCACCGCGCTCTCCAGCATGCCGGCCCAGCGCGCCAGCACGATTGAGATCGCAACCATGGCCGCGACCGCCAGGACGGCAACAACCGTTTGCCAGCGGCGCAGCGGCAGAGTGCCCGTCAGCAGCCGATGAATCAGATAGCCTGAGACAATCGCGAGCAGTCCGCACAGCACGAAGGTCGCATCCGCGGGCCGCCGATAAAGCGACACGCCGGGCAGATACCCGTACAGCAGACCGAACACCGGCGTGTATTTGCCGAACGCATAGAGCAGCGTCATCGCGGCCGCCACCGTGAAGAAGCGGACCTCGCGCGCCCACAGCACGCCGCGCGTCAGCGTGAACGCGAGCAGCGAAACCGCCACCAGCGCGCCGGTGTAGATCTGGCCGGTGTTCTGCGAGTCATAGAGTCCGGTCTGGCCGATCAACTCGTGCCACGGAATGCTCGGCGGGCCCCAGAACTCGCGATGGAAATCGGACGCGCCGAACACATCGGCGAAGGCCAGCATCAGCAGGCTTGCCGGATGCAGCGAGCCCTGCACCGCATGAGCAAACGTAATGTCCGGCCGGTTGGAGCTCTGCGCCAGCAACACGGTCAGCGCAACCGGCACGGTGATGATGCAAGCCCCGACCACGACGCCCGCGATCAGCGGCTTGAGGCTTGCGACGAAGCGGGCGCCCCTGCCCGGTCCGTCGAGCCAGTGCCACAGCACAAAGCCGACCAGCACATAGGCGCCGACCAGTGCCACCTGATCGCGGCCGAGCACGATGAACGAGGCGAACAAGCCCGCGGCCGCACCCGCCAGCCATGACGAATGCTCGAGCGCGCGCGACAGCATCAGAATCGCAAGCGGCAGAAACACCAGGCTCTGCAGTTGGCCGATGTGCTGGATGCGCGAGGCGGCCGAGCCGCCGAGGCTGAAGGCGAGCGCCGCAGCGACCGCGGCGGCGGCGTGCCAGCCGCGATCGCGGAACAGCAGGATCACACCCGCGCCGCCGATATAGAGCAGGCCGAAGGTCAATCCATCGAACAGCCGCGGCGTGGGCTTGGGGTCGATCAGCGCGACGAGCAGGTGCAGCGGCGAGAAGATCAGCGCCTGCGGATCGGCGATCTGCGGCCAACCGGCAAAGATGTTCGGCGTCCAGAACGGCGACTGGCCTGTGGCGATCGAGCGGGCGAGGAACGCGAACGGCGGATAGAACGTCGAGACCGAATCCCAGGGCACCTCAACGAAGCCGAGCAGCCAGGGCGAGGCCACGGCGAGAAACGCCGCCGTGTAGATGCCGAACGCCGCAGCGAGCGGAAAATCCGCGGCCTTCGAAGAACGGTTGAGCATCTCTCCCCGACCTCAGCGCCACCGGTGGGGGTGGCACCCCCTCTATAACGAAAACGGGCGGCCTCTGCCGCCCGCTTCACATTGAAACCGGCCGGCTCGCGCCGTCCGCATCGCGCTCATGTAGGACGCGTCACACAGGAGTCCAGGTGCCGTCCGGATTGCGGCAGGCGGTGCCGCGCGAGGTCTGCGGCCGGCCGTCGATATAGATCGTGTGCGTGTAAGGCCGGCAGTTCATGCCGTTGGCCTCGTAGGCCGCGCCCGGCACCACCGAGCCGTAGCGGCCGGAGTCCGGATTGCGCCAGGCGACCGGCGCGCCCGAGGGCCCGCTCTCCAGCGCCTGCATCTGCGCGGCGTAAGCGCGGCGCTTGTCCTCGTCGTCCATCGCGGCGCCCATCCGGTTGCCGATCAGGCCGCCGATCGCCGCGCCCGCAATGGTGCCTGCGGCCCGGTTGCCGGCGGCGCCGCCGATCGCGTTGCCGATGAGCGCGCCAGCGCCCGCGCCGACCAGCGTGCCGCCCACCTCCTTGGGACCGGAGTCCGACGCGCAGCCCGAAAGCGTCGCGGCCAGGACTGCACCCTGCAGCGCCACCGCCAGAAGTCTGAATTTCATCGCAGTCCCCCGCCTTGCCGCCGTCCGGCGACATCGTCTGGCCCGGCCTTGGAACACGACCGGACGAACCCCTCCCACCCGCGGCCAGCTAAACGCACCGATTGGGGCAAAACTCCGACCGCCCCCTGCGGCCGATCTGCCCACGCAAACGCAACCACGCCGATGCAAGTCCTTGCCCACGCTGGCGGATCGGCTTCCGACCCGTTAGCCTTCCGCACACTCTGAAAGAGCCTTGGGAGGAACTTGGGACCGAAGCCGGACGCCCTGCCCGCACCGCCGTGCGGCGCGGCCGACGGATTCGCTTCTGCCTCTCCTGGCGTCGAGTCGCAAGTCGGGTCGCAAGCGGAGAGCATCATGCAGCACAGCACCAGGCGCATCATCACCACCCACGCGGGCTCGTTGCCGCGCCCGGCCGACATGATCGAGATGCTGGTCGCCAAGGCCGAGGGCCGCGCGATCGACGAGGATGCGCAGAACGCGCGGCTGCCGGGCGCCGTGAAGGCGATCGTCGCGAAGCAGATCGAGCTCGGCCTCGACGTGATCGACGACGGCGAATATTCCAAACCCGGCTTCGTGAACTACGTGAACGACCGGCTCGCCGGCTTCGAGCCCGATCCGAACGCACCGCGCCGCGGCTCGTGGTCGGAGTCGCGCGAAGGCCTGGCGTTTCCCGAGTTCTACGGCTCGGCGCCGGCGCGCAACATCCGCATGGTCTGCACCGGACCGGTCACCTACAAGGGCCACGACCTCCTCAAGCGCGACATCGCCAACCTCAAGGCCGCGATCGGCAACGCCGACGTCGAAGCCTTCATGCCGGCGATTTCCGTCGCCAACATCGAAGACTGGATGCTCAACCGCCACTACAAGACCGCGGAGGAGTATCTCACCGCCATCGCCGACGCGATGCGCGAGGAATACAAGGCGATCGTCGACGCAGGGCTGCTGGTGCAGATCGACGATCCGCGGCTCGTGTCCTATTACCTCATGAATCCGGACGCCACGATCGAGGAATGCCGCAAGTGGGCGATGCTCCGCGTCGAGGCGCTCAATCATGCCCTGCGCGGAATTCCCCCCGAAAAGATCCGCCATCACACCTGCTACGGCATCAACATGGGGCCGCGGGTGCACGACATGGAGGTCAAGCACTTCATCGACATCATTCTGAAGATCAACGCCGGTGCCTATTCGTTCGAGGCTGCGAACCCACGCCACGAGCACGAATGGAAGGTGTGGGGCAACGCCAAGCTGCCGAAGGACAAGGTGCTGATCCCGGGCGTGATCAGCCATTCGACGGTGCTGGTCGAGCATCCCGAGCTCGTCGCCGAGCGCATCACGCGCTACGCGAGCCTGGTCGGCCGCGAGCGCGTGATCGCGGGCTCCGACTGCGGCTTCGCGACGTTCGCCGGAAGCAAGGAGGTGCATCCGAGCATCGTCTGGGCGAAGTTCGAGGCGCTGGCCGAAGGCGCCAGGCTTGCGAGCAAGGAGCTGTGGAAGAAGTCGGCGGCGAAGAAGGCGCCGGTGAAGAAGTTTGTGGCCAAGAGTGCTGCGAAGAAAAAGCCGGCGAAGAAGAAAGCGCGAGCGAAGAGATAACTCGTATGGTTCGCTCTCGCCTTTTACAGCGCTGTCATCGCCGGACTTGATCCGGCGATCTCGCTTAGTTGAGCACATTGCCTCCCTCATCGAGATCACCGGATTTCGCACCTTCGGCGCGGCCCGGTGATGAAGGGTTGTGACATAGGCGTGATTCATCGGCCCCGGGTGTGAGTTCGGCGCTGGGGCGGCGCCTTCTCTTCTTTCCCTCACATGCGTGAGGGCGCGGAGCGCCGGTG
>CAKZHN010000188.1 GCA_936924235.1 uncultured Rhodoplanes sp. | reverse complement strand
CCGGAGTCGCGCCAGACATGCAGCAAAGCATTCCCAGCAACACAAAAAGCCTTGGCGTGAAGCTTTTCATAAGGTGCACCCCCGCGACGGCGGGCTCCGATCAACTGCCTTGGATGCGTTGCCGGACATCTTCCGATGGCGCTGCAGTGCGCGCCAGACGAAATTCGCGTCGAAAATCGCCTGCGCGTCAGCACTGCGCGGCCATCATATCACACCAAGGCTCTGCCTACAGCTTCCATGCCCCCCGCGTGCTGAACCGTGCGCGCAGAAATTTCACCAGCGCCACGATGTCCGCATCCGACATCTGCTGGCCGAGCGCCGGCATGGACCGGCCGAGTGCGCCCGTCGGCGGCTTGATGCCGCTCCGGATCACCTCGATCACGCTGTCGGGCACGGGAGCCTGGATCGAGCTTTGCAGCGCCAAAGGCACGGTGGCGCCGCGGCTGCGATGGCATTGCGTGCAGCGTGCCTGAAATACCTTGGCACCGTCGGCGAATTCCGGCGGCACCGGCGGCGCCTCCGGATGCCCCCATTCGAGCTTGAGCGCAGCAGCCTTTGCGGCCGCTTCGTCGACCGGCTTCTCTCCGTCGCGCAGCGTGCCGACATAAGCCGCGATGGTGAAGACGTCGATCTCGTTCTGCTTGTGCAGGGCATCGACCACCGGCGTCATCGGCCCCGCCGCCATGCCGTGCTTCGCGTGCCAGCCGTCCATCAGATAGGTGACGAGCTCGATCTTGGTCCACGGCTGTTGCGACAGGTTGTCCTTGTTGAGCGGTGGCGCGTACCAGCCTTCGGCGCTGCCGCCGCCATAGGCCGGCGTCGTGCGCGCGCCCATGAAATTGCGCGGACTGTGGCAGGCGGCGCAGTGGCCGAGGCCCTCGACCAGGTAGGCGCCTTCGTTCCACGCCACGTCCTTCGATGGATCGGGCTGGAACGGCGTCTTGTCGAGGAACAGAAACTTCCAGCCCGCGAGCGTGAGCCTGACGTTGAAGGGAAAGGTGAAGTCGTTGTCGCGAGTCTTCTCCTTCACGGGTTGAACTGCGGCCATCAGATAGGCGTAGATCGCGTCGATGTCGGCGTCCTTCACCTTGGTGAAGTGGTCGTACGGAAACGCCGGATAAAGATGAGTGCCGTCGCGGCTGACGCCGTCTTTCAGCGATCGGCGGAACGCCTCCTTGGACCACGTGCCGATGCCGGTCTCGGCATCCGGCGTGATGTTGGAGGTGTAGATGGTGCCGAATGGTGTCTTCAGCGGAAAGTTTCCGGCGAATGGCGGTCCGTCCGGACGGTTGTGGCAGGCCGTGCAGTCACCGTAATTGGCAAGCACCCGGCCGCGCTCGACCAGGGCCTTGTCGAAGGATGCAGGGTCCGGCCGCGTGACCGCGGCGATCTCGGGCTGATAGGCGAGTACGGCAAATCCAGCAGCGCCGGCCACGAACAAGACAACGACGGTCCACAAAGCAACTCGGGCGATTCGCAATCGGTCCCCCCAAACATTTTCCGGCGGAGCCCGGCTTACGGCTGAGCCCCGGTGCCTTGATCGGCATTCAGCGTGACATTACCATGAGTTGCGTCGGAGGAGCAGCACTGCCTGCGCCCGTGTTGGGCTTTGGCAGCAGCGCGTGGCACAGCGACCGCTACCCGACGAGAGGAAACGCATTATGCAAATCAATTTGAACGTCAACGGCAAAGTCGAGACGATCGACATCGAGCCGGAGACGCCACTGCTTTGGGTGTTGCGCGACGAAATTGGCCTCACCGGCACGAAATACGGATGTGGCATTGCGCGCTGCGGCGCCTGCACCATCCACGTCGACGGCCAGCCGACGAAGGCCTGTCAGCTCCAGGTGTCGGCGGCGGTCGGCAAGAAGATCACGACCATCGAAGGGCTCTCGAAGGACTCGTCGCACCCGGTTCAGAAGGCCTGGGTGGAAATCGGTGTCCCGCAATGCGGTTACTGCCAGAGCGGCCAGATCATGGCGGCCGCGGCCTTGCTCGCCCGGCGCAAGAATCCGACTCTCGAAGAGATCGAGGCCGCGATGGGCGACAACCTTTGCCGTTGCGGGACGTATCAGCGGATCCTCCAGGCGGTCCGGCGCGCCGCCGAGCTCGCGCAGGCATAAGGAGGACGACATGAACAAGCCCGTGCTTTCCCGCCGCTCGTTCCTCCAGACCTCGGTCGCCGCCGGCGGCGGCCTGATGATCGGGTTTCACATGCCGGTCGCCCTTGCGGCCACCATCAGCCCGCGGACGCAGTCGACGACGACGGCCGTCGGTACCGAGATCAACGCCTGGATCGTGATCGACAAGGACAGCACGGTCACGATGCGCATTCCGCACACCGAGCAGGGCCAGGGCGGCGCGACGTCCGTGGCGCTGCTGATTGCCGAGGAGCTCAACGTCGACTGGCAGAAGATCAAGACCGAGTTCGCCGACGCCAACCGGCATCTGCGCAACAACAAGGAATACAAGGTGATGAGCACGCACGGCTCACAGCTCGTGCGTCTGCAGCATCCGCACCTGATGGGCGCTGGCGCGTCCGCCCGCGAGCGCCTCAAGCAGGCCGCCGCGGAGGCCTGGGGCGTCGACCGTTCCGAAATCGAGGCCAAGTTGGGCGTGCTCAAGGCCGGCGACCGCACGGCGACCTATGGCGAGTTCGCCGAAGCCGCAGCCAAGGTCACGCTCGACAAGGAGCCGGCGATCCAGACCGATCCCGCCAAGTGGTGGCTGCTCGGCCGGCCGAGGCAGCGCCTCGACATCCCGAACAAGGTCAACGGCAGCGCGCAGTACGCCATCGATACGCGCGTGCCGGGCATGGTCTACGCCGCCGTGAAGGCCAGCCCCGTGCCGTGGGGGACGCTCAAGAGCTACGACTTCAACGCCATCAAGGACCGTCCGGGCGTGATCGCGGCGGTGCGGCTCAAGGCCGTTCCCGGCAAGCGCAACCAGCCCGACATGCAGGATGCGGTCGCCGTGGTCGCCACCAGCTGGTACCGCGCCAAGACCGCGCTCGAACTCCTTCCGATCGAATGGGACTTCGGCGACAGCGCCAACACCAGCTCTGTGGGATATGTCGCGGAAGGCCTGAAGCTGGTCGAGCAAAAGGGCATTCTGAGCGGCAAGGAAGACCCACAGGCGGCCGAGATCATCGCCTCCGCCAAAAAGGTCGTGACCGCGACCTACGATCGGCCGTTCGAGACGCATGCCCGGATGGAGCCGATCAACGCCACCGTCCACGTGCAGCCCGATCGCGTCGATGTGTGGTCACCCACACAGGATCAGTCGGCGGCAATCACGCTCGTTGCCGACCAACTCGGCCGCGATCCGAAGACCGTCTACGCGCACACCATGTTCCTCGGCGGCAGCTTCGGCGGCAACGGTGGCGGCGGCACGGCCGTCACCCGCCAGGCGGCCGAGATCTCCAGGCAGATCGGCAAGCCCGTCAAGGTCATATGGACGCGCGAGGAGGACATCGCGCAGGACAAGCAGCGTCCGCTGACGGTCGCCAAGCTCACCGCGGCGATCGGTGATGACGGCCTGCCCACCGCGATCTTCACCCGCGCCGCATGGGTCACCATCGACGGCATCAATCAATGGGGCAGCGCCACTGCGGACTACGGCATCTACAACATGCCGTACAAATTCCCGCACCGTCAGCACGAGCGGCACAACATCAAGACGCACGTCCCGAGTTCGACGCATCGCGCGCCCGGCGCCAATCAGCATGGCTTCATGGCCGAAAGCTTCGTCGACGAGATGGCGCTCGCGGGCGGGTGGGACCCGCTCGAGTGGCGCATCAAGATGACCGAGGGCATGGACGACTGGCAGCTCGTGTTCAAGACGCTCAAGGCGAAGGCCGGTTTCCGGACCGACCTGCCAAGGGGCGAAGGCATGGGCATCGCGGCGGTCGAATCGCACGGCACGATCGCCGCGGCCTGCGCCACGGTCACGGTCAGCCGCCGCGGCAGGCTCAACATCGAGAAGATCCTGGTGGTGCTGGACGCGGGCCGCGTGATCAACCCGCATGCTGCGACCGAACAATGCGAAGGCTCGGTGTGCTGGGAGCTCTCGCATGCCTGGATGGGCGGGCTGGAGCTCGAGAACGGCCGCTTCGTCAACACCAATTTCGACACCTACAACCTGCTGCGCATCGACCAGAACCCGCATGTTGAGACGATCTTCGCATCGTCCGGCGGCGATAAGTGGGGTGGGCTCGGCGAGCCCTCCGGGCCGGTCGCGCCTCCGGCTGTCGCCAACGCGATCTACTTCGCGACCCGCAAGCGCATCCGCTCGACGCCGTTCCGCAGCCACGATCTCAGTTGGTCGGATACGGTGTAGTCCAGGCGGCGCTGCGAGCGTTCCTGCTGCGCGTCGCGCGATGAGCGCGGCGGTCAGCCGTGCTTCCGGTTCTCGCGGAGTTGCTTGAGCACGGCGCCTGCGGCCTCGACCACGCGCGCAACGATGGTGTGGCCGTGCTCCGCCGAAGCGTCGCGGGCGTCGCCCATGACGCCAAGCTCTGCGATGCGCTTGTCACCGCTCGACCACGGCCAGCTCGTGGCGGGATTGAGCACCAGCGCATTGATGGCCTCGCCGCCCGCGGGCCCCCTCGCCTCGGCGAGGCGTTCCTTGCGAACGAGATCAGGCGCCAGCACCAGCATCGCCGAGGTCTCGTCGCGGCCGGCGTGAATCTCCGGCACTGCGGCGCCAATCACTGGACTGATCAGGGCGCCGAGATGCAGCGCGCCGACATGGAGCCCGAAGTCGGCGCGCCATTCGCGGCCGAGCGCTTCGAGGATGCCGCGGTTGCCGCCGTGGCCGTTGACGACCAGAACGCTGCGCGTCGGCAGCGAGCGTGCGATCTCGCCCGCGAGGTCGCGCAGATAGGCGGTCATGCCGGCAATCGACAGCGACAGCGTGCCGGGCGCCCAGTCGTGCTCGCGCGACAGTCCGGCCGCCAGCGGCGGAAGCTGCCACAGGTCGTAGGTCTCGCCCCAGCGCTCGACGATCCTGCGCGTGAAGGCCTCGGCCAGCACCGTGTCGGTGTTGAGCGGCAGGTGCGGGCCATGCTGCTCCATCGATCCCATCGGCAGGCACAGGATCGAAGTTTCGCGCAACGAGGCGCGCACCTCCTGGAAGGTCAGATGCCCCAGCGTACGATCGCCCGCAGCCATCGCGTCAGGCGCCGGCCAAGTTCACGACCCCACCGTCTCGTCGTCCTGGGAGGTCTCGTTGAGCGAGGCGATGACGTGGCCGAGCTGATGGCCGGCCCGCACCGCCTTGGCGGCGAGATAGCGGCGGTTGTCGGCATTGACCGGCGTCTCGATCGGCATCCGGTCGGTGATCTCGATGCCGGCCTTGGACAGGCCTTCGAGCTTCGCCGGATTGTTGGTCATCAGCACGATGCGGGTGCACCCCAGCATCTGCAGCATGCGCACCGCGATGCCGTAGTCGCGCTCGTCGTCGTCGAAGCCGAGCGTGGTATTGGCGTCGACGGTGTCGAGGCCAGCGTCCTGCAGCTGATAGGTCCGCATCTTGTTGGCGAGACCGAGCCCGCGACCTTCTTGCGCGAGATAGAGGATGACGCCGCCGCCGGCCTCCTGCAGCCGCGCCATCGCGAGCTTGAGCTGGTCGCCGCAATCGCACCGCCGCGAACCGAACACGTCGCCGGTGAGACACGCCGAATGCAGCCGCACCGGCACGGGCTTGGAGAAATCCGGCGTGCCGACGATCACGGCGACGGAGTCGTCGCCAAGCGCGTCGCGGAACACCACGAAGCGCGTGCGCACGCCGGAGTTCAGCGGCACGTGGGCTTCGCCGGCGAATGCGAGCGACTGCGTCGCCTCGGCGCGGAAGCGCGCCACGGCCGCAGCCTCGACGGTGACGATCGGCGGATTGTGCGAGGCCAGGGCCTCGATTGTGGTGTCGGCGACCAGCACCGCCGGCAGGATCTGCGCGAGCTTGACCAGCTCGATCGCGGCGCCCGCGGCCTTGCCGGCCGGCTCCGGCAGGAAGGCGTGATTGGTGACGGCTTCCGCGGACAGCGTCAGAATCTGATTGGCGTCGACGTCGTCCATCATCTCGAGCGCGACCGGCTCGTTGGTGTCGATGCCCAGCGCCCGCGCGCGGAACCCGGTCAGCACCAGCCGCGGCACGATCG
>CAKZHN010000187.1 GCA_936924235.1 uncultured Rhodoplanes sp. | reverse complement strand
GTGCTCTTCCCGATCTGATGGTGATCGTCTGGCGCACCTTGCCGCCGACGAAGCCGAGCAGTGATCTGCCATATCCGAAACTGCTGCTGTCGCTCGGGCGGCTGTTCGCCGCTCACGCCACGCTGCGCGCCGCATGCATCACCGGCTTTCTGGCCTTCGGTGCGTTCAGCGCGCTGTGGGCGACGCTCGCCGCATTGCTGGCAAAGCCGCCGTATCACTTCGGTGCGAACACGGTCGGCCTGTTCGGACTGATCGGCGCCGTCAGCATCGTCGCGGCGCCGGTAATCGGCCGGCTGACCGACCGGCTCGGCACGCGCTTCATGATCGGCGCCGGGAGCGCGACATTGCTGGTTGCCTTCGGCTTCGTCTCGCAGGCCGAGCGCGCGCTCTGGGCGCTGGCGCTCGGGATCGCGCTGATCGACATCGGCTATCGCTCGGTGCTGCTGGCCAACCAGACGCGGATCTATCCGTTGCAGCCTTCGGCGCAGAGCCGGCTCAACACCGTGTTCATGACATCCGTATTTCTGGGCGGCGCAGCGGGCTCGCTCTGCGGCGCCGCCGCGGTGATGTGGTCGTGGACCGGGCTCGCCTGCGCGGGCGCGGGGCTCGCGGCCGTGGCGCTGGTCTTTCATCTCCTGACGTCGCGTGCGCCTCAGTGAAAATACTTACTTTCGTTCGCCGGTCCGGAACGTCTATGCCTTTGTTTGTTTCGGCATAACCACATTGCGAAAGAGCAATTGCTTCTCGCCGTATTGAGCCGTACACAGCGGCCAACCGATCTTCAGCCGAAGCGCCATTGCCGCCGAAGAACAAGGATCGGGTTGATCCTGGAAGCCGGGCCAAGGACCGAAGAATGACCGTGATGTCTGCCGATTCGGGCGTGCTGCCGCGCCGCTCGTTTCAGGAGGTTTGGGTCGTCAGCATCGGCCATGCGCTGACCCATTGGTACCCGGCGACGTTCTATCTGCTGCTGCCTTTGATCGGCAACGAGCTCGGCCTGAGCTACGCCCAGATCGGCTCGATCCTCACCGCCCAATACGCGGCCGGCGCCATCGCCAACATTCCGGGCGGCATCTTCGTCGACACCGTCGGCCGCAAGGGCCTGCTGATGGCGGTGTCGCTGTTCTGGGTCGGCTTCCCCTACCTGGTGATGGGCTTCTCGCACGTCTACTGGATGATGCTCGCCTGCGCGACCGCGGTCGGCATCGGCAACAACCTCTGGCATCCGACGGCGATTCCGTGGCTCGCCGGGCGCTTCCCCGAGCGTAAGGGCCTGGTGATGTCGTTCCACAGCATGGGCGGCAACATCGGCGACGCGCTGGCGCCGTTGGCGGTCGGCGCGCTGCTGGCCGTGTTGAGCTGGCGCGACGTGGTGCTGGTGAATGTGCTGCCCGGCATCGCGATGTCGGCGCTGATCCTGGTCTATATCGGGCGGCTGCATGGCGCCGAGAGTGGCGCGGCTGCGAAGCGAGCCAAGCCCGGCGCGGAGCGTATGCGCGCATTCATGTCGCTGCTGACGAACCGGTCGCTGGTCACGCTGTCGATCGGCTCGGTGTTCCGCACCATGACGCAGATGGCGCTGCTCACGTTCCTGCCGATCTATCTGGCGCGGGACATGGGCTACTCGCCGTTCTGGGTCGGCGCCTGCATGTTCGCGTTGCAGATTGCGGGCTTTGTCGCGGCGCCGATCGCAGGACATCTTTCAGACACGATCGGACGGCGGCAGATCATCGTCTCCAGCATGTCGATGACCGCCGTCATCCTGCTGTCGATGATTTTTGTCGGCGGCACCATCTGGTTCGTCGTGCTGGTTTCCGTGCTGGGCTTCTTCCTGTTCGCGGTCCGCGCCGTGCTGCAGGCCTGGCTGCTTGACGCCACGCCGCCGGATCTCGGCGGCAGCGCCATCGGTCTGCTGTTTGGCGCGCAGGCCGCAGGCGCTGCGGCGGGCCCGATCCTGGCCGGCATGCTGGCCGACCGATTCGGGATCATGTCGTCGTTCTATTTTCTTGCGGCGACGATCGTCGTGGCCAACCTGATGATCTTCGTCACGCCGACGCCGGACGCCAACGCTGCCGCAAAGAGCGCTTAAGCCTGCCGGACGTTAGTGTCTTCTTCACCATGTCCGTTAGGCGGCTGGTCATGGGTCGACGCTACGTTGCGCGCATCATGTCCTTGGGGAGACACCCATGAAAGCGCTTTTCGTTCGGCTGATGAAAGACGAGTCCGGCGCGACGGCCATCGAGTACGGCCTGATCGCGGCTGGCATCTCGGTCGCCATCATCGCCGTTGTTCAGGGCTTGGGCTCGAAGCTCAAGTCGACCTTCACGTCGGTCCAGAACGCGTTGAACTGACGTTCCACGGCTAGCCAGTACGGCATTCACACGTGGCGTATTCGGCGACCCCGGCGCAGCAATGCGTCGGGGTTTTCCATTTTGGCAGAGGCTAGGCCTCGACGCGAATGCCGGGCGGTCCGGCTTCGACCTTGCCGATGACGCGCGCGAACGGATAGCCATCTGCGACGATGCCTCGCGCGATCTCGCCGGCTTTCTCAGGCGCACAGGCAATCAGCAATCCGCCCGAGGTTTGCGGATCGGTCAGCAGATGCCGCTGCCAGTCGGCACAGCCGTCAGGCAAAGTCACGCTCGCTCCGTAGCTCGTCCAGTTGCGATGCGAGGCGCCGGTGACGCAGCCTTGCTGCGCGAGCGATGCCGCCTCCTTCAGAAACGGCAGCGACGTCATGTCGACCGCAAGCGTCGCATTCGAGCCGCGCGCCATTTCGAGGCCATGGCCGAGCAGGCCGAAGCCGGTGATGTCGGTCATCGCGTGCACGTCTTTGTTCTTTGAAAGCTTCGCGCCGACGCGGTTGAGCAGCGTCGTGGTCGCGATCATGTCGGTGTAGCCGCCGGGCGGCAGCATCGCCTTCTTGATCGCTGCCGAATAGATGCCGACGCCGAGCGGCTTGGTCAGGATGACGGCATCGCCAGGTCTGGCGTCGGCGTTGCGGCGCACGTCCTCTGCCTTGCAGGTGCCGACGACGGCGAGGCCATAGACCGGCTCGGGACAGTCGATCGAGTGTCCGCCGGCGACCGGAATGCCGGCTTCGGTGCAGATCGCACGGCCGCCGTCGAGGATCATGCGCACCGTCTCGGGCGCGATCTTGTCGACCGGCATTCCGAGAATGGCCAGCGCCATGATCGGCGTGCCGCCCATCGCATAGACGTCCGAGATCGCGTTGGTCGCGGCGATGCGGCCGAAGTCGGTCGGATCGTCGACCATCGGCATGAAGAAGTCGGTGGTGGCGATGATGCAGGTGCCGTCGTCCTGCTTCCACACCGCGGCGTCGTCGCCGGTCTCGATGCCGACCAGCAATTGCTTGTACGGGTTGGTGGCCGGATGTCCGCCGAGCAATTGCTGCAGCACGTTCGGCGCGAGCTTGCAGCCGCAGCCGCCACCATGGGCGAGACTTGTCAGGCGGATTTGCGGGACGTTCATGGCTCTTCCTCCGGTCTAGCGCCGCTTCATCAGCTTGAAGATGTAGAGCTGGCCGCTCTGCTGCTGGTCGATCAGGTCGTGCCCGGTCTGCCGCGCGAAGTGCGGCACGTCGATCACCGTGAGCGGATCGGTGCATTCCATGACGAGAACGCCGCCGACCGGAACGTTCCGCAACGCCTTCTTGGCGCGCAGCACCGGTTGCGGGCAGCGCAGGCCGCGCAGGTCGAGGACGATATCGCCGCTGTTCGCCGTTTCGGTCATGCCGCCGCTCTCTTCAGAGCCGCGGCCGGACAGGCGCCTATTCCGGCGCCTTGTTGGCGGGGAACGCCTTGGACGGTCCCTGCAGATCGGCGCCCGTTCCGACCGGCGAATCCTTTTGCAGCGAGTCGGGCGGCGGCGGCACGTCCGGATGTCCGGGCGAGGTCGGTCGATGTCCTCCGTGCCAGCCGCTTTGTCCCATCTGGTTGTTGGCGCCGCCATCGCCCGACGTGTTCGGCGAACCTCCAGTGGTGCTCGGCTGCGTATTGTTCGCGCCTTGGGCTTTGCTGTCCGGTGTCGGAGCGTTCTCGGCCAGGGCCAGCGGCAGGCCGAGCGTGATCACAAGTGCTGCGGCCGCAACGAGAGTTTTCACGGGCATCTCCTGTGTGGGATTGCCCAAAAAATCCGCGGCGCAGCCAAAATGTTCCGGTTGTCGGATTCCCAACGGATACAGCGAGTGGCCCGAAGACTGACGCCGCGCCGGCGTGCCGCCGATTTCGCTCGATGCAGATGGATTCGGGTCGAGTGCGCGCACTTGCCGCAGTCAAAAGCAGCGCGTCTGCCGCAATGACCTCGGCCGCGGTTTTCAACGGAGCGCCCCGGCACGCGGGAGCTCTTTGTGCGATCACCACCAGAATTCATTCGGCATCGCTACGTCGCGGTCAATCAACAATAATGTGACGCTCCGCTGCGGATATTGCGATGCAGCAAGCGGCACAAAAGTTCCGCATCGTTGTTGAGGAGATTGGGAGTGACGGCGCCCGTCGGGTTCAGCCATGCGACCAAAGTCGGCTGACGCATCGATAGGTATCGTCTTTGACATGATAGCGGTTCGAAATTACCTTTCAGTTGGAACAACTCCAAGAAAGACCGCTCGCACAGGCGGCAGTCAGCCTGCATTCGGATCAACGTCCCCCGGCGGGGGCCAAAGGTCTAAGGAGGACAGCACGGTGAATATGGAGCTCTCGCGGCGCCAATTCGTGATCGGCGCGAGTGCGGGAGTGGCGGGAACAGCGCTGGGCGCGCTCGGATTCGGTGAAACCGAAAGCGCTTATGCGGCGGCGATCCGCCCCTTCAAGCTCGCGAGCCTGACCGAAACGCGCAACACCTGCACCTACTGCTCGGTGGCGTGCGGCATCATCATGTACTCCAAGGGCAACCTCGCCAAAGGCGAGAAAGCCGAGATCACCCACATCGAGGGCGACACCGATCACCCGGTCAATCGCGGCACGCTGTGCCCGAAGGGCGCGGCGTTGCTCGAGACCGTCCATTCCGAGTCGCGGCTGAAGTATCCGATGATCCGGAAGCCTGGCTCGGACAAGTTCGAGCGCGTGTCCTGGGAGGTCGCGCTCGATCGCATCGCGCGGCTGATGAAGGACGATCGCGACAAGAACTTCGTCGAGAAGAACGCGGCGGGCACTCCGGTCAACCGCTGGATCACCACCGGCTTCCTGGCCGCCTCGGCAACCACCAACGAAACGGCGTGGGCGACCTACAAGGTCGTGCGCAGCGCCGGGATGCTCGTATTCGACAACCAAGCGAGAGTTTGACACGGACCGACGGTGTCCAGTCTGGGCCCAACATTCGGTCGCGGTGCAATGACGAATTCCTGGCCTGATATCAGGAATACAGATCTCGTCGTCATCATGGGTGGTAACGCAGCGGAAGCGCACCCTTGCGGATTCAAGTGGGTCACGGAGGCCAAGCACAGCCGTGGCGCCAAGCTGATCGTCGTCGATCCGCGGTTCACGCGTTCAGCGTCGGTGGCCGACTTCTATGCGCCGATCCGGCAGGGGAGCGACATCGCGTTCCTGAACGGCGTCATCAACCAGTGCATTCTGAACGACAAGGTGCAGTGGGATTACGTCAAGGCCTTCACCAACGCGACCTACGTCGTGAAGGAAGGCTTTGAGTACAAGGATGGCCTGTTCACCGGCTATGACGAGCAGAAGCGCGACTACAACAAGTCGACCTGGGACTACGAGCTCGGCGATGACGGCTACGTCAAATCCGACATCGATCATCCGCGCAGCGTCTGGAACCTGCTGAAGAAGCACGTTTCGATCTACACGCCGGAGATGGTCGAGCGCATCTGCGGCACGCCGAAGGACAAATTCCTTCAAGTGGCGAAGATGATCGGCGAGACCTCGGCCAAGGACAAGTACATGACCTCCATGTACGCGCTTGGCTGGACCCAGCACTCCAAGGGCTCGCAGAACATCCGCACCATGGCGATGCTGCAGCTCATCCTGGGCAACATCGGCGTGCGTGGCGGCGGCATGAATGCGTTGCGCGGCCACTCCAACATCCAGGGTCTGACCGACATCGGCCTGATGTCGCATCTGATCCCGGGCTATCTGACCATTCCGGTCGAGGCGGAGTCGTCGTTCGACGTTTACATGTCGACGCGCGGCTTCAAGCCGCTGCGGCCGGACCAGATGAGCTACTGGCAGAACTACAAGAAGTTCTTCGTCAGCTTCCAGAAGTCCATGTGGGGCGATGCCGCCACCAAGGACAACAACTGGGCCTACGACTGGCTGCCGAAGCTCGATGTGCCGGCCTACGACGTCCTGCGTGCATTCGAGCTGATGTTCCAGGGCAGGATGACCGGTTATTTCTGCCAGGGCTTCAACCCGCTGCTGGCATTCCCGAACCGGAAGAAGCTCACGGCCGCTTTGTCGAAGCTCAAGTGGCTGGTGATCATGGACCCGCTCGAAACCGAGACGGCCAGGTTCTGGGAAAACCACGGCGAGTACAACGACGTCGATTCGTCGAAGATCCAGACCGAGGTGATCCAGCTTCCCTCGACGTGCTTCGCCGAGGACACGGGTGCGCTGGTGAATTCCGGCCGTTGGCTGCAGTGGCACTGGGCCGGCGGCACGCCGCCCGGCGAGGCCAAGAGCGACGTCTGGATGATGGCGCAGATCTTCAAGCGCCTGAAGGCGCTGTACCAGAAGGAGGGTGGCGCCTTCTCCGATCCGATCGTCAATCTGACCTGGAACTACCAGGACCCGGACGAACCGAAGCCGGAAGAGCTCGCCAGGGAGATGAACGGCTCAGCGCTCGAGACGGTGCCGGATCCTTCCGATCCGGCCAAGCCGCCGATCCTGGAGAAGGGCAAGCAGCTTCCGGGCTTTGCCGCGCTCCGCGACGACGGCACCACGGCCTGTGCGTGCTGGATCTACTCCGGCTCGTTCACCGAGGCGGGCAACCAGATGGCCCGCCGGGACAACAGCGATCCGTCGGGTCTCGGCACCTACGCCAAGTGGACGTGGTCTTGGCCGGTCAACCGGCGCATCCTCTACAACCGCGCCTCTGCCGACATGACCGGCAAGCCTTGGGATGAGAGCCGCAAGCTGCTCGAATGGGACGGCTCCAAGTGGACCGGCGACGACGTGCCGGATATCGCGCCGAACGCCAAGCCTGACGTGGTCGGTCCCTTCATCATGAACCAGGAAGGCACCGCCCGGCTGTTCGCACGCGGCACCATGCGTGAGGGGCCGTTCCCGACGCATTACGAGCCGTTCGAGTCGCCGGTCGTCAATCCGATCGCGCCGAAGATCAGGGGCAATCCGGTCGCGCGTGTGTTCAGTCACGATCTGGAAGAGTTCGGCGACGCGAAGGAGTTTCCCTACGCGGCGACCTCCTACCGTCTCACCGAGCACTTCCACTATTGGACCAAGCACAACACGATCAACGCCGCGCTCCAGCCGGAGTTCTTCGTCGAGATCGGCGAAGCGCTCGCGCAGGAGAAGGGCATCAAGACCGGCAGCATGGTCCGCGTCTGGTCCAAGCGCGGCTCGGTCAAGGCCAAGGCTGTCGTGACCAAGCGCATCCAGCCGCTGACGTGTGACGGCAAGACCGTCCACGTCATCGGCATTCCGCTGCACTGGGGCTTCATGGGGGCGGCCAAGAAAGGTTTTGGCCCGAACTCGCTGACGCCCTACGTCGGTGATGCCAATGCAGAGACGCCGGAGTTCAAGGCGTTCCTGGTCGACATCGAGCCGATCGCCGGTCCGACGGCATAAGGGAGGAGGACAGCCATGTTTCCACCGCTTCCAAATCCCAACACCCAGTCGCCGGGCAACGCCTTCAACGAGCAGGACATCATCCGGCGCTCCGCGTCGGATGTGCCGGCGCCGTCGCGCCAGCTCACGCCGATGGCGAAGCTGATCGACGTGTCGAAGTGCATCGGCTGCAAGGCCTGCCAGGCCGCCTGCCTGGAGTGGAACGATCTCCGCGAGGAGATCGGCGTCAACCACGGCGTCTACGACAACCCGCTCGATCTCACGGCCAACAGCCTGACGGTGATGCGTTTCACCGAGTGGGTGAATCCGGACACCAAGAACCTCGAGTGGCTGATCCGCAAGGATGGCTGCATGCATTGCGCCGATCCGGGCTGCCTCAAGGCCTGCCCGGCGCCCGGCGCCATCGTGCAGTACTCCAACGGCATCGTCGACTTCGTGCACGAGAACTGCATCGGTTGCGGCTACTGCCTGAAGGGATGCCCGTTCAACATCCCGCGCTACACGGCGGTGGACCGCAAGGCCTACAAGTGCACGCTGTGCTCGGACCGCATGGCGGTCGGCCAGGGCCCGGCTTGCGCCAAGGCCTGCCCGACCCAGGCGATCGTGTTCGGCACCAAGGACGACATGAAGAAGTGGGCCGACGGCCGCATCAAGGACCTGAAGTCCCGCGGCTTCCAGAACGCCGGCCTCTATGATCCGCCGGGTGTCGGCGGCACCCACGTCATGTATGTGCTGCACCACGCCGACAAGCCGGAGATCTATCACGGCCTGCCGAAGGACCCGACCATCAGCCCGATCGTCAATCTCTGGAAAGGTCTGACCAAGTACGCCGGCATGTTTGCCATGGGTGCGTTCGCGGCGGTCGGTGTGCTGCACTATCTCGTCATGGGGCCGAACCAGGTCACCAGCGAGGATGAGCAGAACGCCAAGCGTCTGGCGGGAGGCGGCTCATGACCGCCGAGGCCGCACGCCAATCCGACACTGAAGTGAAGCCTGGTGCGGCCGTGCACCGCGGCGATCCGGTCACGGTGGACCGCTACACCCCGGGCGCGCGCATCAACCACTGGATCACGGCGACGTGTCTGGTGCTGCTCGCGCTCTCCGGGCTGGCGCTGTTCCATCCGAGCTTGTTCTTCATGTCCAAGCTGTTCGGCGGCGGGGAAGCGACACGCGCCATCCATCCCTGGATCGGCGTGGTGCTGTTCTTCAGCTTTGCCGGGCTGTTCTTCCGCTTCTGGCATCTGAACTTGTGGCGCGGCGCCGACACCACCTGGATGGAGCGGCTCGGCAAGGTGCTGCGCAACAAGGATCACGAGGACCCCGAGCTGGTCGAGATCGGCAAGTACAACGCCGGTCAGAAGATCGTGTTCTGGGGCATGTCACTCCTGATTCTCGTTCTGATCGCCAGCGGTCTGGTGATCTGGGAGCAGTATTTCTCGAGCTACACCAGCATCACCCAGAAGCGCCTCGCCGTTCTCGTCCATGCGATCGCGGCGGTGACGATCATTTGCGTGTGGATCGTTCACGTTTACGCGGCGATCTGGGTGCGCGGCACCTTAGAGCGGAAGAGCGTCGTGTAGGGAAAGAGTGTAGATCTCGGTGGTCG
>CAKZHN010000186.1 GCA_936924235.1 uncultured Rhodoplanes sp. | reverse complement strand
TCAGCGTAAGATCGCCGAGCCAGGTGAGGTCATCGTTGATCCGTTGCGCCGGGGTGAGCTTCTCGGGGAACACGGCGAGGATGCGGCCGGCGAGCGAGATATCCTTCAGCGTCACCGACACACCCGCCGCGCCGACGAAGGCCTTGACGATCGGCAGCAGCGAATAGGTCGCGAGCGCCGGGGCTTCGTCGACTTTTGTCCACATGATTTCGGGATTTGGCATGCTAGCACCTCTGGTCGCCGTGCGTGTTTGGGCCGACCGGAAACTGACCATCGCTGGGTGCGGGGAAAGGCTTTTCCCCCAGGCCCGCGAATGAATTGTTCTCGGCGCGGAGACCGCCAACCGGGGATCCGACTGACGGGAATTCGGCGCGCGGGTCATAGCGTTAGGGACGCCTTCTGCCAAGCGGGGGAGCCACAAAAGTCGACTTTTGCCGCAGGAATGGGCTAGGCGAGGGGTCCAAAGAGGATTTGATGGCGGGCGCAGGAACCGACAAGACCAAGCGATGGGTGGTGCAGCCGGGGCCGGTGGTGATCCTGGTCGAGCCGCAGCTCGGCGAGAACATCGGCTCGGCGGCCCGCGCCATGGCCAATTTCGGGCTGTCCCGGCTCCGGCTGGTCAAGCCGCGCGAGGAGTGGCCTAACCCGCAGGCGAAGAAGATGGCCTCGGGCGCCGACCGGATCCTGGACGAGGCGGTGCTCTACGACAGCGTCGAGGCCGCGATCGCCGACTGCACGCTGGTGCTCGCCACCACGGCGCGAGCACACGATCAGGCGAAGCCGGTGATTGATGCCGCCGGGGCTGCGACGACGATGGCTGCGCCGGTCGTTGCGGGCGAGACCGTCGGCATCCTGTTCGGCCGCGAGCGCTCGGGGCTCGAGAACGAGGAGGTCGCGCTCGCCGATTATATTTTGACATTGCCGGTCAATCCGGCCTTCGCGTCGCTGAACCTCGCCCAGGCCGTGATCATCGTCGCCTACGAGTGGTTCAAGCACGCGACCGCCGGTGCGCTGCCGTTTGCGATGCCGGACAGGTCGCCGCCGGTGTCGAAGCAGCAGCTCCATGTCTTCTTCACCATGCTGGAGCAGGAGCTGGAGAAGGTCGAGTTCTTCCGGCCGCCCGACAAGCGCGCGACCATGCAGATCAACCTGCGCAACATCTTCACGCGGATGAATCCGACCCAGCAGGACATCCGGACGCTGCATGGCGTGGTCATGTCGCTGGTGGAAGGCCGCAAGGGCCCGGCGCGTGGTGGGCTCTTGAACGGCGACGAGGCGGCTTTGCTCCGCACGCTCCTCGCCGAGCACGGCCAGGGCCGGGTGCCGAACGAGCGCGGCCCGGTGCGCGGGCTGGCGCGACTCCTGCGAAGGAACCCGACCGAGGCCGAGCGCACCTTCTGGGACGCGCTGATGCGCGACAAGCGGTTCATCGGCCAGGGCTTCAAGCGGCAGGTTCCGGTCGGTCCGCATGTCACCGACATCGTGTCGTTTCCGCTGAAGACCGTGATCGAGCTGATCCCGGCGGAGGAAGCCGATACGGCCGTGAGCGCGCGCGCCGACCGCCGCGCCTGGCTCACCGAGCGTGGCTATCGCGTGATCGACGTTTCGATGGCGGAGGTGGAGAGCGATCTCGGCGCGGTGCTGAACAGCGTTGCCGCGAGTCTCAGCGTCAGCCCTTCAGCGTCTTGAGCTGCGCCGCGGTGCCGGAGCGCAGGAACCCGAGATCGCTGCCGACTGCGAGGAAGCGGATGCCGCGCTTGGCGCAGGCCACCGCGCGGTCGGCATTGACGCAGTAGAGGCCCGCGACCTTGCCGGCCTTGTGGCACGCCGCAACGATCTTATCGAGCGCGGCCTCGACGGTCGGAGAGTGCGGATCGAGCTCGGCGCCGTCGGTCAGGCCGATCGACAGATCCGAGGGACCCACGAACAGCACGTCGATGCCGGGCACCGCCGCGATCGCGTCGATGTTTGTCATCGCAGTTTTAGTCTCGATCATCGCCAGCGTGACGATGTTCTCGTTGGCGTCGCGCAGATACGCCTTCATGTCGCCGATGCCGGTGAGCGTCATCGCCCGTGTCGGGCCCCAGCTCCGTTCGCCGAGCGGCGGAAACTTCGTCGCGCTGACAAAGGCCTTGGCGTCGGCCACCGTATTGATCATCGGTGCGATGATGCCTTCGGCGCCGAAATCGAGCGAACGGCTTGCCACCGCGAACGCGCCGAGCGGCACGCGCACGACGGGCGCAGCACCGGCCGCGCGGATCGCCGCAATGGCGTTCACCGTCGCCGCGGTATCCCACAGCCCATGCTGCTGGTCGACCGTGACGGTGTTGAAGCCTTCGCGGGCGATCGTCTCGGCGACGATCGGCGCGGGCATTGCGCACCAGCCGGTGTAGACGGTCTCGCCCGCTGCAAGCCTGCGGGCGAGAGAGAAGCCTGGAAGCGTGGCCATCGCGGTGTCATCCGGTGGGAGATCGGAAGCGGGCGCCGCCGCAGCGCGCGCCCGCGGGACGTTGCCGGCGCGCTATTTGCCGGCCTTGATCTGGGCGGCGGCCTCCTGCAGCAGCGACGCCATCATGGTGCGGATCTGCTGATCGGACTGCTTGATGCCCTTGGCGTCGAAATCCTTGCGGAGCTTGCGGAACACCTCCTCGTCGCCGCCCTGCTCGAATTCGGCCAGCACGACGTCCTTGGAATAGGCTTCGGCATCGGCGCCGCTCAGGCCGAGCTCTCTTGCGGCCCAGACGCCGAGCATCTTGTTGCGCCGCGCGATGGCCTTGAAGCGCGCCTCCTCATCATGCGCGAACATGTTCTCGAAGCCCTCTTCGCGCTTGTCGAATGTCGTTGTCATATCGCCCTCGTGACGGTTGCAGATCGAACGTTCTCAAGACGTCGCAGAATAGAGCACTGCGGTGGCAGATTCCGTGACAGCGTCCATGCGGCGTCTTGCATGCGGCTTATTGGGACTTTGTTCTCTATGGCGGAAGTTTGTAGCAAATTATGGTCTTCGTGCGGTTTGCACAACGCTCCTGGGGCGTCAAGGCAATCCACCGCAGTGTCGCAGGCGTCTGTTGCGCGCTCGGAGATCAGGGCTTATGTCGATTGTGCTGTCCGACCCGATCGGATAGGTTTTGGTCGTAAACGGTGAGGCGTTCGATTCTCCTGACACTGTGCCTGCCGCTTACCGCCGCGGACCGATCCCACACTGGAGCCACGGCACCTCGATGGATTTTAACAAACCACGGTACACCCCGATGAGCCGCCGTCGCCGCATCTATGAAGGCAAGGCGAAGGTCCTCTATGAGGGCCCGGAACCTGGCACCTTGATTCAACATTTCAAGGACGACGCGACCGCCTTCAACGCCAAGAAGCATCAGGTGATCGAAGGCAAAGGCGTCCTGAACAACCGCATCTCCGAATATCTGTTTCAACGCCTCAACGATATCGGCGTGCCGACGCATTTCATCCGCCGGCTCAACATGCGCGAGCAGTTGATTCGCGAGGTCGAGATCATTCCCCTCGAGGTCGTCGTCCGGAACGTCGCGGCGGGCTCGCTCGCGACGCGGCTCGGCATCGAGGAGGGCACGCAGCTGCCGCGCTCGATCATCGAGTTCTATTACAAGAACGACCAGCTCAACGACCCGATGGTGTCGGAGGAGCACATCACCGCGTTCGGCTGGGCGACTCCGCAGGAGATCGACGACGTGATGGCGCTCGCCATCCGCGTCAATGACTTCATGTGCGGGCTGTTCCTGGGCGTCGGCATCCGCCTCGTCGACTTCAAGATGGAGTGCGGCCGGCTCTGGGAAAACGATCTGATGCGGATCGTCGTTGCCGACGAGCTGTCGCCGGACTCCTGCCGGCTCTGGGACATCAAGTCGAACGAGAAGCTCGACAAGGACCGCTTCCGCCGCGACATGGGGGGCTTGCTCGAAGCCTACACCGACGTGGCGCGGCGCCTCGGCGTCATGAGCGAGAACGAGCGGCCGCAAGGCACCGGTCCGGTGCTTGTGAAGGGCTGAGCGGTTTTACGCGATCGAATTGACGAAACGGCCGGGCTTGTCCCGGCCGTTAACGTCTTTAAGCTCTCCCGAAACAAACGCGCTCTCGCTCCGTCATCCTGAGGTGCCCGCCGAAGGCGGGCCTCGAAGGAGACGGCCCCAAAATCCCGGGCCGTTCATCCTTCGAGGCTCGCTGCGCTCGCACCTCAGGATGACGGAGCGAAAGCGCGGTAAGGGAGAGAAATGTGCTTCGTGCAAGTGGATGGGCCGCGCTGCTGGCTGCGTGCGTCGCGCTGAGCGGCGCCGCGTCGGCTGAAGACTATCCCAGCCGGCCGATCAAAGTCGTCGTGCCTTATGCGGCCGGCGGCGGCACCGACGCGCTGACGCGCTTCGTTGCTCATGGCCTCGAGCAGCGGCTCGGCCAGCCGGTGATCGTTGAGAACCGTTCGGGCGCGGGCACCACGATGGGCGGCCTCGCAGTCGCGCGCTCGGAGCCCGACGGCTATACGCTGATCATGGGCACGAGCTCGACCTTCGCCATCGCGCCCGGCCTCTACAAGAAGCTCGCCTACGATCCGGTGAAGGACTTCACGCCAATCATGCTGATCGCGACCGTGCCCTTCGTGATGGTGGTCCATCCGTCCCTCGGTGTGAATTCGCTTTCGGAGCTGGTGGCGCTCGCGAAGAAGAAACCCGGCGAGCTGCTGTTCGCCTCGGCCGGCGTCGGCTCGGTGCATCACATCTATGCCGAGGTTCTGATGCGGATGATGGGCATCGAGATGAAGCACGTGCCCTATCGCGGCGGGGGGCAGGGCCTGAACGACGTTGTCGCAGGTCATGTGCCGGTCTACATCGGCGACGCGGGCCCGATACAGCCGCTGATCCGCAGCGGCAAGCTCAAGGCGATCGGCGTGACGACCGGCACGCGTGTTGCGACCATGCCCGAGGTGCCGACATTGAACGAGGCCGGCGCCACAGGCTTCGATGCCAACTCCTGGCAGATGTTCGCTGCGCCGGCCCGTCTGCCCGAGCCGATCCTCGCAAAGCTCAACGGCGCGATCAGCAGCTTCATGACGACGCCCGAGGCGCAGCGGCATTTTACCTCGCTGGGCATGGAGCCCAAGACCGGCACGCCCGGTGAGGCGCAGGCCTACATCCGCGCCGAGGCCGAGCGCTGGACCGCGATCCTCAAGGACATGGGCGTCAGCGCCGAATAGGGATAAATTGCAACCGATCGCAACGGAGTCATCGCCATGACGAAGCAACTCACCATCGGGCTGGTCGTGCCGTTCTCGACCGACAGGGTGCCGGACGAGGGCCCGATGATGTATCCGGGCGTCAAGTTCATCCCGCGTGCGGTCGGCGTGCGGGCGCTGACGCCGGAAGGCTACGACGCGGCCTGGAACGCGATCCTGCCGGCCGCCAAGAGTCTCGCGAAAGAGGGCGTCGACGCCATCATGGTGATCGGCACGTCGCTGACCTTCTATCGCGGCTACGAGGCGCATCAGCAACTCCTCGAACAGCTCCGCCGGGAGACCGGCTTGCCGGTCTCGACGATGACAGAGGCGGTGGTCGATGGTCTCAAAAGCGTCGGCGCCAAGCGCATCGCGGTCGCGACAGCCTATGCGGACGAGGTCAACAACCGGCTGGCGGACTTCCTGCGGCTGTCGGGCTTCGAGGTGCTGGCTCTGCGCGGCTTCGGCCTGTTCGGCTTCGGCGAGCCGGGCAGCAAGTCCGAGAAGGAGATCATCGAGCTGAGCGGGGCCGCGATCGAGGCGGCGGGAAAGCCTGACGCGGTGCTGATCTCCTGCGGCGGCCTCCTGACGCTCGGCTGTGCCGAGCCGATCGAGCAGAGGCATGGTGTGCCGGTCGTGACCAGCACGCAGTCAGCGTTCTGGAAGGCGATGCGGCTCGCCGGCGACAGCGGCCATGTGGCCGGGCGCGGGCAGATGCTGGCCAAGTCCCAGGCGGTGCCGGCGTAACGGGCGTTTTGCCTTGGAATTGCCCTAGAAATACCGGGGATCGCGGCTGTCTGCGGTTGCGACGTGGGGGAATCCGCTTTATTTCAACCCCCTATGAAGGCGCGCGTCACCGTCACATTGAAAACCGGCGTTCTCGATCCGCAGGGCAAGGCGATCGAGGGGGCGTTGAAATCGCTCGGAGTTTCGGGCGTCGCCAGCGTCCGCCAGGGCAAGGTGTTCGACATCGAGGTCGACGGCTCGGACCGGGCCACTGCCGAAGCTGCGCTGAAGGCCGCAGCCGAGAAGCTCCTGGCCAATACCGTGATCGAGAATTATCGCGTCGAGGTGCTGGGGTAGCGGAGCGCAGCAATGAAATCCGCCGTCCTGGTTTTCCCTGGCATCAATCGTGAGCGCGACATGGCGCGGACGATCCGGCTCGTCTCGGGCACCGAGCCCGCGCTGGTCTGGCACGCCGAACACGAGCTTCCCGCCGGCACGGATCTCGTCGTGGTGCCGGGTGGCTTCTCCTATGGCGACTACCTGCGCTGTGGCGCGATCGCGGCGCGGGCGCCGATCATGGACGCGGTGCGGGCGCATGCGGCGCGCGGCGGCCTGGTGCTCGGCGTCTGCAACGGCTTTCAGATTCTCTGCGAGTCCGGGCTGCTGCCCGGCATCCTGATGCGCAACGCGCAGCTGCGCTTCGTCTGCAAGGACGTCTACCTTCGGGTCGAGCGCTCCGACACGCCGTTCACCCGCGGCTACAACGCCGGCCAGGTGATCCGCGTGCCGGTCGCTCATGGTGAGGGCAACTACACGGCCGACGCCGGGACGCTCGAGCGGCTCGAAGGTGAGGGCCGTGTCGCGTTTCGCTACACGGCGCCGGACGGCAAGCTCGATCCGCGCTTCAACGTCAACGGCGCCATCAATGCGATCGCCGGTATCCTCAACGATCGCGGCAATGTGCTGGGGCTGATGCCCCATCCGGAGAACCACGTCGAAGCCGCGATCGGGCCGACGGACGGCCGCGGTCTTTTCGCCGGGCTGACACAGCATTTTGCGAAGGTGGCCTGAAGCGCCTAATCTTCGCGGGGCGCAGGGGTTCCGGGTTCGGTCATGGATTTCCGCATCCTTCTTGGGATCGCGTTCGGGCTGATAGCCGTCGCCTTCGGCGGCTTCTATTTTGCGTTCGGCTCGCGCACGCACGACACGCTGGCCACGCAGCCGCCGGCGAAGACCGCTGCGGCCGATCCGAGCCCGGGCGCTGCGCCCGCAGGCGGCACGTCGTCACCGGCGCCCGCGGGCTCGCAGCCCGCTCCGCAGGCCTCGCCGCCGGTCCGGCCCTCTAAGGCCACGCCGGAAAGCGTCGAGGCCGAGATCGCGCAATCGGACCACGCCGAGCTTCAGGCTCTGCTGAAGAAGTATTTCGCCGACGACTACAAGCAGATGATCGCGACCGCGGTGGAGCGGCGCAACGAAGGCGTCTCCGATCCGGTGTTCGCCCAGGAGCTGTTCGGCCGTTTCCAGGATCTCATGCGCGCCAAGCTGCGTTACGCCGCCGGCGCGAGCATCCCGATGATCGACCGGCTCGCCGAGAACGAGGTCGCGCTGTTTCACGCGCTCGGCACCGAGGGCGCGCCGTTCTGCCTGAAGGTGCTGGGCAAGGACGAGACGCCGGCGGACGGTCCGCCGCCGGACAGCGTCCGCCGCATGATGCGGCTCGGCACGCTCTACCGGTTCCAGGCCATCGTCGAAGGCCTGCAGAACACCAAGCCGGTCGACCCGCTGACCAATGAAGAGCTCAACGCCTTCGAGGTCAGCCTCAATCGCGATGGTCTCAAGTTCGACGACGTCCGCACCGGTGCGTTCCTCACCAAGGGCGGCGACGGGCCGGGCAAGCCCTGCCTGATGATCGAGAAGCTCTACCTTGCCATTGCCCGCCTCGGCGAGGGCACGCGCCGCAAGATCTACGCCGGGATGTTTTTCCTCGGCCGGGACCGCTGAAGCGGTCGTATGGTTTGATCGATACCGACGAAAAGTTGTAATCAATCGGTCCTAGGATCGATTGGCTGGGGATTCTCGGGGGCGAAAGCATGCCGGTTGCGCTGTTACTGCTGGTCGTTCAGATCACGCTCGTCGTCCACGCGGCGAAGACCGGCCGCTTCAGTCCCTGGGGCTATATCCTCATCTTCCTGCCCGTCGCGGGCGCCGTGGCCTACGTCGTGGTCGAGCTCATTCCGGAGTGGTTCGGCAGCGCGCAGGGGCAGCGCGCCCGCGGCCGCGTCGTCAAGGCGCTCGATCCGGAACGGCGCTATCGTGCGCTGTCGGACCAGTTTGCCTCGGTCGACACCATCGGGACCCGCGGCGCGCTCGCCGAGGAATGCCTGGTGCTCGGCAAGCATTGGGCGGCGCTGGAGCATTTCAACGAGATCCTGACGCGGCCGATGGGCGACGAGCCGATCTACATGCTGGGCCGGGCCCGCGCCGAATTCGGCCTCGGCCGGTTCACCGACACGGTCGCAACCCTCGACGAGCTGCGGAGCAAATGGCCGGACTACCAGTCGGCCGACGGGCATCTGCTGTACGCGCGGGCGCTGGAGGAGGCCGGCCGGCTGGACGAGGCGGTCGACGAATATGCCGCGGTTTCCAACTATTACCCGGGCGCGGAAGCGCGGGTCCGCTACGGTCTTTTGCTGCGGAAGCTTGGCCGGGACACCGAGGCCCACGCGCTGCTGACCGAGCTGCTCGCCCAGATGCGGCGCGCGCCCAAATACGTCCGCAAGCTGCAGGCCGAATGGATCGCGCAGGCCGAACGGGCCGTCCGGGGCTGAAACCGCCAGAAAAGCGCCCGGCAAAAATGCTCAAGAATAGGCGTGGACGGCAGGCCTCAAGGCGTCGACACGGGGTGAAATGCCGCGGCGGCTGAACTAAATAAGGCCCGTGAACCGCAACGAACCCCCAATCACGCCTGATCTTGTCGCCGAGCACGGTCTCAAGCCCGACGAATATCAGCGCATTCTCGATCTCATCGGCCGCGCGCCGAGCTTCACCGAGCTCGGCATCTTCTCGGCGATGTGGAATGAGCACTGCTCCTACAAGTCGTCGAAGGTCCATCTGCGCGGGCTGCCGACCAAGGCGTCCTGGGTGATCCAGGGCCCGGGCGAGAACGCCGGCGTGATCGACATCGGCGACGGGCTCGCGGTGGTGTTCAAGATGGAAAGCCACAACCACCCGAGCTACATCGAGCCCTATCAGGGCGCGGCCACGGGTGTCGGCGGCATCCTGCGCGACGTCTTCACCATGGGCGCGCGGCCTATCGCCTGCCTGAACGCGCTGTCGTTCGGCGATCCCAAGCACCCCAAGACCCGGCATCTGGTTTCGGGCGTGGTGGCGGGTGTCGGCGGCTACGGCAATTCGTTCGGCGTGCCCACG
>CAKZHN010000185.1 GCA_936924235.1 uncultured Rhodoplanes sp. | reverse complement strand
AAATCGACCATCGCCGCCGCTCTGGCATTGGTCATGACCCAGGGCGGCAATCGCGTGCTGCTGATCGATGGCGACCTGCGCAATCCGTCGCTGTCGCGTCATCTCGCGCCATCGGCGAGCAGCGGCATCCTCGAAGTGATCGGCGGCACGGCGGCTCTGAACGATGTCCTTTGGAAGGACGAGGTTTCAGGCCTGCGGTTTCTCCCCGCGGTGCTGAAGGGCCGTCTCGCCCACACGCACGAGATCCTGGGGGCGGAAACCACGCGGGAGTTCCTGGAGAAGCTGCGTGCGCATTTCGATTACATCATCATCGACCTTTCGCCGCTGGCTCCTGTCGTGGATGTGCGGACCGTGACGCGTCTCGTCGACTCGTTCGTCTTCGTCGTCGAGTGGGGGCGCACCAAGATCGACGTGGTCGAGCACACGCTGCGCGATGCGCCGGGTGTGTATGAGAACCTGCTGGGCGTGGCCCTCAACAAGGCCGATCTCAACGTTCTCAGCCGGTACGAGAGCTATCGCGGCAACTACTACTACAACAAGTACTACGCCAGGTACGGCTACACGGATTGAGCTTCGTGAATCTGCTGTCTTTGCCGGTGCGGGCTGTCACGATCGCGTTCGGGCTCGCCGCAATCCTGTGGGGCCTCTGGGTCGCGCCGCTGTTCTGGCGGGCCGGCCCGCTCAACGAGGTCGCCGCCCGGGTCATCCAGCAGCAGGCTTACAAGCCCGAAGCGCTGCTCGATTTGATTCCGGCACTCGACAGCATCGAGCGGGAGCCGAATTGCTACTCTCCTGGTCTGAGGAGCAATGCCGTCATACGCCTTCGTATTGCCGAGAATACGCTCGATCAGGGTGACGGCGCGCATATCGATGAACGATTTTCTGAAGCACGCAACGCCATAGTGAAGTCGCTGTCATGCAGCCCATCCGATGCGTTCCTGTGGCTGAGCCTCTACTGGGTGGAGGTCGTCACCAACGGCTTTCGGCCGGCGGTGCTGGATCTGCTCCGCATGTCGTACCGGCAGGGGCCGAACGAGGGATGGGTGATCGAGAAACGCAATCGGCTGGCCTTGTCGGTATTTTCCGCATTGCCGGCCGATCTGGCGGAGTTCGCGCTCGATGAGTTTACGAAACTGCTGCAGCCGGAATTCCAACAGACCGCGCTCCGGATCTTTACCGGTCCCGGCTGGCCCGTTCGAGACCGCCTCCTTGCCCGCATGGAGAAAGCCCCGCTGTCGCAGCGGCAGCTGTTCGCCAATCTGCTGCTGGCGGAAAATCTGGACGTCATCGTTCCGGGCGTTGGCGCGAAAGGTTTCGCGCGGTAGCGACCGCGGCATCAGGCCCGTCGCCGCGGCGATGCTGCTGGCGTTGGCGCTGGTCGTGATCGCGGCGCCTGCACCGGCGCATGCCCAGGGCAGCGTTCAGGCGAGCGCCCCGCAGAACTCTCAAGAGAACGCCCAACAGAAGAAGTATGTCTTCGCCCATTACATGGTGTGTTGCCCCAGGGGCTTGATTGACGAGGCGGGCGTGCTGTCCGGCGATCCGCCGGTCGAGTCTTATCTCGAGGAGATAAAGGAGGCAGCCCGGGCGGGCATCGACGGCTTCGCCCTGAACGTCGGCGCCTGGACGACACAGCCGCATTACCGGACCAATTCGGCCAAGCTGTTCGAAGCGGCCAAACGCTTCGGTGACAGCTTCAAGCTGTTCTTCTCGGCCGATGGCGTGTCCGCGGATGAGACCGCCGACATGATTGCGACCTATGGCGATCATCCCAACCAGTTCCGTTATGACGGGCGGCCGGTGCTGAGCACGTTCGGGAGCAGCGCCGATTGGATTCGCGAAGTTCGCGCCAAGGTGCGCGCCCGATCCGCCCACGAGATTTATGCCGTTCCCTTCTTCTTTCCTCCGACCATGCACACCATCCCGACGGCCGACGATGTCAACGCGCTGGTCGCCGACTCGGCCGACATCGATGGGTATTTCTATTTCGGTGCGGCTGAATCGCCGGACAAGCTTGACCGCGCCATTCGTCTCTATGGCGAAGGCTGGACTCGCAGCAACAAGCTGTTCATGGCCGGCATTGCGCCGTACTACCGCGGTCTGAGGGTCAACTATCGGGTGTTCGACAATGGGGGCTATGACGGGCTGGTGAAGCAGTGGACCAGCGCAATCGCGAACCACGCCCAATGGGTCGAACTCGTCACCTGGAACGACTGGGGCGAATCCACGTATTTCGCGCCGCTCGCTCCGGATTCACCCAGCACCCGGTGGACCGCGGAATGGGGACACCTGCTGTCCCATGACGGCTTTCTCAACGCGAATCGCTATTTCATCGACTGGTTCAAGGGCGGGAAGCCGCCGGCAATCGACCGCGAACGGCTGTTTTACACATACCGGCCGCACTACCGGTTTGCCACGGGAACGCCCGATCCCGCCAAGCCCGCAAAAGGCATGCCGAAGGGGGTGCGAGCGCTCAAGAATCAAATATATTTCCTGGCCTTCCTGCAGCAGCCGGCAGAGTTGATTGTCCGGACCCAGGCCACGGTCCAGCGTGTCCAACTCCCGGCTGGCATGAGTCAGGCGTCGGCGCGGCTGTTCCGGGGTCAGATCGACATGGAGCTCAGGCGTAACGGCGAGAGGATCGCTTCAAAAACCGGAGAGTTCGCGGTATCGCCCACCGATGCCTGGAGCAACTTCAACATGCTGGCGGGAGAGATGGTGTTTGCCGCACAGTCGGCTCGCGGCGCCGGGCAGGACCGTCCGGGGACGCCATGAGCGCGCGCCATCCGCAGCGGCTTGATGTCGTGGCATTGATCATGCCCCACATGGACACGCAGAGATGATTGAATTCGTACTGCTGGCGAACACGATTTTCTTCATCTTTCTCGTCGCGTTCCTCTATGGCCGCGGCTTTCTCAACGTCTACTCCGGCATCTTCGTCTACATCGCATTCCATTTCATCACGTTCGTGCAGCGGCCGATCGCTGTCCACCTGCTGGATATCCGGTCCGAATTCATATTCATGCAGTACATGCCGACCGACGATGTCTTTATCCAGACGATCTTCGTCGCCAACGTCGGCTTGGTGAGCTTCATCCTCGGCTTTCTTCTGGTGCTTCGTTTCGAGCCGATCTCGCCTCATTTCCAATTGCCGCAGGTCAGCACGTTAGATCGAAAGGCGATGGCAGCGGCGTTCGTCATCCTATCGCCGATGATGATCTATTCATTCTATCTCGTCTTCACGACCCGGTTGACGTCGTCACCCGAGTTCCTCGGGGACTGGGGCGGTATCGTGCTGACAACCGACCCGGTCACTGGCGTCACGCTGTTCAACGACAACAGCGCCTATCTCGTCTTCGCCCGCAACATGGCGCTGCCATTCGCCGCCTACTTCTTGTTCATTAATTGGGGGCGCTGGTGGTCCGTGCTGCCGCTGGCATTTTGCGGATTTATCGCGCTGCACGCCGGCGGTGGACGCTGGGAATTGGTGATTTCGACGATCGTTGGCATCGCCATGCTGCTTTATCTAAGGCGTCGCAAGCTGCCGAGCGCGCGTCACTTGGTCGTTCTGATATTCGTCCTGATCGTCTTCATGGCCGCCGGGCGCAACCGCGGAATTGTGACCAATTTTCTCGAGACGGGTACGTTCGAGTGGAACTTCGACTTCGAGAATTCGTCCTTCGGCGCGCATCCGGATTTTGCCAACTTCGAGTTCCTGACCTACGTCATCGGCAAAGTCCCCGACGCCAGCAGGACCTGGTCGTATTTCACCCAGTATCTCGGCCTTTTCACCCAGCCGATTCCCCGCGTGTTCTGGCCGGACAAGCCGGTGGGCTCGCCGATTGTGCTGGTCAATCTGCAGGCCTATGGCCGATTTGCCAGCCGCACCACCTCGCTCGTCGGCGACGGATGGATCAGCCTGGGCTACATCGGCGTCATGATGACGCTCAGCCTGGCCGGGGCGGGCTACGGCTGGCTGTACAAGCGGTTCTGCACGGTCAGCCCTTCGATCTATTTCTTCTGCGCGTATTTGTGGATGGAAGCGCTGCTGATTCAGTGGGCGCGCGACGGCGGGCCCAAGATCGCCGAGTTCTTCTTCTTTTGCCTCGCGCCGCTGGTGCTCGCTTGGGGGCTGCGATACGTGATCGGCAACACGCGCGAACGCGAGCGGACCGAGCCGATCCAGCGCAATGTTCAGCTGGGTTCGGAATGAACCTGCCGAAGGCCGGGGGGCTGATGGCTGCCGTTGAAAGCCGGGCATGTCAGTGCGGCCGACGCGCATGAGACTGCTCGGCCGCGTGATCGCCATTGGCGCCTACTGCGCCGTTCTGTTCGTGGCCTTCGACTTCCTCTATGCGCGCATGTTCGGCGAGCAGACCGATACCGCGTTCCGGATCGCCGACCGCAATTTCCATCATGGCCTGGCGGCGAACTTCGAAGGCGACGCGGTCTGGGGCGGCCACCGCTATCCGTTTCGCACCGACAGCCTGGGCTTCAAGGACCACGCCGTCCGCGACGTGGCGCTGCGTCCGTCGACGAAGCGCGTGCTCCTGATCGGGGATTCGTTCACCGAGGGCGTCGGTGTGACCTTCGGCGACTCGTTTGCCGGGCTGCTGTACGAAGCCGGACAGCGACGCCAGCCGCCGGTCGAGTTTCTGAACGCCGGGGCCACGTCCTATTCGCCGTCCATCTACTATCGGAAGATCAAGTATCTGCTCGAGATCGGGCTGCAGTTCGACGAGGTCGTCGTGTTTCCGGACCTCTCCGATATTCATGACGAGGCCACCGGCTACTTCTGCATCGACGAGGATCCGGCCTATCGGCGGTTCTGCTCGTCGCACCAGGGGTATTACTGGGACCTGGCCAGACAGTATCTGAGGAGTTTCCCGGTCACCGATGCGACCCTTTTTGGGCTGTGGTTTCGGCTGGTCAGCGGCAAGCCGGACGATATGGGTACGCCCGAAACGCGCTCCAGCCTCGGCATCTTCGACGGCGGCCCCACAGGACGGTGGACGCTTCCTGGCTTCGAGCCGGGCCAATCCTTCGCGCCCCTTGGCGTCGAAGGAGGCATCGAGCGCGCCGTGAAAAACATGACGAAGCTGTCCGACCTGCTCGCCAGCCGCTCCATTCCCATGACGGTCGCGGTCTATCCCTGGCCGGGCCAGCTCGCGAAAGGCGATCTCGAAAGCCGCCAGGTCGCGTTGTGGCGCGACTTCTGTGCGAACCGGTGCAAGGCATTCATCAATCTGTTTCCGGCAGTCTTCGCCGAGAAGAATGCTCATGCCGACTGGTACAAGAGGCTGTTCATTCCGGGCGACGTACACTACTCGGCCGACGGCAATCGTCTGCTGTTTCGGGAGTTGGAATCCCGTCTGTTGCCGGACCGGCATGATGGCGAACGGGCGCGTTGACACGATGAGCATCGGCTAGCGGACGAGGGGCATGCCAGGACTCGCCATCCTCTGGGAGCAATGGACCGGTTACCTCGATGCCTCGGTTCGGGCGCTCTGCAGCCGCCATCCCGTGCGGTTGCTGCGCGCCCATGTCCGCCCGGTGCCCGAAGCGCCGTTCCGGCCCGAGGATTTCATTGCGGCAGAGCAGGTCTACACCTTCGATTCCCGTCCGGAGCAAAGCGAGCTGGCTGCGCTGCTGGAGCGATTTCAGCCCGACGCCCTGCTGGTCGCGTCGTGGCACCGTCCGGAATATCGCCGGATCGCGCGCTCGTTTTCGGGGCGTGCGACCCGGATCGTCGGGATGGACAACCAATGGCATGGGACCTTGAAGCAATGGGGCGGGCGGCTGATCGCGCCGTTCTTCATCCAGCCGGCTTACGACAAGGCCCTCGTGGCAGGTCCGCGGCAGCGCGCATTCGCCCGGCGGCTCGGCTTTGCGGAGGCCGCGATCCGCGAGCCGCTGTATGCCTGCGACGTCGCGGCGTTCGCGCGCGTTGAGCCGAACTTCGAGCGCGGAAAATTCCTGTTTGTCGGCCGGCTCGTCGAGGAAAAGGGCGTCGGGCTGTTGGTCGACGCCTATCGCGCCTATCGGGCGCGGGCAGGGATGAAGGCATGGGGGCTGATCGTCGCCGGCGTCGGCCCGCTGCGTCCGCTCGTCACCGGCGTCGAAGGGATCGAGTGCCGGGATTTCGTGCAGCCCGCCGAGCTGGCGTCGCTCTACGCGGAAGCCTCGTGCTTGGTGCTGCCGAGCCGTTTCGAGCCCTGGGGCGTGGTGTTGCACGAAGCGGTGGCGGCCGGCCTTCCGGTGATCTGCTCGAAGGCCTGCGGCGCCGGCGACGTTTTTGTCAGGCACGGCCGGAACGGCTTCGTGTTCGAGACCGGCGATCCGAGCGCTCTTGCAGGGTTCCTCGGCGAGCTCGCCGGTTTGCCCGCCGCCACGTTGAGGCAGTTCAGCGAATTGAGCCGCGCGGCTTCGCGAACCATCACGCCGGAGGTGTGGGCCGACGTGATGTGGACGATGATCGGCCGCGACGGCAAGGATTCGACAGCGGATCGGGGCCGATGATGGGCGCGCAACCGCTGGTGAACGTCTCGGTCTGCGGCGATTACATGCAGCTGCAGCTCATCCCGGAGCTTGCGAAGCGCGTTCAGATCGGCCGCGTCTACTATGCGGTGCGGCGGTCGCGCGACGCCGCCGCGCTTGGCTTGCGTCCGCAGCAGGCCGTCAATGTGTTCGTCAAGGAATATCTGGTCCAGGCTCACGCCAGATACCTGAACCACTACCAATTCAATCGCATCTATCCCTGGTACGATTGTCTCTGGGAGCAGGTTGCGCTGGCGCGGTGGCAGCGCTGTGATCTTCTCCACGCCGTCCTGCACGGCAATTCCCGGCGGCTGATCGAGAAGGCGCGCGCGACCGGCAGCCGGGTTCTCGGCCACCCGGTCAACTCGCATCCGCTGTATTTCAATCGAATCGTGCAGGAGGAGCAGGCTCGGCTGGGTTTGCCGGTCGAGGCCGTTCGCGGTCCGGAGAGGACGCTCGCCGAAATTGAGCTGTGCGACCATCTGTTCTGTCTGTCGAAGTTCGTGAAGGACAGCTACGTCGCCAACGGCTTTCCCGCCGACCGGATCAGCGTGATCCATCTGCCCATCTACACGCAGAACTTTGCGCCGCAGTCGGAGCCGCCTTCGATGTCGCCATTCCGCGTGGTTTGCGTCGGCCAGGTGTCGCCGCGCAAGGGGCAGCTCTATCTTCTCGAGGCCTGGAAGCAGCTGAAGCTGCCGAATGCCGAGCTGGTGATCGTCGGGATCGTGCATCCCGATATGAACCGTCTGCTCGCGCCCTATCAGGGGCTGTTCCGGCACGTGCCGCACATCAGCCAGGCCGGGCTGGCGCAACTGTTTCGCAGCTCTTCGCTGTGCGTTCTGCCCTCGCTCGAGGACGGCTTCGGACTGGTCGTGACGGAAGCCTTGACCTGCGGCACGCCGGTGCTGGTGACCGAAAGCGTCGGCAGCGCCGATTTCGTGCAGCCCGGCGGCAACGGCTACGTCGTCAAGCCGCGAGACGTCGACGCCATCCGCGAGGCGATCGGCCGGCTGTACCGGTCGGAGGATGAACGCGCGAGGTTGCGCGCGGGCGCCTTGAAGTCGGCCGCGGCGCTGCCGACGCTCTCCGATGCCTGCGATCAGCTTGCCGGGCTTTACCGGAAGATGGTCGCATAGAGCCCGGATGTGCCTGGGACGTGACAGCCCGAAGGCGTCAGGCTTGACCGCGCTGTTTGACGACCTTGGCCGGATGGCCGACGGCGACCGCAAGCGGCGGGACGTCGGCCAGCACCACGGCCCGGGCGCCGACCACTGCGCCCCGCCCGATCGTCACCCCGGGTGCGATGAAGGCCTGGGCCGCAACCCAGGCCTGCGACTCCACCGTCACGGTGGACGCCACGATGTCGAAGGCAATCGCGTTGTGATCATGCGTTCCGGCGCAGAGATAGCTTCCCTGGGAGATCACGGCATTGGAGCCGATCTTGATCGGGCCGAGCGAATAAAGCTCGACGTCGTCGCCGATCCACGCGTTGTCGCCGATCGACACTTTCCAGGGATAGGTGACCCGCACGCTGGGACGAATGAGGACATTGCGTCCGACGTCGGCGCCGAACAGCCGCAGCAGAAATCGCCGCCAGCCGTACAGCACCTGCGGAGACGTGGCGAACAGCACCGATTGGACAAGCCACCACAGTTGAACGAACCACGCAGGCCGGCCGCGAAAGCCGTCCGGCAGGCTGAACCTGCCAAGATCCTGTACGGTCGGTTGAGGTCCAAGCCCGATCTGGCTGGGGTCGCTGTCCATCTCGTTGTCCGCTGCATCATCGTGGCCACAGCACCGCGCCAGCACGAATCCAGCGGCCGATCCTATCATCCCGGGCGCCGGTTGCCATGCAGCGCCTGCCCGGCGAGCAGGGCGGCCGTTTACCAAGAGCCGAACGGTGGAGAATGACGCCGACCGGTTTGCGGCGTATCGCTGGGGTTCATTTCGTGGGGTAGTCTGCCCGCGCCGAAGGCCGTCACCGCAGGCCGTCGGCTCGGACGCGGAAAGCAGAGGTCAATTCCATGTCTTCGGACGCCGTGCAGATCCAGCGTCGTTATTATGCGACGACGGCCCAGCAGTACGACGAAATGCATCTGGGCCAGGACAAGGAGCATGACGTCGCACTGGCCTACATGATCGCGGCCGCGGAGCAATTGGGCGTGCGATCGATCCTGGACATCGGCAGCGGAACGGGCCGCGTGCTGTCCGTGGTCAAGAACAGGCTGCCGGGCATCAATGCGGTCGGGATCGAGCCATCGGCCGAATTGCGGGGCATCGGCTACAAAAAGGGGCTTTCAACGACCGAACTGATCGACGGCGACGCCATGCATCTGTCATTCGCCAACGGCTCGTTCGACCTCGTCTGCGAGTTTGCCACGCTTCACCACGTTCCGAAGCCGGCTGCGGCCGTGTCCGAAATGCTGCGCGTCGCCGCCAAGGCGGTTTTCGTTTCCGATTGCAACAACTTCGGACAAGGCGGCGCGCTGGCGCGCGGCCTGAAGCAGATCATCAACAGCGCCGGATTGTGGCCGCTTGCCGATTGGATCAAGACGCGAGGCAAAGGCTACACGATCAGCGACGGCGACGGGCTGGCCTATTCATATTCGGTGTTCAACGACTACCCGCAGATCGCTGCCAATTGCAGCTCCGTCCATATGCTCAACACCAGCAATGCCGGACCGAACCTGTATCGCACCGCGTCGCATGTGGCGTTGTTCGGAATCAAGAAATAGCGGGCGGTTCATTTGTCCACGGCGCGGCTTCATCTCCCCACGCGTCGCGGATTTGTGCTAGGGATCGCAGACTGAATCGACGGGTTTTCAGAGGACGGCCTTGGCGGACGAGTCCAACGCAAGCGACATCTACCGCTCTGGCGAGTACCGCGTCCGTCATCCCGATTGGCACGAGGCCGACGCGCCGTTCAAGGCGCGGCACATCTTCGAGATGCTGCAGCGGCATCCATTTCCGATCGCCACGAT
>CAKZHN010000184.1 GCA_936924235.1 uncultured Rhodoplanes sp. | reverse complement strand
CGGGCTACCACAGGCTCGGCATCTCGACCGAGGCGGTGTCGGCGTTCCAATTCCAGGTGCTGGCGGTGAAGCGCTCCTGGGGCACCGAGCATCAGGATGCGCTGGTGCGGTTCCTGCGGGCGCTGGCGGCGTCGTTCCGGTATTTCCGCGATCCGGCGAACCGCGAGGAGGTGATCCGCACCATGGTCGCGGTAACCGGCACGCCGGAGGACATCGCGCGGCAGACGCTGGCGCTCTATCTCGAACCCGATCGCGGCGTGATGCCCAAGGCCGGCGAGATCAATCTCGCCGGGCTCGCCAAGGTCATCGAGTTCATGGAGGAGGGCGGCATGATCAAGCCGCCGGCGCTCGCGCCGGAGCGGTTCGTCGACCTGCAGTATCTGCGGGCCGCGGGCGTGAAGGACTAGGAGGCGCCCTCTTTTTCGGCTGCTTTCGCCGCGTCCCACAGCGCGTCCATCTCGGCGAGCGTGGCATCCTGCGGCCGCTTGCCCTTGGCTTCCAGCGCGTGCTCGATCGCGGCAAAGCGGCGGACGAATTTCTGATTGCAGCCGCGGAGCGCTGTCTCCGGATCGGTGCCGAGGTGCCGGGCGAGGTTGACCACGGCGAACAGCAGATCGCCGACCTCGGCCGAGGCCTTCGCGCGATCGCCCGCGGCGATCTCGGCTTCGATCTCGTCGCATTCCTCCCGTATCTTCGCCAGCACCGCCATCGGATCGTTCCAGTCGAAGCCGACCTTGCCCGCCTTGTCCTGCAGCTTCAGCGCGCGGGTGAGGGCGGTCATGCCCACAGGAACGCCGGCGAGGGCGCCCTTCTCCACGATCCCGCCTCGTGCGGCGCGCGCAGCTTTTTCCTCGGCCTTGATCCGGTCCCACAGGCTTTTGACCTCATCGGCATCGGCGTCCTGGCCAGCGAGGTCGCCAAACACGTGGGGATGACGACGGATGAGCTTTTCGGTGATCGCCTGGACCACGTCGCCGAACTCGAACGCGCCCTGCTCCTGCGCCATCCGGGCGTGGAATACGACCTGGAGGAGGAGGTCGCCGAGCTCGTCGCGGAGGTCGTCGAGATCGCCCCGGGCGATGGCGTCGGCCACCTCGTAGGCTTCCTCGAGCGTGTAGGGCGCTATCGTCGCGAAATTCTGCTCCAGGTCCCACGGGCAGCCGGTCCCGGGCGTGCGCAGCGCCGCCATGATCTCGATCAGTCGGGCAAGGTCTTTCGATGGTTTCATCGGGGAACCGTAACAGGCGCGGGGACGGCCCGCGACAAAAGCAGAACGCGCCCCACAGGAATGGGGCGCGTTCGTATCAGCCGGATGACCGTCGTCTCAGTGCCCGTGGTCGGACGCGTCGCGGGCGGCCTCGAACAGGAACCAGGTGCGCTTCTCGGTCTGGTCGATCCAGTTCTCGATCAGGCTCGCGGTGGCGATATCGTCGTGATCGTCGGCGACCTCGTGCGCGTCGCGCATCCGCGCCGCGACCGCCTTGTTGTCGTTCATCAGCTCCCGGAGCATGTCGCCCGGCGCGACGAAATCGTCGTCGTTGTCCTCGATGGTCTGCAGCTTCGAAATGTGGCCGATCGAGCGCAACGTGGTGCCGCCGATCTTGCGGACGCGCTCGGCCATGTCGTCGGTCGCGGCGAAGATTTCGGCGGCCTGGTCGTCGAGCAGCAGATGGTAGTCGCGGAAATGCGGACCGCTGACGTGCCAGTGGAAATTCTTGGTCTTGAGGTACAGCGCAAAGGCGTCGGCCAGAAGCCCGTTCAGGGCCTCGGACACGGCCGCGACGGCGGCGCTGTCGAGATCGGTCGGCGTATCGAGTTCAGGCGCAGGCTTGCGCGTCTTCAGCTTGGTCACTTTGCTCACGGAGGCACCTCGTTGGATGGGATTGATTTTGGCGGCCAGGGAACCGCAGCCGCCCAAACAACGACCAAGCCCGAGTGCCGTTCCACGCCAGCGATCACATGGCAAAGCCGGGCGCCTCAGACCCGAGCCCATATCCCCGATTCGCATAAGACATATTATGGAATATTATCAGCAAACCCATATAGCATGGGCATCCGGAAGCGCCAAAAAAGCCGTTGAGCAAGCGCCTGTAAGCCTACACAAAATCAAGAGCTTTTCAGCGTTGCCGATATCTGGATTGGGCCGATAATGGGCGGCGCTAACGCGCCGAGCCGACAGCTCTTTAGAAATCGCTTTAAGCCGCCAGCGTGACGTTGATGCCGTCGCGCAGGGCGGCTCGAAATGCGCGCGGAGGCTCGTCGTCGCGGAGCGGTCCGCATCAACCGGCTTTGAGGTGTGCCGCTCGAACCACCTTGCCCCACTTCTCGACTTCGGCCGCGACGAACTTGCCGTACTCGGCCTGCGTCATCACCGCCGGAGCCGTGCCAAGCTCGGCCAGCCGGCCCTTGATCTTGGGATCGGTCAGACCCGCGTTGATCGCCTTGTTGAGCGTATCGAGGATCTCGGCGGGCGTGTCTTTCGGCGCGCCGACACCGAACCAGATGCTCGACTCGTAACCGGGTACGAAATCGCTCAGGGGCCGCACGTCCGGCAGCGCCTCGGACCGTGCCGTCGTGGTGACAGCCAGAGGCCGCAACTCGCCAGCGCGGATGTGCCCGAGCGACGAAATGACCGGGTCGAACATGAGCTGGACCTGGCCGCCGAGCAGGTCATTCATCGCCGGCGCCTGCCCGCGATACGGCACGTGAATGAGATCGACACCGGCCATCTGCTTGAACATCTCGCCGGCGATGTGGGCGGCAAATCCGGTGCCGCCCGACGCAAAGCTGATCTTGCCGGGATTGGCTTTGGCATAAGCGATGAATTCCGGGACCGTCTTGGCCGGGAACGACGACCTGACGACCATGACGAAGGGCCCGCGGATCAGGCACGCCACCGGCGCGATGTCGCGAACGAGGTTGAAGCTGAGCCCTTCATAGAACGTCGCGTTGATCGCATCAGACGTGGCGGTCAGATGCAGTGTGTAGCCGTCGGGCGCCGCGCGCACGGCCGCCTCGGTGCCGATGTTGCCGCCCGCGCCCGTCCGGTTCTCGATGACGAACTGTTGCCCCAGCCGCTCGGACAGCCACGAGCCGAGCAGCCGGGCCAGCGTGTCGGCCGGCCCGCCGGCCGCAGCCGTCACGATCCAGCGCACCGGCCGCGACGGATAGACTTCGGCGCCAGCCATCCGCGACAGCGCCGGCAGCGCGACCGCGCCGGCCGACAGACTGAGGAACAGGCGGCGGGAAGTCCTCATCGCGGGTCGCCTACTCGGCCGCCGTCGCGGTCCGCCGACCGCTCTCGAGCTTCGCGATCAGATCGTCGGTCGACTGCACATCGCCGAACGTGACCAGGAACTTGCCGAGCGTGTGATTGTGCAAGGCGTCGGTCTGGTCGGCGTTGCCGTCCGAAACCATGATGGTGCGGTATCCCCACATGGCGGCATCGCGCGCCGTCGACTCGCAGCAGCTGCTGGTGGCGACGCCGGTGATGAGCAGCGTGTCGATGCCGTTCTGCTTGAGCACCGTATCGAGCTCGCACGGATAGGGAATGAAGGCCGAGTATCGGTATTTGATTGCGATCTTGTCCTCGGGCCGCACTTCGCAGGTTTCGTAGATCGGAAAGCCCGCCCCGTCCCTGGCCAGCAGCGTCTGGCGGCGGCGCCAGCCTTCGGCGCTGGTGGCCTCCCGGCGATTGGCCCAGTCGTCAGGCTCGTCGATCAGCGCCTCGGTCTGGATCCACACGACGATGCCGCCTGTGGCGCGCGTGGCCTGCGCCAGCCGGTTGATGTTGGGCACGATGGCTCTGGCAACCGGCGCGCAAGCCGGCATGCCGTCCTTGACGAAATAGTCCTGCATGTCGACGACGACCAACGCGGTCCGGGCCGCGTCGAGTGTCTCGTGGGCGTTGAGCCGGCCGCCACGGCCCGACTTGGCGCGGTTCACGAAATACTCGTCGATCTGCTGCTTGTGCATGGGTCCCGCCGGGATGGTTCATGAGCCGAAGATGGCTCAAGCCTAGCCTGACCAGGGCGCACCGAGAAGCGCGGCTTCTGAGAGTCTGCTTTAACCCGGCAGCGTGACGCTGATGCCGTCGTAGGCCGGCTCGACATGCGGCGGGATCTCGGTGCGGAGCTTGTCGTAGTCGAGGTCGGAATGCAGGTTGGTCAGGATCGCGTGGCGGGGCTTGATCCGCTCGATCCAGCGCAGCGCGTCGGCCAGGCTGAAATGGCTCGGATGCTGCTTATAGCGCAGCGCGTCGACCACCCAGACTTCGACGCCATGCAGCGCCTTGGCGCTTTCCGGCGGCATGTCGTTCAGGTCGCAGGAATAGGCGAAGGCGCCGAACCGGAAGCCGAGCGAGTTGATGTCGCCGTGCCGTTGCAGAATGGGCAGGGCGGTGATCGGCCCCCCTTCCCCATCGATGGTCACCGGCTCGCCGGGAGTAACCCGATGCTCGCGCGCGATGGGTGGATACTCGCTGCCGGGCGGCGACTCGAAGCAGTAGCCGAAGCGGGCGCGCAGGGTCTTTGCGGTGTGCTCGCTGGTGTAGACGTCGACCCGGCGCCGCTTGTGAACGAAGAGGGCGCGGAGATCGTCGATGCCGTGGCAATGGTCGGCATGCTCATGGGTGATGAACACGCCGTCGACCCAGGATACGTCCGCGTCGATCAGCTGCTCGCGGAGGTCCGGCGAGGTGTCGATCAGCACCCGCGTGGTGCCCTTTTCGCCCTGGCGTTCCACCAGGAGCGAGGTGCGCCGACGCCGGTTCTTGGGGTTGTTCGGATCGCATTCGCCCCAGCCGAGCGCCGGCCGCGGCACGCCCATGGATGACCCGCAGCCCAGGATCGTGAATTTCATCGTCATGCGGCGACCGCCGCAGGCCGCGGCACCTTGGAGAACAGCCGGAAAAAGTTGTCGGTGGTCTGGCGCGCGATCTCGTCGGGGCTCACGCCGCGGACCTCGGCCATGACCTTCGCGGTCTCGACCAAATAGGCCGGCTCGCAGCGCTTGCCGCGGAACTTGCCGGGCGCGAGATACGGCGCGTCGGTCTCGACCAGGACGCGTTCGGCCGGCAGATCGCGGGCGATGGCGCGAAGCTCATCGGTCTTCTTGTAGGTCAGGATGCCGGTGAACGACACGTAGAGCCCAAGCTCGACGGCGCCGAAGGCCAGTTCGCGCCCGCCGGTGAAGCAATGCAGCACGGCCGGGAAGGGCCCCTTCCCCGTCTCTTCGCGCAGGATTTTCAGCACATCGTCGTCGGCTTCGCGGGCGTGGATCACCAGCGGCAGCTTGGTTTCTCGGGCCGCCGCGATATGGGCGCGGAAGCCCTGCTCCTGCGCGTCGCGCGGCGAGTTGTCGTAGTGGTAGTCGAGCCCCGCCTCGCCGATCGCCACGACCTTCGGATGCCTGGTGCGTTCAACCAGATCGGCGGTGCCGATATCGAGCTCCTGGTCGGCGTAATGCGGATGGGTCCCGACCGAGCAGAACACGTCGGGAAAGCGCTCGGCGATGGCGATCAGATCGCCGTGCTTTCGCACCTTGGTCGAGATCGTCACGAACCGGCCGATGCCGGCCGCGCGCCCGCGCCCGACCACCGCGTCGAGTTCCTGCGCGAAGTCCGGAAAGTCGAGATGGCAATGGCTGTCGACGAGCATTTCACTCAAGCCTTGGCAGTCGCGATTTCAGGTCAGGCCTTGGCGGCCTCGGGCGGATCGACATACCGCGGGAACACCGGAGCGGGCGCGGGCAACGCCACACCCGATGCAATGCGCTTGCCAGGATCGCCCAGCCGGTCGAAGGCCCGCTCGCCGGCCGGAATCCCGAGGATATCCAGGAGCTTGCCGGCCGAAGCTGGGATGAAGGGTTGGCACAGGATCGCGACCTGCCGGATCACCTCCGCCGTGACATAGAGCACCGTGCCCTGCCGCGGCGGATCGGTCTTGGCCAGCGCCCAGGGCGCCTCCCCGGCGAAATAACGGTTGGCCTCGGCGACCACGGCCCACATGGCGTTGAGCACCTGGTGCAGTTGCTGCGTCTTCATGTGCTCGCGCGCGGTGCCGATCATGGCGTCGGTGGCGGCCAGAATGGCCTTGTCGTTGTCGCTGAACGCGCCGGGCGCGGCGAGCTTCCCGCCAAGCTGCTTTCCAACCATGGTCAGCGAGCGCTGGGCGAGGTTGCCGAGATCGTTGGCCAGATCCGCATTGATACGGTTGACGATCGCCTCGTGGCTGTAGTTGCCGTCCTGGCCGAACGGCACCTCGCGCAGGAAGAAATAGCGGAACTGGTCGACGCCATAGGCATCGGTCATCGTGAACGGATCGATCACGTTGCCGACGGACTTGGACATCTTCTCACCGCGGTTGAAGAGAAAGCCGTGGGAGAAGATGCGGCGCGGCACCTCGATGCCGGCCGACATCAGGAAGGCCGGCCAATAGACCGCGTGGAAACGCACGATGTCCTTGCCGATCACATGCAGGTCGGCCGGCCAGTAGCGCTTGAACTTCTCGCTGTCGACGTCCGGGAAGCCTGCCGCGGTGATGTAGTTGGTCAGCGCGTCGACCCACACATACATGATGTGCTTGTCGTTGCCCGGCACCTTGATGCCCCAGTCGAAGGTGGTGCGCGAGATCGACAGGTCCTGCAGCCCGCCCTTCACGAAGCTCGCCACCTCGTTGAGTCGCTCCTTCGGCAGCATGAAATCGGGCACGTTGGCATAGAGATCGAGCAGCTTCTGCTGATAGGCCGAGAGCTTGAAGAAATAGCTCTCCTCCTCCACCCACTCGACCGGCGTGCCGGTCTTGGTGGCGAGGCGGACCTTGTGCTCGTTAACGTGCGTCTCGTCCTCGGCGTAGTAGGCCTCGTCGCGCACGGAGTACCAGCCGGCGTACTTCGACAGGTAGATGTCGCCGTTCTTCTCCATCCGCTGCCAGATGGCCTGCGAGGAGCGGTGATGGCGGTCTTCCGTGGTGCGGATGTAGTCGTCGTTCGAGCAGTTCATCCGCTCGACCATGGCCCGGAACTGCACGACGTTGCGGTCCACGAGTTGCCGCGGCGTGATGCCCTCGCGGGTCGCGGTCTGCTGGATCTTCTGGCCGTGCTCGTCGGTGCCGGTGAGGAAGAACACGTCATAGCCGTCGAGCCGCTTGAAGCGGGCGATGGCGTCGGTCGCGACCACCTCATAGGCGTGGCCGATATGCGGCGGGCCGTTGGGGTAGGCGATCGCGGTGGTGATGTAATAGCGGGGCTTTTCGGACATAAGGCCCCGTAGGTATCAACGGCAGCGCGGAACGGCAACAGGCCGCCCTGCCCGCCGGCCGACCATCAACGCCGGAAAAGTGCACGGGATTGTCATGATTTCTCAAAGGCCTGCAGCCTAGGCCCGGGCCGCGTCGGCGAGCTTGCCGAACACCGAAAACACGAACGGCTTGCGGTCGAGGTTATAGGCCTCGGTGTCGCGGCCGGCCGCATTGACGCTGGCCCACACGTCAGCGATCCGGGCGAGCCGTTCCGGCTGCTGCGGCTCGGTGCGCAGCCGCTCGCCGAGCCAGGAATTGACGGTATCCATGAACGCCGCAAGGGTCTCGATGTCGGTTCCGGCGATCTCGTCGCCCAGCGCATGAAGCGCACGGGGATCGAGCTCGGGGAGGCGCCCGAGCAGCGCGATCATCTGCCGTCGCAGCTCCAGCGCGTCGCCCTCCAGCAGCATCAGCGCACGGTGGACCGAGCCGCCGGAGGCAGCCGCCGCTGAGCGGATTTCGTCGGAGACCTTGGCCTCGCCCCGCGCTGCCGCAACCGCCTTTGCCACCTCGTCCTCGGCCAGCGGCCGCAGGATCAAGGCGCGGCAGCGCGAGCGGATGGTGGGCAGCACGCGGCCCGGCGCATCGGTCATCAGCAGGAGAAGCGCCCGCTGCGGCGGCTCCTCCAGCACCTTGAGCAGCGCATTGATGCCGGTCCGGTTCAGGTCCTCGATCGGATCGACGATGGCGACCCGCCAGCCCCCCTCGCCCGCCGTCGAGCCGAAGAACGACACGCTCTCGCGCACCTGCTCGACGCGGGTCTCGGTGAACAGCTTGCCGGTCTTCTCGTTGATCACCCGCTCCAGCACCAACAGATCGCTGTGGGCGCGGCCGGCGATACGCCGCGCCACCGGGTGGTCGGGCGGCACCGCAAGCGACGTGGCGTTCTGCACGGCGGGCGACTTCGGATCGGGATGGGCCAGCACGAAGCGCGCGAAGCGATAGGCCAGCGTCGCCTTGCCGATGCCGTTCTCGCCGCCAATCAGCCAGGCATGCGGCACGCGGCCCGATCGATAGGCCGACAGCAGCATCGTCTCGGCCTCGGCATGGCCGAACAGCGCCGTGGTTTCGCGCGGATGCGGGACTTCGCCGTCGTCGCGCGCGGGGCTCAAATCTTGAAATCCTCGAAGGCGACCGGCGCGCTCGACGGATCGAGCTTTTTCATCACCACGCGCCAGATCTGCTCGGAGACTTCCTCCTTGGGCAGCGTCGCGTCGATCAGCACGCAGCGGTCCGGCTCGCTGGCGGCGAGCGTCAGGAAGCCGTCGCGGAGCTTCTCGTGGAACGCCAGCGCCTCGCCCTCGAACCGGTCCGCGCCGGCCTGGCCGCGGCGCTCCGCGGCGCGCTTCATGCCTTCCTTGGCGGGCACGTCGAGGATCAGCGTGAGGTCGGGCCTGGTGTCGCCGACGATGATCCGCTCCATTGCCTTGATCGCCAGCGGCTCGACCTTGCCGGCGATGCCCTGATAGATGCGCGTGGAATCGGCGAAGCGGTCGCAGACCACCCACTTGCCCTGCTCCAGGGCCGGCCGGATCAGGGTGGTGAGATGATCGTCGCGGGCGGCGGCAAACACCAACGCCTCGGCATTGGCGCCGAGCTGCTGCACCGCGCCCGACAACAGGATGTAGCGCATCACCTCGGCGCCGGGCGAGCCGCCGGGCTCGCGTGTCAGCAGCGTGCCGATGCCGAACGACTTGATCCGCGAGGCGAGCAACGCCGCGTGCGTCGACTTGCCGGTGCCCTCGCCGCCCTCGAAGGTGATGAAGCGTCCACGCATATTCCGATCCAGACGAGACGCTACGATTTATAGCCGCTTGGCCGCCGAACGAAACACGTTGACCACAAGTTCCGCCGCCGCATCGAAGGCGCGCTGGGTTACCGTTCCGACCTCGACGGCCTCGGAGGCCTGCACCGGCACCTCCAGCACCTTGGCGTCGCCGCGCATCACCTGCAGCTTGCCGATCTCCTGGCCCTCGCGGATCGGCGCGCGGACCGGGCCGGTGTAGACCATCTTGGCGCTGATGCGCTCGCTGACGTTGCGCGGCACCATCAACCGGATCTGCTCGCCGGCGGTGACTGGGACCTTGCCCTGCGCGCCGCCATAGACCTTGGCTTCGGAAATGATCTGGTTCT
>CAKZHN010000183.1 GCA_936924235.1 uncultured Rhodoplanes sp. | reverse complement strand
CGAGCTCGAGGACAAGTTCGAGAACATGGGCGCTCAGATGGTGCGCGAGGTTGCCCAGAAGACCAACGACAACGCCGGTGACGGCACCACCACGGCGACCGTGCTCGCCGCCGCGATCGTGAAGGAAGGCGCCAAGTCGGTCGCCGCCGGCATGAACCCGATGGACCTGAAGCGCGGCATCGACATCGCGGTCGCCGCCGTTCTCAAGGACATCGAGAAGCGCGCCAAGAAGGTCGGCTCGTCGGCCGAAGTCGCGCAGGTCGGCACCATCTCGTCGAACGGCGACAAGCAGATCGGCAAGATGATCGCCGACGCGATGCAGAAGGTCGGCAACGAGGGCGTGATCACGGTCGAAGAGGCCAAGAGCCTCGACACCGAGGTCGAGATCGTCGAAGGCATGCAGTTCGACCGCGGCTACATCTCGCCGTACTTCATCACCAACGCCGAGAAGATGATCGCCGAGCTCGAGGACGTGTACATCCTCCTGCACGAGAAGAAGCTGTCGGGCCTGCAGTCCATGCTGCCGCTGCTCGAGGCGGTGGTGCAGACCTCCAAGCCGCTGCTGATCATCTCGGAAGACGTCGAGGGCGAGGCCATCGCCACGCTCGTCGTCAACAAGCTGCGCGGCGGTCTCAAGATCGCGGCCGTGAAGGCTCCGGGCTTCGGCGATCGCCGCAAGGCGATGCTTGAGGACATTGCGATCCTCACCGGCGGCCAGCTGATCTCGGAAGACCTCGGCATCAAGCTCGAGAACGTCACGCTGCAGATGCTCGGCCGCGCCAAGAAGGTCGTGATCGAGAAGGAAAAGACCACGATCATCGACGGCGCCGGCAAGAAGAAGGACATCGAAGCCCGCGTCGCCCAGATCAAGGCGCAGATCGAGGAGACCACCTCGGACTACGACCGTGAGAAGCTGCAGGAGCGTCTCGCCAAGCTCGCCGGCGGCGTGGCCGTGATCAAGGTCGGCGGCGCCACCGAGATCGAGGTCAAGGAGAAGAAGGACCGCGTCGATGACGCGCTCAACGCCACCCGCGCTGCAGTGGAAGAGGGCATCGTCCCGGGCGGCGGCACCGCGCTGCTGCGCGCCAAGAAGGCGGTCGGCAAGCTGACGAACGAGAACTCGGACGTGCAGGCCGGCATCAACATCGTGCTCAAGGCCATCGAGGCCCCGATCCGGCAGATCGCCGAGAACGCTGGCGTCGAGGGCTCGATCGTGGTCGGCAAGATCATGGAATCGAAGACCGAGACCTTCGGCTTCGACGCCCAGAACGAAGAGTACGTCGACCTGATCGAGAAGGGCATCGTCGACCCGGCCAAGGTGGTGCGTCGTGCGCTGCAGGACGCGGCCTCGGTCGCGGGCCTGCTGGTGACCACCGAGGCGATGGTCGCCGAAGTGCCGAAGGACGCCGCCATGCCCGCGATGCCGGGCGGCGGCATGGGCGGAATGGGCGGCATGATGTAACGCCTGCCCAAAAGGCAAAATGCGAAGGGCCCGGCGAAAGCCGGGCCCTTTTCTTTGACCGGGGCTGCCTTTGGTCGCCACGAAACGAATGCTGGCCTGCCGCGTTGACGCGCCATGGCCGCAGCATCCCCAAAGCAAGTCATCTACGCGGCCTTGGCCGGCAACCTCCTGATCGCCATCACCAAGTTCGGCGCGGCGTTGTGGACCGGCAGCTCGGCGATGCTGAGCGAGGGCGTGCATTCGCTGGTCGACACCGGCAACCAGGCCCTGCTGCTCTACGGCCACCGCCGCGCCAGCCGCCCGCCGGACGATCTGCATCCGCTCGGCTTCGGCCGTGAGCTCTATTTCTGGAGCTTCATCGTGGCGCTGCTGGTGTTCGCGCTCGGCGCCGGCGTGTCGCTCTATGAAGGCATCGCCCAGATCCTCGAGAAGCATCGGATCACCGATCCGGCCGTCAACTACGTGGTGATCGCATTCTCGGTCGTATTCGAAGGCGCGTCATGGCTGATCGCGCGGCGCGAATTCAACAAGACCCGGGGCGACCAGAGCTACTACCAGGCGTTCCGCCGCAGCAAGAACGCGCCGCTGTTCCTGGTGCTGTTCGAGGACACCGCCGCGCTGATCGGCCTTGCCATCGCACTCTGCGGCAACGTGGCGTCCTACCATCTCGACCGTCCCGAGTTCGACGGCGTCGCCTCGCTCGGCATCAGCCTGGTGCTCGGCATCACCGCCGTGATGCTGGCGCGAGAGAGCAAGGAGCTTCTGATCGGCGAGGCAGCGGGTGCGCGGGTGACCAGGTCGATCATGGAAATCGCGCGCCGGCAGGACGGCGTCGAGCGTGTCAACGGAATGCTGACCGTGCATCTGGCGCCCGACGAGATCGTGCTGGCGCTGAGCCTCGAATTCGCCGACCGGCTGACCACGCCGGAACTCGAGCAGCGCGTCGCCGAGCTGGAGCATAAGCTCCGCTCCACGCATCCCGAGATCGTCGCGATGTTCGTGAAGCCGCAGTCGCGCGAGCAGTACCGGATGTTCCGCGACGACCCGCACTAGCGTGGCTACGACGTCAGCTCGCGCACCGCGCGGTCGGCCTGATCGATGGCATAGTGCACCCAGGCGTCGCCGCCGGCGTCGGTGTTGGCGATCGCGATATTGCCGGCGCGCTGTCGCGCCACCTTCAGCACGCGGTCCTCGTAGTCGTCCGGATCAAACAGTGAGTTGGCGACGTAGCTGTAGCCGTGCGGCCAGCGGTTCACCGTGATGGCCGCAATGTCGCGGCTGCTCGCGAAACCGCCCGCGCCGAGAATCCGATCCAGCTCGTCGCGGATGCGCGCCTCGAAGTCCGCGAAGGTCGTGGTGTAGAGCTTCTCCCGCCCCAGGCGGAATTGGGCCCGCGCGTCGAGACCGCTGTTCGGCGCACCCGGCACATGAACGAGATGCAGCAGCATCGGCTCGGACGGATCGCGCGGATTCTTGTAGCCGCCGAGGCTCACCGGGAAATCCAACGAGACCTGATGGTGAAAGCCCATCGGTAGATGGATCGATTGGAGCTTGAGCGCCGTGAAGGCCTGCCAGTTCCGCACCAGCACGTTGGTGTAGCAGATCGGCGTCTTGACGTTCTGCGACAGCGCCGCGCGCTGCGGCGCCGACAAATCCGGCGCGATGTAAGGGATCATCATGTTGAAGCAGGCCAGCACCGCGTGGCGCGCCTCGACGCGGCGCAAAGCGCCGTCGCGGACGTAAGCCACCTGCACCTTGCCGCCGCTGTCGCGCACATTCACGCAAGTCGCGTTGAGCCGCAGACGAACCGCCTGCCCGTCCCGGTCGAGCTTCGAGTAGTCGAACCGCGCCTCCACCACATCGTTCATGGTGCGGCCCGGCGCAACGCCGCGAATGAGCGAGCGCACCAGGAGCCGTGCGATCGCGGCGTTGCCGTCCGGGAAATGATAGATGTAAGGCTCGTCCCAGGCCGCATTGGTGTCCTTGGGCAGGTTCAAGCCGGCAAAGCCCGGATAGCCGAGATCGCGCGCGTCGGCGGCCGGCACCGCGTCGGCGCCGAGCCCGAAGAAGCCGAGCGTACGGCCCTGCAGGCAGTTCGCGGCCTCCCCGCTCAGCCCGCAGAATTTCATGAGATAGTCGCGGTAGCTGGTGCGCTTCAGCAGCTCCTTCTTCTCGCTCACCGATTTCCCGGCGAGCGGATCGCGCGCGGCGGAGTAGAGCGACACAAGCTGCGCCTGGCTCTCGGCCGCGATCGGAAACTCCGCGATGAATTTTGCCAGCGGCTTGCCCTTGCCGTCCTCGTTCTCTTCGGCGTTCGCAGCCGGCGGCTCGCCGGCCACCAGCGCGTCGCGCCCGAAATCCTCGCGATTGAAGAATGTGCCGCGCGTCAGCCCCAGCGACGGATAGAGCGTGCGATCGAACGCCTTCTCGAAGCGCTTGAGCTCGACGCCGAGCTCGGCGAGCAGGCCCTTCGCCACCGGGCTGTACAGCGCGTTCGGCGACTGCAGCGACTGGCTGCCGCCATAGCCGATCATCCGCCGGCCGCCGATCGTGAACTCGTTGCGCTTGGCGTGGCCGCCGAAATCGTCGTGATTGTCGAGGATGAGGATGCGCGCCTTCGGCTGCGCCCGCCGGTAGAACCACGCGGCTGACAGCCCGCTGATGCCGCCGCCCACCACGACCAGGTCGTAGCGCTCCTCGATCGGCGCGCTGCCGACGTCAAAGCGCCGGCCTTCGCGCGCCAGCGCATGGGCGGTTTCGAACGAGCCGACGTGCTGGCCGCGCAGGCCGCTCAGCGCCGGTGGATAGAGGCTTGGCTGCGCGGCAAGCTGCGCCGCGGGCGTGAGCCCGGCGGCGACGGTCAGTGCGGCACCGTTGAGGAAATCCCGGCGGGTGATCGGCATGGCCGCGCACCATAGCGCCGAACCGATGGGCCGCGGAGGTGCGCCTTTGCCCCATCCCACAGGCCATCACGAAAGAGCGACGAGCGGCGATTGCACAATTTTTGGCATCAACTTTGCACATATCGACCCGCACAAGGCCGCAGGCCTTCCCACCAACCGGAGCCGTCCGATGCGCTGGTCCAAACTCCTCCTCACTGCCTCGTTTGCGCTCGCCACCACCATGGCGCATGCGGAATCCGTGGTCCGCTACGCCATCTCGATGGCCGACATTCCGCTGACCACCGGCCAGCCGGACCGCGGCGCAGGCGCCTACCAGTTCACCGGCTACACGCTCTATGACCCGCTGGTGGCGTGGGAAATGGACGTCGCCGACCGCCCCGGCAAGCTCATTCCCGGCCTCGCCACCAAATGGGAGGTCGATCCCGCTGACCAGACCAAGTGGAAGTTCACGCTGCGGCAGGGCGTCAAGTTTCACGACGGCAGCGCCTTCAACGCTGACGCCGTGATCTGGAATCTCGACAAGGTGCTGAAAGAGAGCGCGCCGCAATACGACAAGCGCCAGAGCGCGCAGGTCAAGCCGCGGCTTCCCTCCATCGCGAGCTACCGCAAGATCGACGACGGCACGATCGAGATCACGACGAAAGAGATCGACTCGTTCTTCCCCTACCAGATGCTCTGGTTCCTGGTGTCGAGTCCGGCGCAGTACGAGAAGCTCGGCGGCGACTGGAACAAGTTCGCGATGGAGCCGTCGGGCACTGGCCCGTTCAAGCTCGACAAGCTCGTGCCGCGCGAACGCGCCGAGCTCGTCAAGAACGCCGACTATTGGGACAAGAAGCGCGTGCCGAAGACCGACCGGCTGATCCTTCTGCCGATCCCCGAGGCGCTGTCCCGCACCACCGCCCTGCTCGCGGGTCAGGTCGACATCGTCGAGACGCCGGCGCCGGATGCCGTGCCGAAGCTCAAGGCGGCCGGCATGCGGATCGTCGACAACGTGACGCCGCATGTCTGGAACTATCATCTCAGCGTGCTGCCGGGCTCGCCCTGGACCGACATCCGGCTGCGCAAGGCGCTCAATCTCGCGGTCGACCGGGCGGGCATCGTCGAACTGATGAACGGCCTCGCCAAGCCCGCCAAGGGCCAGGTCGATCCGTCGAGCCCGTGGTTCGGCAAGCCGACCTTCGAGGTGAAGTACGATCTCGCCGCCGCCAGGAAGCTCGTCGAGGAGGCCGGCTACTCGCCGCAGAAGCCGCTGAAGACCACATTCGTGATCGCCCAGGGCGGCACCGGCCAGATGCTGTCGCTGCCGATGAACGAGTTCATCCAGCAGAGCCTGAAGGAGATCGGTATCGAGATCGACTTCAAGGTGGTCGAGCTCGAGACGCTCTACACTCATTGGCGAAAAGGCGCGAAGGACGAGATGAACGCCGGCATCACGTCCAACAACATCGCCTATGTGACGTCGGACCCGCTCTACGCCATCGTGCGCTTCTTCCACAGCGGCCAGGCCGCGCCGGTCGGCGTCAACTGGGGCTATTACAGCAACCCCAAGGTCGATGCCCTGATCGACGAGGCCAAGCGCACGTTCGATGTGACCAAGCAGGACGAGCTGATGGCGCAGGCGCACACGCTGATCGTCGACGACGCGGTGCTGGTCTGGGTGGTGCATGACACCAACCCGCACGCGCTGTCGCCGAAGGTGAAGCAGTTCGTGCAGGCCCAGCACTGGTTCCAGGATCTGACCACGATCGGGATGGAGTGAGGCTGCCGGCAATTCGGCTGCACTCAGTCAGCGGCCATCTTTACGAAGCCGTGGGTCCCAGATCAGCTCTCTGCTATTACGCCAGACGAACGCTCAGTTCGTCATCACCTTGAATCGCAGCGTCTTCGGGCCCATCAGCACGACGTCGTCGCCCTGCCGGCGCCAGTTGGTGACGGCGTTCAACGCCTCGATCAACTCGGCATCGGCGCGCGCCCGATCGGGCGAACAATTGCGTTCGGTCGGCTGACCGGTGATCACAGTGACGGTGTCGCCCGCGACGACGACCTGGCCTTCGACCCGGTTGCACCACATCTCGAGCGCCATGGTGCCGTTGGCGGCGATTTCAATATTCGGAATGCGCTTGGAGCCCGGCATCGGCCGGGCGTCGAGCAAGAACTCGCCGTCGAACGGAACCTCTTGCGCGTGAACGATAACGGCCGCCTGAGAAATCATCACCGCCGCAGCCAGAACCCGATACCAGCTTTTCGCAATCATACTCACCCTCGACAAGTGAAGCGCTTGTGTGCGGTGTCAAACGCCCGTCGTCAAGATGGCGCGGCCCGCAGCTAGCCGAAGAAATGCCGATAGGCCGTGGCGAGCTCGTCGGAGCCGAGGTTGTTGATCTGGAAGAACGGCTGGGTGCGCTTGACCCAGGCCTTCTGCGAGGCGATCACCTTCGCAAAGAAGACTTCCTTCGACAGCTCGGAGATCACCTTGTCCCAGGCCGAGAGCTGCGCCTCGATGACGTCGGGCCCGGTCCGTACCGTGTTGACGCCGCGCTTCTTGATCTCGTCGAACTCCTTGGGAAAGCGCGAATGCGCATTCCAGAGCTGATCGCTCGACGCCGAGAACGCCGCGTGCCGCGTGATCGCTTTCAGCTCGGCCGGCAGCGGGTCGTACTTCTGCTTGTTGAAGAGGATCTCGAAGGCCTCGGCCTGACGGTGATGGCTTCCCATCATGAGAAATTTCGCCACGTCCGGCAGCCCGGCCAGCAGATCGAGTGCGACGTTGATGCCGTCCGTCGCATCGATCATGCCGCGCTCCATGAACGGTGCGATCTGGTTGCCCGGCACGTTGATGATGGTCGCCCCAAGGTCCGCGAACAGCTCGGATGACAGGCTCGCGCCGCGATAGCGCACGCCCTTCAGATCGGACGGCTCCTTGATCTCCTTCTTGAACCAGCCGAGCGGCTGCGTCGGCAGCGGGCCGTAGAGCAAGCCCGTGAGGTTGACCCGCACGATCTCGTTGGTCAGCTCGCGGTACAGCGTCTCGCCACCGCCGTAGTAGAACCAGGCCAGGAAGCCGTGCGAGTCCCAGCCGAACGACGGCGGCGTGCCGAACAGCGCATAGGCCTTGTGCTTCTTGTACCAGAGGGTCGCATTGCCGTGGCAACCGTCCAGGATACCGGCATGCACCGCGTCGGCCATCTGCAGCGGCGGCACCACCGAGCCCGCGGCCACCACGTCGATCCGCAGCCGACCGGATGCCATCTCGGTCACCCGCTTGGCATAGTCCACGGCGAATTCGTGGAACACGTCCTTGGCCGGCCAGGCGCTCTGAATGCGCCAGTTCACCGTCTGCGCCCGCGACACCTGCGGCATCGCGACCGCGGCCGCGCCGCCCAGGCCCGCAGAAAGCCCCGCCAGCAGGAAACGCCGGCGCCCGGATTTCGTGCTGTTGGCGGCTGGTGTTGCGGGCATCCGCTGGGCCATGCGGTCTGTCTTCCTGGCACGGCGAACGGACGACGACGATTGCGCCCAGGTGATTCGCAGCCGCTTTCAATCTAGCAATTTTTCGGCAGGCAGACGAAAACCCCGACCAACCTGGAATGGCACCGCGCGCGAAACGCGATTTCGGTGGAAGACATCAGTTCGGCCACCGCCTATCTGACGCCCATGGATTTTGGATCACCCTTGCTTCACAACAACATGCTTGGATCGCTTCACGCAGAGCCAGGGAGAATCGACATGGACCACAAGATCCACGACGTGGGTGCCGCCAAGCATATCGGCCGGTACAGCGACGCCATCGAAACGGCGCCTGGCCTGCGATGGCTGCACACCTCCGGCACGCCGGGCGTGGCTGCGGACGGCTCGATTCCCGACGGGATCGAGGCGCAGGCCCGGCTGGCCTGGGGCTACATTGTCGCGGCTCTCAAGAAAGCCGACATGACCGTCGAAGACCTGGTCAAGGTCACGACCTCCTTGACCAACGCCAAGGATATCCCGGGTTACGTGAAGGTGCGGAGCGAGTTCCTGGGCGACGTCAGACCCGCATTCATGCTCCAGATCATCAACCAGATGATCAAGCCGGAAATCCTCGTCGAGATCGAGATCATCGCAGCCCGCAAATGACGCCGGCCTCTATGTCGCCACGGCCTCTTTGGTCTTCTCGGCCAGATAGCGCTCCGCCGTCATCGGCGTGCCGTCCGGCGTCTGCTTGATCTCGACGCCGGTGAAATTCGTCGCCTCCTCGACCCAGCTCTTCGGCGCCGGCAGGCCCCAAAGATTCGTATTCGTGTTGGGCTTCACCGGACACATCACCGGCTCGTCGTCGATGTCGATGATCTGGATGCCGGGCAGCAGCAATTCGGTGCGGTGGCCGTCCGGGTCGCGTACATAGAGGTAATACGAGTGCTGATGGCCGTGGCGCCCGGGACCGTGCTCGATGCGGTCGCCAAAGCCGAGATTGCCGGCAACGTCGCAGGCCCGCACGATGTCCTCGAAAGCCTCGACCACATAGCCGCCGTGATGGAAGCGCGGACCCGAGCGCGTCAGCAGCACGATGTCCCAAGGATTGTCCTTGCGGTGCAGGAACGTGCCGACCACGCGCTGCGCCGCCTCGACATAGATGTAGTCGGAAATCCGAAACCCCAAGTCCATGTAGAACTTCGCGGTGGAGAGCACGTCCGGCACCAGCACCTGGTAATGGTCCATCCGCAGCGCGCCCGCGCCGCGATGGGTGTCGATCCGGGTGTGCATGCGCGGCACGGTCTTCATGGTGGCGACCAGTTCGACCGGCGTGCCGGCCGGATCGTTGAAGTGCAGCGTGCGGTCCTGGTGCGGCACCTCGACGAACTCGGCCTTGATGCCGGCCTTGTCGAAATGCGCCTTGGCCTTGCCGAGGTCGTCGTCGGTGAACACCCGGAACCCGATCCGCTCGCATTGCGGCTGCCCGGTGGTTTTCTTGAGCGTCAGCGAATGATGCGCGCGCTCCTCGACGCCGCGCAGCCAGAGCGTGTTGGCATCCTCGTCGCTGACGATCAGCCCCATCACCTGCGTGTAGAACTCGCGGCT
>CAKZHN010000182.1 GCA_936924235.1 uncultured Rhodoplanes sp. | reverse complement strand
GCCAACGACACGATGTCCGTGCCGTCGATGGTGAAGCCATTGCTGCCGTCGAGACTCGACAGCTTGAAGACAGACGGAAACCGAACCATTACGCGCCCCACACCCACCGAGTTCCATGACAAGCGTGCCCGCGCGTCGCGGTTGCGTCAACCGGATGACTCGCGCGCCTGCCCCAATCTGCGACAGCTCAACGATGTTGCGGTGCGTCTCCGGGCCGCATGCGGCGCAGCAAACAAAAGGCCGCGCGGGACCCGGCCAGACCTTCTCGGTTCAAGAAGCGGCGCCTACTGCAACCAGTCGTCGTCGCGGCATTCCGGATACATCGACATCAGCTCGCGGCCGCGCAGGAACATCATCTTGGCCGAGAGCCCGCCGCGCGAGCTGATCCACTGCTTCACGTGCTGCGGATAGATATCCAGCAGCGCCTGGGTGCCGACCTCGCTCCGCACCGGCTTGCCGTTCGGCCCGGGCATCCAGGCCGCATGGAAGCCGAGCGTGGCGCGCCGCGTCACGCAGATCTTGTTGCGCGGCACGATGCCGAGCACGAGGGTGCAGGCCGACAGGCAGGCGCCGTCGATCACCACTCGCTCGCCGGAATTTTTCACTTGCGAATACTGGTCGACATAGGCGCCGATCCGGCCGCCAATGTCGTCGCTGATCCGCATGGTTGCGGATGCGCCGCTTGCTGACATTGCCAAAGATGCTACTGCCAAGAACGCGGCGATGATCAAAGTCGCGCTGTTGCGCATGACCCCGAACTCCCCAGCCCCACCCAAATGTGCCGCGCTTCTTTTTAACCAGTTAACCATACGGAGGGGAAGCCCAAAATTAACCATCGGTGCACAGCCGTTGAGGCCAGCCGATGGGCAATCGGGATTCTCGGAAATTTCCCGCGATATTTGTGAATCGCGTCCTGAAGGGTTCCGCCAAAATCGGCAAACTGTCCCAGTTAAGGACGATGATCCGAAGCCTTCCTGGGAACGGGCCGCACTCCCTGACCGCATCCGTTTCCTCCGGGTTTTATTGTGCGGTCGCCCCCGATTCCTTAACCATGCTCGCCCACAGCGGCGTTTCCTTGGCAACGAAGTCGGAAAACTCCTGCGGGGAGCCGGGCCGCAGCAGCACGTTGAGCTTCGACAGGCTCTCCTTGGCTTCGGGCGTGTGCAGGATGTCGTTGATCGCGGCGTTGAGCTTGTCGACGATCGGCTTCGGCGTGTGCGGCGGCGCCATGATGCCGCCCCAGGGCGCGCTCGGAAAATTCGGGAAACCCGCTTCGGCCATGGTCGGTACGTCGGGCAGCGCCGGCCAGCGCCGCGGCGTGACCACCGCGAGCGCCTTGAGCTTGCCCTCCTTGACCAGCGGCTGCAGCAGCGTCAGCGCGTCGAACTGCATCTGCAGCCGGCCGCTCATCAGGTCGGCGAGGGAGGGCGCGCCGCCCTTGTAGGGCACGTAGGTCATGTCGAGGCCGGCGATCTTGCTGAACAGCGAGCCCAGGAGCTGCGGCGGCGTGCCGAGCGAGCCGCCGAAATTGATCCCGCCGCGGTGCGCCTTGGCGTAGGCGATGAATTCGGCGAGCGTGCTCACCGGCAGGCTGGCCGGAACCACGACGACATGCGGGAACTCGGCGACGTTGCCGACCATCTCGAAGGCCTTGGGGTCGTAGCCCGGGTCCTTGTAGAGCACCGGCGCGATCGCCACGACCGAGAGCGTGCCCCACATCAGCGTGTAGCCGTCGGGCTCGGCGACAGCGACCGCCTTGGCGCCCAGCGTGGCGCCCGCGCCGGCGCGGTTCTCGACCACGACCGGCTGGCCGAGCTTGATCTGCATCTGCTGGCCGACGAAGCGGGCGATGGTGTCCATCGGCCCGCCGGGCGCGACCGTGACGATGAGCTTGATCGGCTTGTCGGGGTAGGTGTCAGCCGTCGCTGCGCCGGGCAGGGCGAGCGACAGGGTTGACGCTGCGAGCGCAAACAGCAGCGCACGTTTTCCGATCATTGCATTCCTCCCGTGTCGCTTCCCGCGCGGCGTTATTTTTTCTCGGCGAGCAGCGTCTTGAACTTCTCGATCTCGGCCGGCACGAACTGCTTCAGGTAGGCCGCCGACATCTCCTCGTCGGAGGGTGGCAGCGCGCCGAGGTCATCGAGCCGCTTCTGATAGGTTTCGCTGGCGACGCCCTTCCGCAGCGCGGCGTTGAGCTTGTCGATCATCGGCTGCGGCGTGCCCTTCGGCGCGAACAGGCCGTTCCAGCCCTGGAGCTGGAACTCCGGCAGGCCGGCCTCGATGCTGGTCGGCACATTAGGCAGGCTGTGCAGCCGCCGCGGCATGCCGATCACCACGCCGTTGGTCAGGCCGCCCTGGATCGACGGTGCGATCGAGGCGGCGTTGTCGCAGACGCCGTCGATCTGTCCGGCCAGGAGATCGTTCAGCGCCGGCCCGCCGCCGCGATAGCTGACCAGCGTGACGTCGATCTTGGCCGCCTGCACGAAGGCCTTGCAGATCAGGTAGTTCGAGGAGCCGACGCCGGCATGGCCGAGTGTGGCCTTGCCGGGGTTCTTCTTGGCGTAGTCGATGAAGTCCTTCAGCGTCTTGGCCTGGTGGTCTTTTTTCAGGGCGATAACGGGCGAGGTCTTTGCGACGATGCCGACCGGCGCGAAGTCGTCCGGCGTGAACTTGAGGTCGGGATAGAGCGCGTAGACCGCGGTGGCGGTGCCGCTGTTGCCGATGATGACGGTGTAACCGTCGTTGGGTGCGCGGGCCGCCCGCGTCATCGCGGTCGAGCCGCCGGCGCCGGCGACGTTCTCGATGACAAAGCGCTGGCCGAGATGCTGGCCCATCTGCTCGGCGATCAGCCGGGCGATCACGTCGGAGGCGCCGCCCGCCGCGAACGGCACGATCATGGTGATGGGCTTGGTCGGGTAGGCGTCCTGCGCCGCCGCAGGCGCGGCGAGGGCGGTGAGCGCGACGCAGGCCGCCAGTGCGAGATTCCGGAGAGTTCCAATCATCAAACGCGATTCCATTCCGTGGTTGGGAGTCCGCCTCTTCTAGCCCTACTTGATGCCGAGAAGCCGCGACGCAGTGTCGCCCAGCATGTTCGCCTTGTCGGTGTCGCTCAACCCCGACGTTTTGAGGATGTGATCCACCGACGTGCTGGTCCAGGGGAACGGATAGTCGGTCCCCATCATGATGCGGTCGGCGCCGACCTCGGCGGCGAGCGTCTTCAGCGCGTCCGACGTGAAGATGATGGAGTCGTAATAGAACTGCTTGAGATATTCGGTAGGCTTTTTCTTCAGTTGCACCGAGGCGCAGCGGTCCGGGAAGGTGACGCAGATGGCGTCCGAGCGCGGCGCGTAGAACGGCAGATAGCCGCCGCCATGGGCGGCGCAGATCTTCAAGCCGGGGAAGCGGTCGAGCGTGCCCTCGTAGATCAGATGCGACAGCGCGATCGTGGTCTCGAGCGGATTGCCGATGGTGTTGTTCAGGCCGCCGTTGCCGCCGAGCCGCTTGCCGAGCTCGGGCGTGCCGCCGGGATGCATGAAGACGAGGCAGCCGAGCTCCTCGCATTTGGCCCAGATCGGATGAAACTTCGGATCGGCGAGCTCCATGCCCTCGACGCCGGCGCCAACCGACATGCCGCGCAGCCCGAGCTTCTTGATGCCGTATTCGAGCTGCTGCACGGCGAGATCAGGATGCTGCATCGCCACGGTGGCGAAGGCGACGAAACGGTCGGGATGCGCGGCGACCAGCTCGGCGAGCTTCTCGTTCTGCAGATTGATCAGCTTCTCGGCCGTGTCGCGGTCGGCCTTGTACCAGAACGGATTGATGCTCAGCGCCTCGATGTCGATGCCCTGCGCGTCCATGGCCTGGAAGCGGTCCGGGCCGTACTGCAGATGGGCCGGACTGAGCTTGAGGTTCATCATCGCCAGCGCTTCGGGAAACGCGCAGTGCGCATGGATGTCGACGGTCTTGACGCGGCGGCCGTTGACCACGACCTCGCGGCGGCGTGTCGCGGGCTGCGCGTGCACATGCGGCGCGTCGAACATGCTGCAGCCGCAGAACGCGACGCCGGCGAGAGCGCCGGTGGCCTTGCCGAAGAAATCCCTGCGCGTGGTCATCTGAGCCCTTTCACTGTGGTTAGTGTCATTCGATGATCTCGTCGGCGCTGGTGAGCAATGTCTGTGACACCGTCAAACCAAGCGCCTTGGCGGTTTTGAGGTTGATGGCCAATTCGAACTTGGTTGGCGCCTGGACCGGCATGTCGGCGGGCTTTTCGCCCTTGAGGATGCGATCGATGTAAAAGGCCGCGCGTCGTCCCTGGTCGGCAATGTCTACGCCGTACGATATCAGGCCGCCGGCGGCGACGAGATTTCGGAATGGGTACAGAGCCGGTATGTGATTTGTCGCGGCCCAATCGATAACCAGCCGACCCGAGATCGTGAAGATAGGATCGGGGAGCATGATCAGGCCGGTGTTCGGCTGCCCGGAGACCGAGCCGAGCACACGTGCGATCTCGTCGGGGTTGCGTGCGCTGCATTCCAAAGCTTCCACCCCGAAAGACGGCGCGAGGCTCTGGATCGTCGTCATGAAACGCTTGAGTCCTTCCGGCGTGCGAAGCACCGCTACGCGGGTCATTCGCGGGGCAATCTCCTTGAGGGTTTGCAACCATTTCCCGCCGATCGCGGGCTCAAAATTCGCGAAGCCGGTGAGGTTGCCTCCCGGTTTGCTGAGGCTGGCAACAATGCCTGCGCCCTCGGGATCGGAAATCCCGATAAATACCGTTGGAATCGATGGCGCTGCTTGCCGTACGGCGGCGAGGATCGATGTGCCCGCGACAAGGATGACTTCCGGGCCCGAGGCGGCGAGCGCGGCAGCTTGCGATCGGATACTGTCTGGGTCACCAGCAGCCCAGCGATAGTCGATTTGAACGTTGCTGCCTTGGACCCAACCCAGTGCAGGCCACGAAGATTCGAACGCCTTGAGGCGCGGTGCCGAATCAAAGTTGCCCATGAGCACGCCGATCCGGCGCGGACGGCCAGCTTGCTGTGCGCGCGCGGCCAACGGCCAAGCCGCTGTCGCGCCACCGACAACACCGAGAAAGTCCCGCCGTCTCATCATCATTCGCCCTTGGCGCCGGCGAGCTTCACCATCGCGGCCCATTTCGGCAGCTCGGCGCGAAGAAAGGCATCGTACTCGGCGGGCGTGCTGGCCTTCGGCAGCGCTGCGAAGTTGCCGAGTGCGGCTTTGATCTCCGCCGTCTGCAGGCCTTCGTTGATCGCGGCGTTGAGCCTGGCGACGATCGGCGCCGGCGTGCCCTTCGGCGCGACCACGCCGGTCCAGGCGTCGACGATCAGATCGGGGAAGCCCTGTTCGACGAAGGTCGGCACGTCAGGCAGGTCGGGCCAGCGCTCCGGCCGGCCGACGGCGAGGGGCCGCAGCTTGCCCTGCTTGATCTGCGGAATGAGGATCAGCATGCCGTCGATGGTGAAATGGGTCTGGCCCGCCAAGAGATCGGTCACCGACTGCGCCGAGCCTTTGTAGGGCACGTAGGTGACGTCGAGGCCGGCCTGGGTCTTGAACAACGTCGAGAGCAGATGCGGTGGCGTGCCGAGGCCCGCGCCGTAGTTGAGCTTGCCCGGATTGGCCTTGGCGTAAGCGATGAACTCGGCGAGGGTTTTCGCGGGCACGGTTGGCCCAACCACCATGACGTGCGGCAACAGCGACGTGGTCGCGACCGCGGTGAAGTGCTTCAGCGGATCGACGTCGAGGCTTGGATAGAGCGCGGGCGCGACGCCGAGCGAGCCGGACGAGCCGAAGAGAAGCGTATAGCCGTCGGGCTCGGCGGTGGCCGCGGCCTTGAAGCCGATGGTCGAGCCTGCGCCGGGGCGGTTCTCGACGATGACCTGCTGGCCGAGCCGCGTGCCGAGGTCGGTCGCGGTGAGGCGGGCCATGGTGTCGATCGGGCCGCCGGGCAGGAACGGGACGATCATCTTGATCGGCTTGTCGGGGTAGGCCTGGGCGCAGGCTTGCGGCGCCATCGCCGCGCTCAACGCTGCGCAAAGCGCAATGGCTGCTGCCAGCAGCGCTCGCCTGCCGACCATGGCTGCCTCCCTGGATGAGCGGTTCTGTTGCCGCTTGAAGCTTCGATCTTAGCGGCCGCGCCGCGTCATTCAATCTTGATGCCGGCCCGGCGCACCACGTCGGACCATTTGTCGTATTCCCGGTAGAGAAAGGCGCCGAAGTCCTCCGGCGACGCAGGCGTCACATCGGCGTTGAGCTTGGCCGCGGTGGCCATGACCTCCGGCGTCCGCAGGCTTTGATTGATCGCGCCGTTGAGCTTGCGGACGACATCGGACGGTGTCCCGGCCGGCGCCATCACGCCGATGAAGGTCGAGACCTGATAGTCCGGCACGCCGCTTTCGATCATGGTCGGCAGGTCGGGCAGCTCGCGCGACCGCGCTGCGCCGGACAGCGCCAGCGCCTTCAGCCGCTTCTCGCGGATGAGCGGCAGCATGCCGCCGATATCGCCGAAATACATCTGGATCTGGCCGCCGAGGATTGCGGTGTAGACCTCCGACGCGCCCTTGAACGGCACGTGCACGATGTCGATGCCGGTGCGCAGCCGGAACAATTCCGCGGCGAGCTGGCTGATGTTGCCGACGCCGCCGGAGCCGTAGTTGAGCTTGCCGGGATTGGCTTTGGCGTAGGCGACGAGCTCCTGGACCGTATTGGCGGGGAAGTCCGGGGCGACCGCCAGCACCTCGACGTTCTGCGACAGCCGCGCGACCGGCACGAACGACTTGAACAGATCGAAGTCGCGGCTGTTGGTCGTGATCGGCTGGATGATCAGCGAGCTGATGTTGCCGCAAAGGAGGGTGTATCCGTCGGGCTCGGCGGTCGCGACCATCTTCGAGCCGATGCCGCCCGAGGCGCCGCCGCGGTTCTCGACCACGATGGATTGGCCGAGGATGCCGCCGAGCGGCTGGCCGACGAGGCGCGCCATCACGTCCACGGGGCCGCCCGGTGCGAAGGGCACCACCACGCGGACCGGCCGCTCGGGAAAGTTCTGCGCCTGCGCGCTGGCGATGAAGCCCGTGCCAAATGCGGCGCCGGCCGCGAGCAGCGTGCGTCGGCTGATCATGGCGTACTCCCGAACAATGGCGGTTCTCATCGCCGCCTGCGGCGATCTTATCCGCCGGACCGGCAACCGATCCAGGGTGTGATTTCAACGCTGGAGCCGGTCGTGTATTCTACGGCCAAGGGCGCGAAGATGATCGACCAGGTGTCGGATGGCCAGGCAGTTGCTGGCGGACCGCGTGCGCGCCGAGCGCTTGCTTGCGGAACGTGCTTCCAGGGAACTCCCCAAGCTGCGGGAGATGTCGAGGGTTCGCTCGCTCGACTGGCTCAACGCGATGATGGCGGATGTCCGCCGCGCCGAGGTCGGGGCCGTCGCGGTCGGCAAGCGCGCCACCAAGGCCCGCGATGAGGCCATCCTGGCCGTAGGCCTCGTCGGAATCGCGCTCGATCGCCAGAACCGCCGCACCGACGATCTGGACGCGTTGTGGGACAGCGCCATCGAGCGCGTCCGGATCTGGTGCGACGAGGTTGCTGACAAGCGCCATGCCCCCGCGGCTGGGACCGCGGTCACACGCCAGCTTGCCGCGAAGGATGCGGCTGAAACTCCGCTCTAGAACTTCGCGATGGCAAGCAACCGGAAGGTCCGCGGCTGGCCGGGCGTGATGTTGTTGTCGCCGTCCGCCGAAGCCCAATATCCCTTGTCGAAGACGTTTTCGACGTTGATCTGCGCCCGCCAGGTTTCGTTGATCTTGGCGTAGACGGCAGCGTCGACCCGGAAGAAACCCGGCAGCTTGACCAGATCGTCAGACGACGCATACGAGTTCGAGAAGTAGATCAAGCCGAGCGAAGCCGCCCACATCGGCGTGAACTGGTACTTGTTCCACCACGAGAACTGATTGTACGGCACGAGCTGCACGCGGTTGCCCGGCAAGATTCCGGCCGACGCCGCTCCGCTGGCTCCCTCGATCCGTGCGTCGGTGTAGGCATAACCGAACACCGACTGCCAATCCTTCGTCACGTGGCCTGTGAGGTTGCTCTCGAAACCGTGAATCTTCTGCCTGCCGGAGGGGATGAAAAATCCGAGATGAGTCGGATCGTTGAGGGGGACGTTGATGCGGTTGAGATCATAGGCCGCGACCGAGAACAGCAGGCGCGGGTTGATGTTCCATTTGACGCCAACTTCCTTGTTCTCGAACTTTTGCGGCTCCAGGATCACCGAGCCTACGGTCAATGAGCTGAACTGATCGCCTGACGCCGGTAGATACGAAACCATATAGGTGCCGTAGACTGAAACGTTGTCGACGGGCTTCACGATGACTGCAGCTTGCGGCGAAATCTTGGTATCGACGCGTTGCCGATCCGTGTTCGTGTTCACGTCCAAAGCGTTCATATCGAAACGATCGACGCGGGCGCCACCGATCAGTTGCAGCCAGCGGAAGATGTCGACCGTGTCACGCAGGTAAGCGGACTGCGTATAGGCCGTGTAAGTGCTGTTTCCGTCGGTGCCCTGATGAACGAATGAGATGGGCCCGAAATAAGTCGGGTTGAACGCGTTGTCCGTCTCGGACGTGAGCCCGTTGGCAAAATTTCCGGTGTTGCGGAGGTCGATGCCGGACTGGCGGCCGAACTCCGTGCCGAATGCCACGGTGTGGTTCACTCGCCCGGTGTTGGTCTTGTAGACCCAATCCGTCTGATCGATGATGTTCTCACGGTTGGTCCAGTGCTGGTAAGCGGACCGGGTGAAAGCACCGGTGACGGGGTCCACCGAGCTGCCGGCGAAGACGTTCTGGTAGAATTTCTGGTAATTGGAAAAGAGCGTGCCGTTCTTGACGCTCAACCCGTTTCCGAAATCGTGCTCGATAAACGCCATCGCCTGATGGACGTCGGCGCGCGCGACATTGAGATTGGGGCTACCATAATATTTCGTGAGGTCGTCATTCGGCGCGAACGGAACGGTGGGGCCGGTCCGTCCCGCCGGCAGTCCCAGCGAGGGATTGCCGCGGTCGGCAGTCCGGCCGTCGTGGTAGTATTCGTAACTCAGCTTGACCTTGGTGGTCTTGTCCGGGGCGTACGTCACGGTCGGGTTGATGCCGAACCGCTCGATCACGCCGTAATCGCGGAACGTGTCCGTTCCCTCGTACATCATGTTCAGGCGGGCAGCCCAATTTGCATCGATCGCCTGGCCAGCATCGAGCGTGAAGCGCTTGTCGTTGTAGGACCCCGTCTGCGCGGTCGCTTCGTAGACTCTCGTGCCGTCCGCCTCCTTGAGCGTGCGGTTGACGAGGCCGCCGCCCGAGCCGCGGCCGAATGTCAAAGCGCTCGGGCCTTTCAGGACCTCGATGCTCTGTGTGTTG
>CAKZHN010000181.1 GCA_936924235.1 uncultured Rhodoplanes sp. | reverse complement strand
GGTGATGCTCGTCCGTCCGGGCCCCGAAGAGCGGTCCCGAGAGGAGAAACGCCACCGTGGAGCGCCGGAAGGGCGCGCGTGCCGCAAGGCACGCGGGCACCTTCACCAGGTGCCTAGCGTTACCGAGCGCCACCGGCGCTCCACTCCCTCATTTTGAGGGAGCAAAGAATGAAGGCGCCGCCCCAGCGCCACACTCTGTGTCCGGGGCCGATAACGCACGCCTGTTGCCGCGTGTCACAACCGGGGGAGTCGCCTGTGGAAATCCCCGGGTTTTATCAACATCAAGGCCCGATCAGACGCCTGAAAGCCCAGGAAAAATGTGACTTTGCGGACACACCCCCCAATTCTTGCGACAATATGCCCCCAAACGCCCAAAAAGGCGGCAATTGCAAAGGGAAACAGCTTGTGACTCGGAACGCCCGCGTGCTGAATTTTCGCCACAATAATTCAAGCGGAGCGGGGGTTTCCGGTCGGTTGATGGTAGCGGTCGCGTTCTCGGAGTTGTCGAGACGGTCGGTAACGTCAGCCTGGTCCTGAACCACTCACGACGGGAAGGGGCTGAATGATGAAGAAAGTAACTCTGGCGGCGGTTGCCGCTCTGGCTCTGACGGCTGCGCCGGCGTTCGCCGCCGACATGCCGGTGAAGGCGGTGCAGGTCGCCGCTGCTCAGCCGCCAGCCTGGGACATCGCCTTCGGTTCGGCGATCACCAACGATTACATCTGGCGCGGCATCACGCAGTCGAACCATAAGCCGTCGGTCGCGGCCTACTTCGAGCCGCGCTACAACATCAACAAGGACCTGCAGCTCTACGCCGGCCTCGGCGGCGCCAGCATCGAGTTCCCGAACCGCGCCGCGGCGGAAGTCGACTTCTACGCCGGCATCCGGCCGACCGTCGGCAAGTTCGCCTTCGACTTCGGCTTCTGGTACTACTATTACCCGGGTGGCCAGTGCTTCAACGCGAGCACCGCGCCGTGCTCGCCGAGCGGCGGCACCATCGTCCCGCAGGCTCTGCCGAACGGCAACGTCGCGAAGGCCGACTGGAGCTTCTACGAAATCTTCGCCAAGGTGAACTACGCGGTCACCGATCAGCTCGGCCTCGGCGCGTTCGTCTACTACTCGCCGAACGTGCTCAACACCGGCGCCGATGGCGTCTACTTCGGCGGCAATGCCAAGTACACCTTCCCGGCTTTCGCCAACGGCGTGCAGTGGTACACCTCGGGTGAGGTCGGCTACTGGGATCTCGGCACCAGCGACGGCTTCTACGGCTGTTCGCCGGCGGTCGGCGGCTGCTTGACGAACAACATCGGCGGCATCCCGTACAAGAGCTACGCCACCTGGAACCTCGGCATCGGCTGGACCTGGAAGGTGTTCACGGTCGATCTGCGCTACGTCGACACCAACCTGAGCAAGTCGGACTGTAACGCCTTCACCAGCGACCACACCGCGGTGTTCAACGCCTCGGGCGTCACCGGGATCAACGGCGGCAACCTGTCCAACTGGTGCGGCTCGGCCTTCACGGCTCGCCTGTCGGCCGACCTCACGGTCAACACCAACCTGAAGTAATCGGGTTCGAGCCTTCTTCCAAATCAGGCGGCGGCCGCAAGGTCGCCGCCTGATGCTTTTTGGGGGTGAGGGGTGATGAGCCTTACTCGATCGCAGTCTCGCGCACCCGGTAGCGCGTCCCGTCGGGCTCCAGTGTGAAGCGCTTGCGATGGAACGCCGCCAGCGTCGAGCGGTGGCCGATCGAGATGACCGCGGTGCCGGGCAGCCGCTCTGCCAGCAGCCGGTAGAGCTTCGCCTCCGACGGCTCGTCGAGCGAGGCGGTGGCCTCGTCCAGGAACAGGTAGTCCGGCTTTTCCAGGATGGCGCGCGCGATGCCGAGCCGCTGCTGCTCGCCGAGCGACAGCATCCGGTTCCAGTGCGCCTCCTCGTCGAGCCGCGGCGCCAGCGCCGCCAGCCCGACCGCCTCGAGCGTCCCGGAGAGCTGCTCGCGGCTGAAGGCCGTGGGCTCGGCCGGGTAGGCGATCGCGGCGGCAAGCGTGCCGACCGGGAAATACGGCCGCTGCGGCAGCATCATCACGTGGGCGTCCTTCGGCACCGTGACGGTGCCCGAGCCGAACGGCCAGATGCCGGCGATGGCGCGGAACAGCGTCGACTTGCCGGCCCCGGACGGCCCGTTGACCAGCACGGCCTCGCCCTTGCGCAGCGCCACGCGGTCGGCGCCGACCAGCGGCCGCCCGCCAGGCAGCGCCACCTCGACACCCGAGAGTTCGATGGCCTGGCTGTTCGGCGACGGTTGCACTTGCACCACCGGCGGTGTCACCGCGGCTGCGCGTCCGGCTGCAATCGTGTGATTGAAACCGTCGAGCCGGTCGATCACGGCGACCCATTCGGCCAGAGTGCGGTAGACCGAAGAGCTGACGAAGTAGGATAGCGCGCCCTGGACGCTGCCGAAGGCCGACGCGGTCTGCATCAATCCGCCGAGTTGCATGGTCTTGGCGAAGTAGGCCGGGGCGCAGACCACGAAGGGAAACACGTTCGACACCTGGCCGAAACCCGAGGTGAAAAACGTCACCTTCTTGGTGCGGCTCATGATCAGCATCCAGTTGTTCATCAGTCTGCCGAACCGCTCCAGCAGCCGCTGCTTTTCGGCCATCTCGCCTTCGAGCAGCGCGATCTGCTCGCCGTTCTCGCGCACACGGACGAGGTTGTAACGGAAGTCGGCCTCGTAGCGCTGCTGCATGAAGTTCAGGTTGACCAGTGGACGACCGATCCATTGCACGATCGCCGTGCCGAGAATCGAATAGATCAGTGCGGCCCAGACGAGATAGCCGGGGATCGCGATATTGACGCCGAACAGCATGAACGGCGCTGTCGCCGACAGCTCCCAAAGAATGACGACGAAAGAGCCGAGCGTCACCACGGAGTTGAGCAGGCCGAGACTGAGGCTCAAGCCGCTCTCGATGAACTGCTTGATGTCCTCGCTGATGCGCTGATCGGGATTGTCGGCGGCGTCGCCGAGGAGCTGCATGCGGTAGTGGTTGGCGTCTGCCATCCAAGATTCGAGATAGCGGTCCGTCATCCAGCGGCGCCAGCGGATCTGAAGCCACTGGTTGAGATAGAGCTGATAGACCGCGAGCACGATGAAGATCGCCGCGAGCACGCAGAAGAACAGCAATTCGTGGACGAACGCATCCCAGTTGTATTCCTGCAGCGCGTTGTAGAAGCGGTTGTTCCACTGGTTGAGCATCACGTTGATGGCGACAAGCGACAGCTCGATGGCCACCACGGCGATCAGCAGGGTCAGGCCGGCCTTGCGGTCTTCGGAACGGAAATACGGGGAGGCAAGCCGCCAGATGGTGGCGAGCTTCGAACCAAGGGCTTTCACGGGGTATCTCCTATGCGGCGCTGCGGCAAACCAGCGCGGATCTAAACGTGGACGTCGCCCACGGACGTAACCAAAGACCAGACCGCGAATGTTCGACCAAAGTTGAACGAATGCGCTCGGCCATCCCACGCAAAATAGGCCGGATCGAGACCTTTCGGCAGACCCACGGACTTGTGAAACGATGGTAACGCGGTAAAACTGTAGACAACCTCGCGGAATAGGGTGCTTCCGCCAGGGTAAGTAACACAAACGGGTGACGGCCAGCGTCGCTCGGGGCGATACAAATTCCTAGGGAGGGACGACGAATGAGCAAAAATCCAGACTCGAAAACCGCCAGCCGCCGCAAATTCCTGCTTGCAGCAGGCGCCACCGCGGCCGCCTCGGTTGCAGCGCCGGCCGTCAATGCCCAGCAGGGCCCGATCAATTTCCGCTTCCAGAGCACGTGGCCGTCGAAGGACATCTTCCACGAGTACGCGCTGGATTTCGGCAAGAAGGTCAACGACATGACCGGCGGCGACCTCAAGATTGAGGTGCTGCCCGCGGGCGCCGTGGTGCCGGCGTTCCAGCTGCTCGACGCCGTCTCCAAGGGTGTGCTCGACGGCGGCCACGGCGTGCTGGTCTATCACTACGGCAAGAACACCGCGCTCGCGCTGTGGGGCTCGGGCCCGGGCTACGCCATGGACGCCAACATGCTGCTCGCCTGGCACAAGTACGGCGGCGGCAAGCAGCTCCTGGAGAAGATCTTCACCCAGATCGGTGCCAACGTGGTCTCGTTCCCGTACGCGCCGCTCTACACGCAGCCGCTCGGCTGGTTCAAGAAGCCGATGCAGAGCGTCGATGACTTCAAGGGCCTGAAGTATCGCACCGTCGGCATCTCGATCGACCTGTTCACCGCGATGGGCGCCGCCGTCAACGCGCTGCCGGGCGGCGAGATCGTCGCTGCGATGGACCGCGGCCTGCTCGACGCGGCCGAGTTCAACAACGCGTCGTCGGACCGCGCCCTGGGCTTCGCCGACGTCTCCAAGATCTGCATGCTGCAGAGCTACCACCAGAACGCCGAGCAGCTCGAGATCAGCTTCAACAAGGACAAGCTGCGCGGGCTGCCGCCGAAGATGCAGGCGATCATCGAGAACGCCGTCGAGGCCGCCTCGCAGGACATGCAGTGGAAGGCGATCGACCGCAACTCGCAGGACTACATCACCCTGCAGACGCAGGACAAGGTGCGGTTCTTCAAGACGCCGGACGCCGTCCTCAAGCGCCAGCTCGAACTCTATGACGAAATCGCGAAGAAGTACATCGCGTCCAATCCGCTCTTCAAGGAGATCATCGAGTCGCAGATCGCCTTCGCGAAGCGCGCGACGCGCTGGGAACAGGACTACGTCGTCAGCCGCAAGATTGCGTTCGATCACTACTACGGACCGAACGCGAAATCGCCGATCTGACGGCGCGTGAGCTGGCAAGGCACCATCCGGTGGGGCGACCGGATGGTGCTTTGTCGTACCTGAACTCCCATTGACTGGCGAACATGAGCGTCCAAAACGTTCTGCACACCATCGACGGCATCAGCACCTGGGTCGGCAAGGCGGCGTCCTGGCTCATCGTCATCCTGATGGCCGTGGTCTGCGTCGAGGTCTTCAAGCGCTACATCCTCAACGCGCCGACCGCCTGGATCTTCGATCTCGACAACATGCTGTATGGCACGCTTTTCATGCTATGCGGCGCCTATACGCTGGCGCAGAACGCCCACGTGCGCGGTGACTTTCTCTACAGCTCGATGCGGCCGCGCACCCAGGCGACGCTCGACCTGGTGCTGTACCTGGTGTTCTTCATTCCCGGCATCGCGGCGCTGATCTTCGCTGGATACTTCTACGCTGCGGATTCCTGGCGGATCGCCGAGCATTCGACAGTCACGGCCAACGGGCCGCCGGTCTATCACTTCAAGTCGATGATCCCGATCGCCGGTGCATTCGTGATGCTGCAGGGCATCGCAGAAATCATCCGCGCGGCGGTCTGCCTCAAGACCGGCGAATGGCCGAGCCGGCTTCACGACGTCGCCGAGATCGACGTGGTCGGAGAGCAACTCGCCAACAGCCAGTACGTCGACGAGGAATCGCGCAAGGTCGCGATCGAGCGCGCCAAGGAAATCGACGAGGTTGCGCGCCAGCGCGGCATGGGCGGAGACCTCAACACATGAGCGACCCCGCACTCGGGCTCCTGATGCTCGGCCTCATCGTGGTCGTTATCATGATGGGCTTCCCCACGGCGTTCACGCTCATGGGGCTCGGCATGTTCTTCGGCTTCATCGCGTTCTACGACCCGACGCATCTGTTCCTGGACAACAAGGTGTTCGAGCTGATGGTCCAGCGCACTTACGGTGCGATGACCAACGACGTCCTGATCTCGATCCCGCTGTTCGTGCTGATGGGCTACGTGATGGAACGCGGCGCCCTGGTCGACAAGATGTTCTATTCGATCCAGCTCGCGTTCCGGAACGTGCCGGCCTCGCTCGCGGTGGCGACGCTGATCGTGTGCACGTTCTGGGGTATCGCTTCGGGGCTGGTCGGCGCCGTCGTGGTGCTGATGGGCGTCATCGCCTTCAACCCGATGCTGCGCGCCGGCTATGACGTGAAGCTCGCCTCCGGCGTGATCACGGCCGGCGGCACGCTCGGCATCCTCATTCCGCCGTCGGTGATGATCATCGTCTATGCGGCGGTGGCCGGGCAGTCGGTGGTGAAGCTCTACGCCGCCGCGATGTTCCCGGGCTTCTTCCTGTCGTTCCTCTATCTCGTCTACATCATCGGCTGGGCGATGATTAATCCGAAGATCGCGCCGAAGCTGCCGGAGGAGCAGACCAAGGTGCCGGTGCCGGACTGGCTGCGGAAATTCCAGGCGGTCTATTCGCGGAACGTCTTTGTCGCACTTCTGTCGTCGCTGGTTTCGCCCGGCAGGGCCATGGCGATCCAGACCGAGCAGGGCCGGGTATCCTATGTGCTGCTGCTGAAGAACTTCGCCGCGGCGCTGGTCCCCTTCATCCTGGTCGCCGGTACGCTCGCGACGGTGTGGTGGTATGTCGTGATTCACCAGCAGGCCGGCGCGCAGGAGGTGTTCTCCGGCGTCGAGCAACTCGGCACGCCAGGACTGGGCGCAGGCCCGGCGACGCCTGCCGAGCAGGGACCGCCGCAGGGCTTCTATCTGTGGTTCGGCATCATCGCGGTGGTCTGTGCGCTTTGGCAGATCCGCTATTACGCGCGGCTTGATGCCGATCGTCTCGAGGTCATCAAGCTGCTGACGTCGTCGGTGATGCCGCTCGGCATTCTCACCGTGGTGGTGCTCGCCGTGATCCTGCTGGGCATCACGACGGCGACCGAATCCGCGGGCGTCGGCGCGGCCGGCGCCTTCCTGCTGGCGGTCCAGGCCCGCACGCTCGACTGGAAGCGCACCAAGGAGGCGGTGTTTCTCACCGCCAAGACCACCGCAATGGTGTGCTGGCTGTTCGTGGGCTCGGCGTTGTTCTCGGGCGTGTTCGCGATCCTCGGCGGTCAGGCGCTGGTCGAGCAGTGGGTGCTGTCGCTGAACCTCACGCCGATCCAGTTCATGATCCTGTCGCAGGCGATCATCTTCATTCTCGGCTGGCCGCTGGAATGGACCGAGATCATCGTGATCTTCGTGCCGATCTTCCTGCCGCTGTTGAAGCACTTCAACATCGACCCGGTGCTCTGGGGCACGCTGGTGTTCGTCAACCTGCAGGCGGCGTTCCTGTCGCCGCCGGTGGCGATGTCGGCGTTCTATCTGAAGGGCGTGGCGCCCTCGCATGTCACGCTCAACCAGATCTTCAACGGCATGATGCCTTACATGGCCGTGATCGTGGTGTGCATGATCATCATGTATCTGTGGCCCGGCATGACGCTGTGGCTGCCGAACTATCTGTACGGTGGTTAGCGGCTCTGCCTGGCCTGTCGCAACAAACTCCGACGTCATGCCCGGCCTTGTGCCGGGCATCTCGTTTAGGCGGGCACAATGCCTCCCTTAGCGAGATGGCCGGGACAAGCCCGGCCACGACGCCTGCGTTTCTGGCTGCTACTGAAGCTCCCGCCGCACCATCGCGGCGCCTTCGCTCAGCGCCTTCAGCTTGCCGAACGCAACGTCGCGCGGCAGGTACTTCATGCCGCAGTCCGGCGCGGGAACGAGCCGTTTCGCGTCGATGAACTTCAGCGCCGAACGGATGCGGTCGGCTACCACCTGAGGCGTCTCGACCGCCTCGTCGCCGAGGTCGATCACGCCCAGCACGATGGTCTTGGTGGAGAAGTCCTTGAGCATGCCGAGATCGAGCTTGGGCTGTGCCGCCTCGATGGAGATCTGGTCGGCGGCGCTGTCGGCGAGCTGCGGCAGGAACGAATAGCCGACCGGCTTGTCCTTCGACACCACCGCCGCATAGCCGAAGCACAGGTGCACCACGGTCGGCACCTTGAGGCCCTTGAGTGCGCGATCCAGCGCGCGCACCGCGATGCGCTTGGCGGCGTCGGGATCGTTGCGCAGCCACGGATCGTCGAGCTGGATCACGTCGGCGCCGGCCGCCTGCAACTCGTGCGCCTCCTCGTTCACCGCGGCGGCGAAGTCCATCACCATCTCGTCGACGTCCTTGTAGAACTCGTTATGGGCCTGCTGCGCCATGGTGAAGGGGCCGGGCAGGGTGATCTTGGCTTTGCGCTCGGTGTTGCGGCGCAGGAACTTCATGTCGTCGAGCTCGACCGGACCCTTGCGCTTCACCTTGCCGACCACGCGCGGCACGCTGACCGAGCGGCCGGCGCGGTTGGTGATGGTCGCCGGATTGTCGTTGTCGATGCCGTCGAGCGCGGTGGCGAAGCGGTTGGAATAGCTCTCGCGGCGCATCTCGCCGTCAGTGATGATGTCGATGCCGGCGCGCTCCATGTCGCGGATCGCGAGCAGCGTGGCGTCGTCCTGCGCCTGCGCCAGATGCGGTTCCGGTACGCGCCACAGCTCATGGACGCGCACGCGCGGCACCATGGTGCGCAACAGCGTGCGATCGACCAGCCAGTCCGGCTGTGGGTAGCTGCCCACCACGGTGGTCGGCAACAGACGTTCGGTGCTCATGATCGCTCCCGGCATTCAGGCTTGAACCAGCCTGCCCATATCAAGCATGCTTGCCTGAAATAAAAAAGGCGCGCCGCCAAGACAGTTCGAAGGAAGCAAGTCGGGCGCTCAAGGGAGGTTGTGATGACGACGCGGCGTGATTTCATGGCGCTGGCGGGAGCCGCCGGCCTCTTGTCCGGCTTTGGCGAGGCGGCCCGTGCGCAGAGCGCGGTCGACGGCTGGCCGTCGCGCGCCGTGCGGGTGATCTCGCCGACCGCGACCGGCGGCCCGAGCCAGAATTTCCGGCTCTATGCCGACAGCCTCAAGAGCACCTTCGGCCAGAGCTTCGTGCTGGAGAGCATGCCGGGCGCCTCCGGCTCGATCGGTTGCATGACGGTGGCACGGTCGGAGGCCGACGGCCACACCATCCTGCTCGCCTCCAACAGCTTCATCGTGCTGGCGCCGCTGGTGATCAGCGGCAATCCGGTGAACGTCAAGCGCGACTTCGATCCGATCGCGCTGCTGTTCACGTTCCCGTTCCTTCTGGCGGTGAACCCCGATCTTGGTGTGAAGACGTTCCCGGAGTTCCTGGCCTACGCCAAGGCGCGGCCGGGGCAGCTCAACTGGGGCTCACCGGGCATCGGCACCGGCGGCCATCTGGTGACGGAATTGCTGCTGAAGCGGACCGGCATCAAGGGGCAACACGTGCCCTATCCGGGAACGACGCAGCAGCTGCTTGCCGCCGCGGCCGGGACCTTGCAGTTCACCTTCGACACGCCGGGCAATTCCAAGGGCCTGCGCGACGCCGGCAAGGTGATCGCGCTCGCTGTCACCGGCGACAAGCGCTCGAACACCGCGCCGGAGGTGCCGACCTTCAAGGAGCTCGGCTATGACGGCTTCGACGATCTGCGCGTGT
>CAKZHN010000180.1 GCA_936924235.1 uncultured Rhodoplanes sp. | reverse complement strand
CACAGTGGAGCGCCGGGAGGCGTGCGTGCCGGTCATACGGCACGCGGCACCTCTCTGAGGTGCCAGACTGACAACGTAGCGCCTCGCCGGCGCTCCGCTCCCTCACGCATGCGAGGGAAAAGAAGAGAAGGCGCAGCCCCAGCGCCGCACTTTGTACGGGGCCGATGACGCACGCCTATAGGGATGTTTGAAACATGCACCCGCGAATTGAAGGTAGTCGGCCCTTAGAACGTCGACTGCAGCTTCAGCGTGTCGAGCCGGTTCACCGACTGCACGTCCAGCCGCCGCGAGCCGCTGTTGGACTCCAGGTCGAGCGGCACCGTGACGCCGGCGTCGCCGGTTGCCCACATGCGCTGATAGAACTCGACCAGCGTCGAGGTCTTCACGCCACCGATGCCGACGATGACGTCGCCGCGCTTGAGGCCAGCCTTGCCGGCCGGGCTTTCCGGCGCAACGCGGCCGACCACGAGCTTGCCCGCGACCGGCTGCGCGTTGACGCCGAGCCATGGCCGCCCCGGCCCTGCGACGCGGCCCTTCGACAGCAGGTCGCCCATGATCGGCGGCAGCAGGTCGATCGGCACGAACATGTTGCCCGGGCTCGGCTCGTTCTCGCCCTTGGCATCGCCGACGATCAGCGAACCGATGCCGACAAGCTTGCCCTCACGGTTGATCAGCGCCGAGCCGCTCCAGGACGGATGCGGCGGGCTGGTGAAGATCGCATCCTCGACCAGATACTCCCAGCTTCCGGCGAACACGCGCCGGCTCGCCACCCGCACCGGCAGCACCGCGGCAACGCCGCCGTAGCTCGCGACCAGCAGCGGATCCTGCTGCTTGACGTCGGCCGACCGGCCGAGCGGCAGCGGCTTGATCTTCGGCGGCTCGAGCGTGCGCAAAAGCCCGAAACCGGTGATGTGATCGTAACCGACCACCGTCGCGGGCAGCGTGCGCCCCGCCGACGTGACGATCTCGGCCGCATGCGCCTCGACCATCAGGTAGCCGATGGTGAGTACGAGGCCGCTTTCGTCGATGACGACGCCGGCGCCCTCGCGCTCGCGGCCGAGGTTCTGCACCGAGCTGCCGTCCGGATTGATGAAGGTCTTGATGCGGACCACCGAGGCGACGAGCTCGTCCAGCGCGGTGGCTTCGGCCCTGGCGGCCGGCGGAATGGCAAACGACAAAGCCGCGATCAGCAGCGCCAGAAGGCAACGCTTGAGGGCATCGGAACGAAAGGTTCGGCGCATCGCGCACCCCATCCGGAGGATAACCCGGCCAGCCAGTATAACCATTCGTTGATCTTGCGGTATGATGGCCCCTCATCTTTGCCGCAAATGTCCACTACATGACAGTAACAAGCCCGCTGCTCTGAAGGCCCGATGCCCGCCCCTCGCCTCCTCGTCATGGAAGGAAACTCCCCGGAAACGCGCGCCCAGCACGTGGCGGCCGGCGGTACGGTGTCGAGCACGGGCTACGCCAATCTGCTGCAGGAACTTCTTCCCAGCGCCGTCGTCGACATCTGCTTCCCGGGCGATCCCGGCTCGAACCTGCCCACCGGCGAGGCGCTGGAGGGCTATGACGGCGTCGCCATCACCGGCTCCGGCCTGCACATCTATGACGGCGGCCCGGCGGTGACACGGCAGATCGAGCTGACGCGCGCCATTCTCGAGGCCGGCACGCCGCTGTTCGGCAGCTGCTGGGGGCTGCAGGTGCTGACCACCGCGGCCGGCGGCACGGTGCGCAAGAACCCGAAGGGCCGCGAGATCGGCTTCGGCCGCGGCATCCGGCTCACCGAGCCCGGCCGCAAGCATCCGATGTATGTCGGCAAGCCGGAGGTGTTCAACGCGCCGACGGTTCATCTCGACGAGGTCGAGACCATCGCGCCGGGCATGACGGTGCTCGCCACCAACCAGGTCTCCGACGTGCAGAGCGCCGAGATCAAGTACAACGGCACCACCGCCTGGGGCGTGCAGTACCATCCGGAATATCCGCTGCGCGAGGTGGCGACCATCGTGCGCCGCATCGGGCCGCGCCTGATCGACGAGGGCTTCTTCCTCAACACCGCCGATATCGAAACGTTTGCGAGCGACCTCGACACGCTCGACCGCAATCCCGAAGACAAGCGGCTGTCGTGGCGGCACGGCATCAGCCGCAACGTCCTCGAGAAGAAGCTGCGGACCGGCGAGATCGCGAACTGGCTTGAATTCCAGGTGCTGCCGACGCGCGCCAAGCGCGGGAGGGGTTGATCATGGATTTCGCCGGGCGCGAGGTTGTCGTCACGGGCGGCACTGGAGCGCTCGGCCGCGCCGTTGTGGCGACACTGCTCAAGGCCGGCGCGCACTGCCATGTGAGCTATCTGCACGAGGCCGAGGCGCAGTCCTTTCCGCACAAGCAGAACGTGACGCTGCACGCGGTCGGCGATCTCGCCGACGAGGCCGAGGTCGCAAAGCTGTACGACGCGGTGCCGAAGCTCTGGGCTTCGATCCATCTCGCCGGCGGCTTCGCCGCCCAGAACATCGGCGACACCAACAAGGCCAGGCTGATGCAGCAGGTCGACATGAACTTCGTCGCCTGCTTCCTCTGCTGCCGGGCCGCCGTGAAGGCGATCGGCCAGAACGGCGGCCGCATCGTCAACGTGGCGGCGCGTCCGGCTTTGGAGTGGCGCAGCGGCGCCGGCATGGTGGCCTATGCGTCGAGCAAGGCCGCGGTTGCGGCCATGACGGTCGCGCTCGCCGAAGAGGTCGCCAAGGACGGCATCCTGGTGAATGCGGTCGCGCCATCGACCATGGACACGCCAGCCAACCGCAAATCGATGCCGAAGGCCGACTTCTCAGCCTGGCCCAAGGTCGAGGAGGTCGCGGCGACGATCGCGTTCCTCGCATCGCCCGACAACGCCGTCACTCGCGGCGGCGTCGTGCCGGTCTACGGCAAGAGCTAGTTCTTCAATCCAACTGAACGAGTGGTGATTGCAGCCCTGGGTCCCCGCTTTCGCGGGGACCCAGGGTCATTAGCTACGGCGTGTGTCGTTGAAATTTCGCCCTCGGATCGCTCACGCGATCTGGCAGGCCTCGTCGAAGGCGAAGCGGTAGTCCTGCTTCGGCAGGGTCGACGGATCGCCGTGGCCGAGGCAGCACAGGAAATTCGACTTGAATCGCCCGTCGGGAAAGAACGCGGCGTCAACGACGTCGTTCTTGAACCCCGACATCGGTCCGCAGTCGAGGCCGACGATGCGCGCCGCCAGCATCAGATAGGCGCCCTGCAGCGTGGCGTTGCGCAGCGCCGTGGTGCGGATCTGCTCGGGCGTGGTCTCGTACCAGCTGCGCGCCTGCGGATTGTGGAACAGCTTCGGCAGGTGCTCGAAGAAGCGCATGTCGTAGGCCAGAATCGCAACCACCGGCGCATTGAGCGCCTTCTTGCGGTTCTGCGACGACAGCGCCGGCCCGAGCTTTTCCTTGGCTTCGGGGCTCTTCACGAACACCACCCGCTGCGGCTGCGAGTTCGCCGTGGTCGGCCCCCACTTGGCAAGCTCGTAGAGCGCGCGCAGCTCCGCGTCGGTCACCGGCTGCGCCGTGAAGTCGTTGAAGCTCCGCGCCTTGCGGAACAGGATATCCAGCGCTTCATCGCTGAACACGGCTGGCATCTTGGACTGCTGATTCATCGGCACGACCTAACGCTTGAGACCACGGCTTGCGGCGGTCTCAAGCATAAGCCGACAGCGGCCTTTGAAAAGGCCACCTCGTGCAGATCAGCCGGCCGCCGGCACCAGATCGGTCACGCCCGCCGCCGCGCCGCGCAGATGGCGGCGCACGGCGTTCGAGGCCACCACGCGGCGGCCTTCGGCATAGGCCTCGTGGTTCTTCTCGATGTGCTCGAGGTCGTAGAGGTAGTTGACCATGAGCCCGTAGGACTGATTGAGACCTTTATCGGTCACGTCGCCCAGCCAGTTGAGCCGTTCGAGCCGCGCGCCATTGCCGAGATGAAACCGCGCCACCGCGTCGACCGGCAGGCCGCGGCGGTTGCGGGCGTTCAGGTAGTACCAGGCGGCGGCGCGCAGGAACGAGTCCTGGAAGCCCTCATGGAGCTCGGGCTTGCGCCACCAGTCGGGCTGATCGAGGCCCTTGAGCAGCTCGATATCCTCGGACGACAGCACCTTGGAATTCTCGGTCTTGCGCTCGCGGTCGAGCCAGCGGGCAAAGTCCGGCGCCGGCGACAGCGTGACATAAGTGCCGAGCTTGACGTTCTCGCGCGAAATCTCCTCGACCACCTGCTTGATCAGGAAGCTGCCGAACGACACGCCGGCGAGCCCGCGCTGGCAGTTCGAGATCGAATAGAACACCGCGACCTTGCTGCGGTCCGGCGTGATCGCCTCGCGGCCGTTGGCGAGGATCGGCCCGACCGCATCGGGAATCTCGCGGGTCAGCGCCACCTCGACGAAGATCAGCGGCTCGTCGACCAGCGCCGGATGGAAGAACGCGTAGCAGCGCCGGTCCGGCGGATCGATGCGGCGGCGCAGGTCGTCCCAGCTCGCGATCTCGTGCACCGCCTCGTAGCGGATGATCTTCTCGAGGATCATCGCCGGCGTCGACCAGTCGATCCGGCGCAGCACCAGGAAGCCGCGGTTGAACCACGACGAGAACAGGTGCACGAAATCGGCATCGGCCGCGGCAAGGTCCTTGCGATGGCCGAGCGCGTCGAGCAGCTGCTCGCGCATCCGCACCAGCGCCGCGGTGCCGCCCGGCGCGAGGTTGAGCCGCCGCAGGAGTTCCTGGCGCCGCGCCTCGGCGGCGGTATGAAGCTCCGCCGCGGTCTCGTCGGACGGCCCGGCCTGCCAGTCCTTGATGGCGGCGTCGACCGCCTCGCGGTCCGGCCCGAAGCGCGTCGCCAGCGCCTCGAAAAAGGCGATGCGCGGGCCGGTCGTCAGCTCGGAGTATTTCTCCAGGATCTCGCCGGCCAGCGCCACGCCGGAGGCCTCGCCGCGGCCCGACAGCAGTTCCTCGCACAGATCGGCCAGACTTTCCGACCGCGCCGCCGCCACGTCCCGCCGGTCCCGCGTCCGGTCGAGCAGCGCGCGGCCGCGTTCGGTGATGCTGTTGAGCATTTCGCCGAAAAAGGACGTGTTCATCGGGGGGACGTTCCTGGGAATTTCCTTGGAGATTCGGGTGCTCATTCTACTGGAAATGTTGAACGAAACACGACTGTTCAAGGTGGCGCATGGCAGGCACTTACCGGCCCTGGACAAAATCGCGGCACCGGGCCACAGGTTCCCTTGAGTTTTCTGGTTAATCGCTGCCTTAAGGAGTCCTCATGGCCGGTCCACTGTCTGGTCTTCGCGTGTTGGAGCTGGCCCGCATTCTCGCCGGACCGTGGGCCGGGCAGGTGCTGGCCGATCTCGGCGCCGACGTGGTCAAGGTCGAGCGCAGCAAGGCCGGCGACGACACCCGCGCCTGGGGCCCGCCCTTCATCGAGGCCAAGGACGGCGGCCATCTCGGCGCCGCCTATTTCCACGCCACCAACCGCGGCAAGCGCTCGATCGAGGCCGACTTCGAGAGCGAGGACGGCAAGCGCATCGTGCGAAAGCTCGCGGCGCGCTCCGACGTGCTGATCGAGAACTTCAAGGTCGGCGGGCTCGCCAAGTTCGGGCTCGACTACAAGAGTCTCGCGCCGAGCTGCCCGCGCCTCATCTATTGCTCGGTGACCGGCTTCGGCCAGGACGGCCCTTATGCGTCGCGCGCCGGCTACGACCTGATGGCGCAGGGCCTGGGCGGCTTCATGAGCCTGACCGGCACGGCAGATGGTGAACCAACCCGCGCGGGCGTGCCGGTGTCCGACATCATGACCGGCATGTATTCGGTGATCGGCATCCTCGCGGCGCTCGCGCAGCGCGAGCGCACCGGCAAGGGCGGCTATGTCGACACCGCGCTGGTCGACACCACCGTGGGCGTGCTCGCCAACCAGGGCATGAACTATCTCGCCTCGCGCAAGATCCCGGAGCGGATCGGCAACGCGCATCCCAACATCGTGCCCTACCAGGTGTTCCCGGTTGCCGATCACGGCTACATCATCATCGCCACCGGCAACGACAGCCAGTACCAGAAGCTGTGCGGTGTGCTCGGCGCGCCGGAGCTGGCGAAGGACCCGAAATACATCGACAACAAGTCGCGGCTCGCCAATCGCGCCGAGCTGATCGGCAAGCTCACTGCGCTGACGCTTAAGTTCAAGATGCAGGACCTCGCCGACAAGCTCGAAGCGGTCGGCGTGCCGGCGGGCCCGATCAACAATCTCGACCAGGTGTTCGAGGACCCGCATATCAAGCATCGCGGCATGCTGCTCGACCTGCCGAGCGCGTATGCCAAGGGCGGCCGCATCCCCGGCATCCGCACCCCGATCGTGGTCGACGGCAAGCCTGCGGCGGCGGAGCATCCGGCGCCGCGGCTCGGCGAGCACACGGCGGAGATATTGAAAGAGATCGGCGAAGCCTGACAGCCCCTGCCCTTTTGCCCCATCGGCGCACACGCCGGCCGGTGATATTTTCGACGTGCAGGGGCTGCTGTTTTGCCGAGGACTGGCAATGATGAAAATCAGCGCCACGATCGTTGTTTTCGGTGCCGCGCTTTCGTCGCTGATGGCGACGGACGCGGCGTCAGCGAGAAATGCATACCCGTCGATACAGGCCCAATGCCACCGCGAGGCCGGCGCCTACTGGAATCCAGGCCGGCGGCGATGGCAGTACCAGGGCGGCATCGGCACCGCGCAGCGGCAGCGCTACTACGACTGCTTGGACAGTCACACGATGGGCCGGCGCTAAGGCGGTTAGATCGCCTTGCCGGCCTCCTGCCAGCGCTTGGTCGCGGTCGGATTGGCGACGATGTCGTCGACGTTGGCGAGCTTCACGCGGTCGCGGACCAGGCCTTTGTAGAAATCCGCCTTCGAGACCGGCGGCACGTCGGCGATGATGGTCCACGTGTCGCCACCGTCGAGGCTCTCGAACACCTGCCCGTCGGTGTCGGCCGCATAGAGCGAATAGCCGTCCTTACGCGCCTCGACGGTGAGCGCCGAGAACAGCGCGCGCTGGCCGTTTGGCAGGCCGCCGAGCAGACGCTCCCAGGTCTTGCCGGCATCGCGGCTCCGGAAGATCTTGCCGCGGGCGCGGCCGAGCTCGTACCAGTGCACCGGCCAGCCGACGCCCGCCGACATGAACAGCAGATCCGGCTCGTCGGGATGGATGACGATCGCGTCGGGGTAGTTGGCTTCCGCCGGCATCTTGATGCGCTGGAAGCTCTTGCCGCCATCCTCGCTCACCATCATGCCGACGATGCCGTTGGCGATGATGATGCGGTTGGGCCGCGCCGGATGCACGAGAATGCGGTGGATGTCGCATTCCTGCGGATCGGGATCGACCGGCAGCTCGGTGAAGCTCTGGCCAAAGTCGCTCGAGACCTGCAGCGAGCCGATCTCGACGCCGACCCAGAGCCGGTCGCCGTCGAGCACGATGTCCTTGATGTGGCCGATGCGCGGCGGCGGCGGGAAGGTCCACTTCTTCACGGTCTTGGCGTCGCGGAACGCCTTCATCTCGCGCCAGGTGTTGCCCTTGTCCTCGCTGACATAGAGATGCGCCGGCAGCGCGCCGGCGAACACCACGTCGCGGCCCTGCAGCTTGCCGGCGCGGCAGGACCAGAACTCGTGATGCGACAACCCCTCGTTGATCCAATTCCACTTGATGCCACCGTCGGTGCTGCGCGCGACGCCGACGCCGCGGGTCGAGGCGAACAGCGTGCCGTCGTCGAGCGCCGTGACGCCGCTGACGAACACGCCCTGCAGGGCGCGATGCTTGACGGCCCAGCCGCGCTCACCCTTCGCCAGCATCGCGATCCCGTCGACGGTGCCGACCACGATGGTGTCGGATGGCGCGCCCGCCCGCTGGATGTTGGTGCCGCCGTTCGACAACAGAATCATTTCTCAACCTCGGTTCGTCTCTTGATGCTTTTCCAGGCCGCAGCATAATCCGCGGACGGTGTGGTGAACACAACGAATCCACCGGTCGGAGGACGCCCATGCTGTTCAGCGGCTGCAACTGCATCCCGGATGCATCCTCGCTCGGTGCGCTGTGCTCGGGCGGAGCGGGCTTCGTCACCGCCATGATGGCGGCGCTGGCAGGCGCGGCGCGCACCGCGGAGGCCAAGCCGCTCGGCCGCAACGTGCCGGAGGTCGATCGGCTGGCGGTGCGGATCGTCACCGACAATGTCGTGATCCAGTTTGTGCCCAACGAAAAGCGCGGCGATCTCACCATCGAGCGCCGCTCTGGCAACACGCGACCCGACGCGCCGCCCTATGCGGCGCTGAACGGCGAATGGGGCCTTGCCATGCATGCGGAATCGCAAGCCAACGGCGAGACGCGCAACGTGCTGGTGGATTTCGGCTACACCGCCGAGACGCTCAACAACAACATGTCGATCCTGAAGGTCGATCCGTCGGTGTTCGACGCCATGGTGCTGAGCCACGGCCATTACGACCACTTCGGCGGCATGGTCGGATTTCTGAAGGCCAACAAGGGCAAGCTGAAAGGTAAGCTGCCATTCTATGTCGGCGGCGAGGACGCGTTCTGCCTGCGCCAGAACGCGGGCGGCAACTTCGGCGCGCTCGACCGCCGGGCAATCATGGATGCCGACCTGGCGCTGATGCTATCGGAGGGCCCTGCCCTGGTCGCCGATCACGCCTTCACCACCGGCCGGATCGGCCAGACCTCGTTCGAGAAGCCGCTGCTGCCGACCCGCGAGATCGTTGGCATCTTCGACGGCTTCGGCTGCTACCCGGAGAAGATGCCCGCAGCGAAGAACATCGGCCAGTACATCCCCGACGACTTCGACCACGAGATCGCGACCATCTACAACGTCAAAGGCAAGGGCCTGGTGGTGCTGACCTCGTGCAGCCATCGCGGCGTGATCAACGCCGTCTATCAGGCGCGGAAGGTCTCCGGCATCGACAAGGTCCACGCCGTGATCGGCGGCTTCCACATCGTGCCGCCGCTCGGCGACGACTACATCCGCGACACCATCAGGGCGTTCCAGGAGATCAATCCGGACCATCTCATCCCGGCGCATTGTACCGGCGACCGGTTCTACGATCTCGCGCGGCAGGCGATGGGCGAGAAGGTGGTGCACTCCGCGGTCGGCACACGGTTCATCTTCGAGTCGTAAAGCGTCAAGGCGTCCACCGTGCACGTGGGCCGTGGTCAGCACATCCAAGCTCGACTAGGCTGTGCGCTGATTGCATCGGAGGGAACCCTGGTGACGTGGGACAACGGGAGTCAGCACCACAAGGCCGTTCAGGCCGCTGACAATTCGACGCTATCGAATCCACGGCGGCGCGACGTGGTGTCGGGCCTCGCGACACTCGGCTTGGGCACGTTGCTGGCGCCGGTCGCGGCGCGGGCGCAGAGCGCGGGCCGCATTGATGTTCATCACCACATCCTGCCGCCGAAATACATGGCCGATCTGGCCCGCCTCGCTCCCACGGAGCAGTTGCAGCCGTGGTGGAAGCCCGCGTTGTCGATCGAGGACATGGACAAGAACGGCGTGGCGACCGCCGTGATATCCCTGACTCAGCCGGCCGTGTGGTTCGGCGACATCGCACTCGGACAGCGGCTGGCGCGCGAGAGCAACGATTATGCCGCGGGTCTGGTGAAGGATTATCCTGGACGCTTCCGGATGTTCGCGGCCCTGTCGCTTCCCGATCCGGACGGCAGCTTGAAGGAAATCGAATATGCCTTCGCTACCCTGAAAGCCGAGGGCATCTGTCTGGTGACGAGCTATGGCGAGAAGTATCTCGGCGATGCCGCGTTCTGGCCCGTCTATGAGGAGCTCAACCGCCGCGGCGCTGTCATCTATACGCATCCGCTCAGCCCGAGTTGCTGCAAGAACCCGTTGCCGAAATATGTGAGAGATTCCTCGATCGAGCTCGGCACCGACACGACACGCACGATCGCAAGCCTCCTGTTCAGCGGAACGGCGGCGAAGTTTCCGAACATCCGCTGGATCTTCTCGCACGCCGGCGGGACCATGCCGTTCCTCTACCAGCGGTTTGTCCGCGAGGCGGCGGCGCTCAAGGATGCAAACTCCATCCTGCCGAACGGCCTGTCGCACGAAATCCGGAAATTTTATTACGACCTTGCCCAGTCGAACCTCCCGGGCACGGTGGCTGGGCTTCTTTCGCTGGTGCCGGTTTCCCAGCTGCTCCTGGGGAGCGACTATCCGGCGCGGACCGCAGCCGAGGTCATCTCGGGAATCAGCAAGTACGGTTTCAGTGCCGAAGATGTTGCGGCCATCGAACACGGCAACGCGCGTCGTTTGCTGCCGAACTTGCCGGGGTGATTGAAGGCAACTGAAACCTGGGGGCCAAGGAATGAACTCACGCACGATCCTGGCGAACGCCATCGTTCTTGCCCATGTGCTGATCGCGACGACCAGCGCCAAAGCCGGGGACACTTTCATCAATCCGAAATCGGTCGATATGATCGAATGGCTGCCGTCGTCCCCGCCCGACCATCGCATTCTCTACGATACGAACCCGTCGACGTTCGGCGACTTGCGTATTCCAAAGAATTCGAGCCCCGGACCCTCGGGCTATCCCGTCCTGGTCTTCCTGCATGGCGGCGGATGGACGGCCGACTGGACGATCAACCACACTGACCAGCTTGTCGAAGCCCTGACCCAGGAAGGGATCGCGACCTGGAGCATCGAGTACCGAAGACTCGGAAACGCCGGCGGCGGCTACCCCCAAACGTTTCTCGACGTCGCAAAAGCCGTGGATTTCCTGCGCAAGATTGCCTCCCAGTATCGGCTGGATCTGAATCGCGTCGTCGTCGCTGGTCATTCGTCAGGCGGGCATCTCGCGCTGTGGCTCGCAGGCCGTCGCAATCTTCCCAAGGACAGCAAGTTGTATGCCCCCGATCCGCTGCCGCTGAAGGGTGTGATCTCTCTTGCCGGCGTGGTCGATCTCGAGGGCGCACTCACGATCGGCGATCGCAAGGATTCGCTGCAGCTTCTGAATGTCTCCGACGCAGCCTCCGCCGCCCCTCTGTGGGCCGAGACGAATCCAATGCGGCTTCTGCCGTTTGGCATCCCGCAACTGCTCATCGTTGGCAGCAAAGACGGCCCGTGGCGCATCACGATCACCAAGACGTTTGCGGAGGCCGCGACGCAGAAGGGTGATCCTGTCCGTCTGCTGATCCCCGACGGCGCCAATCACTTCGACATGGTGCATGCCCGCGGCCCCGCATATCCCCTCATCGCGACGGGCGCCAAATCCATGTTGGGATTGAGCGGAACGCCCTGACGAAGCGGAGCAGCCCTACTGCCCATCAACACGGGCGGTGCTTCGTCCAATACCCATTGCCATCAGCAGGGAGCGGAGTGTGAAGCGCATCATTGTCACCGCAGTTGTCATGATCACCATTAGTCCTGCGCAAGCGCACAGCCCGGGCCAAAAGGTGACTGCAACGACCACGGCCGTCGCATGCAAGTCATGGCAAACGTTGAAAACCCTTGGTGAGATGATGCGCGGCGATACCGCTCGCTTCGCAACATTCTGGCGCGAGCAGAAGAGTTTGGGAGAGTGCCGGACCTTTCCGGTCGGAACGGCGGTGATTGTCGACGAAGATCTCCGCGCCGGCGAAAAAGCAATTATGCGCGCCCATCAGGCGGGAGAGAAAGGGACCTATTGGACTTACCCTTGGTACTTCAAGTAGCCCGCGGCGCTACTTGCCCATGATCACGTCGGGGAACCAGGTGGCGATCTCCGGGAACACGCAGAGGATCACGACCGCGAACATCATCAGCACCACGAACGGCATCACGCCCCAGATCACGTCGGCGAGAGGAATGTCGGGCGCGATGTTCTTGATGACAAAGATATTGAGGCCCACCGGCGGGTGAATGAGCCCCATCTCCATCACGATGGTCATGATGACGCCGAACCAGATCAGGTCGAAGCCAGCGGCCTTGAGCGGCGGCAGGATGATCGGCGCGGTCATCAGGATGATCGACACCGGCGGCAGGAAGAAGCCGAGCACGATCACCATCACCAGGATCGCGGCGAGCAGCACCCAGCGCGACAGATGCATGTCGACGATCCACTGCGCGGTGGACTGGCTGATGTGCAGGTAGCTCATCACGTAGGAATAGAGCAGCGACATGCCGATGATCAGCATCAGCATGGTCGATTCCTGGAGGGTCGAGACCAGGATCGGGCGCAGCTCGGTCGGCGACCAGACGTGATAGATCATGGCGATCAGAAGGAGCGCCAGCACGGCGCCGAGGCCCGCGGTCTCCGACGGCGTGGCGTAGCCGCCATAGAGCGCGATCATCACGCCGGTCAGAAGAACCACGAACGGCAGCACGCGGGGCAGCAGCGCGAACTTGTCGCGCACCGACAGCGTGTCCTCGCGCAGAAGCTCCGACTTCGCGCCGCCGCGCTCGTAGAGCGCCTTCGCCGCGATGTATTCCTGCTTGAACTTCCACATCGCGTAACCGGCGAAAAGGAACACCAGCAGCAGCGCCGGGCCGATGGCGGCGAGGAACAGCCGGCCGAGCGACTGCTCGGCCGCCACCGCATAAAGGATCATGGTGATCGAGGGCGGCAGCAGGATGCCGAGCGTGCCACCGGCCGCGATAATTCCCGCGGCGAAGCCGCCTGAATAGCCGCGTTTGCGCATCTCCGGGATGCCGGCCGAGCCGATTGCCGAGCAGGTCGCGGGCGACGAGCCCGCCATGGCGGCAAACAGCGCGCAGGCGAACACGTTGGCGATGCCGAGCCCGCCGGGGAGCTTGTGCATCCAGGCGTGCAGCGCGCCGTAGAGGTCCTGGCCGGCGCGAGAGCGGCCGATCGCCGAGCCCTTGAGGATGAACAGCGGGATCGAGAGCAGCGTGATCGACGCCATCTCCTCGTAGACGTTCTGCGCGATGGTATCGACCGAGCCGGGCGGCATGAACGCGATCATGAAGATGGTCGCGACCGCGCCGAGCGCGAACGCGATCGGCATGCCGGCGAACATCACCAGCAGCGTGACGATACCGTAGAGAATGCCGATGGTGCCGACCGTCATGCCGGCATCCTCCGACCCATGAAGGCGCCCGCGACCTGGAGCAGGATCTGCAGCGTGAGCAGCATCATGCCGAAAGTCATCAGCGAATACGGCACCCAGAGCGGCGGGCCCCAGGTGGAGCCGGAATGGAAATTCTCGACCCAGGCCTCCTCGAGCAGGATCCAGGACTTCCAGGCGAAGAAGCCGCAGAACAGCAAGCTCAAGATGTCCACGATAAGCAGCCGCACACGGTTGGCGCGCGGCGGCAGCATGCTGGAGATCGCCTCGATCGCGACATGGCCCCGGCGCGCCTGGATCGCGGCCGACGACATGAACACGGCGCCGATGATCAGAAACACCGACATCTCGTCCTGCCAGTCGGTCGAGATGTGGAGGAAGTAGCGGACGATGACGCTGTAAGTCAGCACCAGCGACGCCGCGACCAGCGCGATCGACGCGATCAGAACGATCAGTTGATTGAGGATCGAGAACCAGTACTCAATGGAGCCGGCGGCGCCCGCATGCGGCGCCGCCGTTGTTCCGGTCTCGGCCGGATCGAGGCCGTGAGCCATCGCCTTGGTTGTCTCCGCCGCCCCTCAGAAAAACGTCAGGAGACCTGGACGCCGTCCGCGAGCTTGAGCAGCTCGGCCGACAGCGGGGTCTTGCCTGCGTAGTCCTTCCAGGCGGTGTCGCGGGCGATCTTGCGCCACTTCTCGACGACGTCGTCGCTGAGGTCGGCGACCTGAAGGCCCTTCTTGGCATAGACGTCCGCGACCTTCTGGTCGTCGGCCATCGCCTCCTTGGTGCCGAAATCCTCCATCTCCTGGCCGAGCTGCATGATGGCGTCCTGCTCGGGCTTGGAGAGTTCGTCGAACACTTTCTTCGACATGATCAGCGGCTCGAGCATGAACCAGTAGGACTTGCCGCGCCCGGTGGTGAGGCTCTTGGCGACTTCTTCGAGCCGGAACGAGATCAGGCTGGTCGACGACGTGTAGGTCGCGTCGCAGGCGCCGGTCTGCATCGCTGCATAGAGCTCGTTCGACGGCGTCGACAGCGTGGTGGCGCCGGCCGCCTGCAGCAGCATGTCGAACTCGCGGCTGCCGCCGCGGATCTTGAGGCCCTTGGCGTCGTCCGGATTGACGATCGACTTGCCGCGGCTGGCGCAGCCGCCGGCCTGCCAGACCCACGAGATCAGCAGCACGCCTTTTTCGGCAAGGAACGCGCTGAACTTCTGGCCGACCGGCGCCTTCTTCCAGGCCGCGCCCTGCTTGTAGGAGCTGACCAGGCCCGGCATCAGGCCGATGTTGAGCTCGGCGAATTCGCCGCCAGCGTAGGAGATCGGATAGAAGCTCATATCGAGCACGCCTTTGCGCACCGCGGAGAACTGCGCCACCGTCTTCATCAGCGACGAGTTCGGATAGACCTGCGCGGTAATCGAGCCGTTGGTCTTCTTCTCGAGCTTGTCGGCGAACTGCCGGCACAGGCGGTCGCGGAAGTCACCCTCGGTCGCGGTGCCGCCCGGGAACTGATGCGAGATCTTGATGGTGCGGGCCGCCAAGGCATGGCGCGAGCCTGCAAGGACCGCGGGCGCGGCAATGGCTCCAGCAAGAATGTGACGCCGGGTGATGGTCATGTTGTTGTCTCCCTACTCCGTGCCCCCGCGGCCCGTTCGGGCCATTGCACCTTGTGAACGCAACTTACGCCTACTCACTTGCGCCCACTGATACCGCTTCAGGCTGCCCATGCGAAGCGTCAGTGGGTCGCGGCCTCGTTGTGCAGCGCAATGAAGTTCCGCACCCGAGCCCCACGTGTTAGAACACCGCATGCTGCAGAAAACACCAAGACTTTCGTCGGCGTCCGCACGATCCCGCGATCTGCCGCCACTTACCATCCGCCGCGTCGATGCCATCCCGGTGGCGCTGCCGCTCAAGGCCGCGATGAAGATGGCGGGCGAGACCATTACCGCGGCGCAAAATATCCTGGTCCGGATCGAGGCCACCGACGGCACGGTGGGCTGGGGCGAGGCCGGGTCCGCGCCGACCATGACCGGTGACACGCTGGGCGGGCTGACCGCCGCCGTGCGCGATTATCTCGCTCCGCGGCTCATCGGCCAGGATGCCCGGCAATGGAACACGCTGCGGCCGGGTTTGCACCGTGCGCTGCTGGGCAATGGCGGCGCGCATTCGGCCGTGGAGATGGCGGTGCTCGATATGGTCGGGCGTGCGTCCGGGACGCGGCTGATCGATCTGGTCACCAAGCCGCGCCGCGAGGCCGTCAAGCCGATGTGGCTCCTCGGCAACAAGACCGCCGAGGAGGACGTCGCCGAGGCGCATGTCCGTCAAAAGGAGGGCTTCGAGTTCTTCAAGCTCAAGATCGGCGTGAAGCCGCTCGCAAAAGAGATTGCGATCGCCTTTGCGGTGCGCGAGGCGCTGCCGAAGACGCCGCTCTGCGCCGACGCCAATTGCGGGCTGACATTGGCCGACGCGCGCCGGTATGCCGAACAGACCCGCAAGGCGAAGCTGATGTTCGTCGAGCAGCCGCTCGCCTACGACGACTTCGAAGGCCTCCGGAAGCTCACGCGCGCCACCAAGGTGCCGATCGGCGTCGACGAGGCGATCCATTCGTTCGCCGATATCGTCTCCAGCGCCAAGGCCGGCGCCTCAGGCGTATCGCTCAAGCTGATCAAGCTCGGCGGCATCACCGCGGCGGTCGAGGCCGGCAAGCTCTGCCAAAAGCTCGGCCTGTCGGTGAATATCGCGGCGAAAATCGCCGAGTCGAGCATCTCCAGCGCCGCGGCGCTGCATCTGGCCTGCGCGGTGCCCAAGGCCGACTGGGGCGTCAGCCTCACGCATTTCTATCTCGCCGAGGACATCGTCCGCCGCCCGCTGCCGTTGAAAAACGGCATGGTGGCCCTGCCGGAAGGCCCTGGCCTCGGCATCGAGGTCGACGAGGCCGCCGTGGAGCGTTTCCGTACGCGCTGATCTTGCTATAAGCCGGCCAGCAAAAAACTCGGGAAGGAACCTATCGAAATGTCCGGTCCGCAGAAGGGCCCGCTCGCGGGCGTTCGCGTGCTTGAGCTTGCCCGCATCCTCGCCGGCCCCTGGTCCTGCCAGATCCTCGCCGATCTCGGCGCCGAGGTGATCAAGGTGGAGCAGCCCGGCCCGGGCGACGACACCCGCGGCTGGGGTCCGCCCTTCATGGAGGACAAGGACGGCGGGCGGCTGACCTCGTCGTACAATCTGGCCTGCAACCGCGGCAAACGCTCGATTGCCGTCGATTTCGCGACGCCGGACGGCCAGCGCATCATCAAGAAGCTCGCGGCGCGCTCCGACGTGCTGGTCGAGAACTTCAAGTATGGCGGCCTGAAGAAGTACGGCCTCGACTACGAGAGCCTGTCGAAGGACAACCCGCGGCTGATCTATTGCTCCATCACCGGCTTCGGCCAGGACGGCCCGTACAAGACCCGCGCCGGCTATGACCTGCTGGTGCAGGGCATGGGCGGCATCATGGACATCACCGGTGATCCGAAGGGCGAGCCCACGCGGCTCGGCGTCGCCTTCGCCGACGTGTTCACCGGCACTTACTCGGCGCTCGCCATCTGCGCCGCGCTGAAGGAGCGCGAGCACACCGGCAAGGGCGCGCATGTCGACATGGCGCTGATGGACACCATGGTCGGCGTGCTCGCCAACCAGGCGACCTACTATCTCGTCTCCGGCACGCCGCCGGTGCGCATGGGCAATGCGCATGCGAGCGTGGTGCCCTACCAGACGTTCCCGACGAAAGACGGCTGGATGCTGATCGCCTGCGGCAATGACGGCCAGTTCGTCAAGATGATGCAGGTGCTGGGTGATCCCGCCATGGCCGACGACGAGCGCTACAAGACCAACGCCGGGCGCGTGGTCAACCGCGAGACGCTGATCCCGCGGCTGTTCGAACTGACCAAGAAGCTCTCCAAGCAGGAACTCGCCGAGAAGTTCGAGGAGGCCGGCGTGCCGGCCGGGCCGATCAACACGCTGCGCGAGGTGTTCGACGATCCGCAGGTCAAGGCGCGCGACATGCGCGTCGACCTGCCCCACCCTGACGCCAAGGGCGGCATGCTCCCGGGCGTGCGCACGCCGATCACCATCAACGGCCGCCGCGCCGCGGCCGACCGCGCGCCGCCCAAGGTCGGCGAGCACACCCAGGAAGTGCTGCGCGAGATTGGCGAGGCCTGACGGCCTCGTCACGTTTTTCAAACAACAAGCAATTCGGGGAAGGAACCATGGCCCGCATTCCATACGTCGAGGAGAAGGATCATCCGGAGCTCGCCGGCGATATCGCAAAAATCAAAGGCGCGCGCGGCGGACTGATCAACATCTACAAGCTGCTTCTGCACTCGCCGACCGTCTGCATGACCTGGTTCGAGCACATCGGCGCGATCCGCTGGAAGACCAAGCTGACGCCGCGGCTCCGCGAGATCGCCATCGTGCGGATCGCGCAGGCCGCGAAATACGGCTACGCGCTGCAGCAGCACGTGCCGCGGATCGCGGTGCCGGATGGCGTGTCGGTCGAGGAATGCGAGGCGCTGAAGGACTGGCGGGGCTCGAAGTTCTTCAACGAGGCGGAGCGCGCGGCGCTCGCCTACGTGGACGCGATGATCGCCGCACCCGAGGTGCCGGACGACGTCTTCAACGCGGTGCGCAAGCATTACAACGAACGTGAGATCGTTGAGCTGTCGGTGCTGGTCGGCACATACCTGATGCACAACCGCGTGTTCACGGCGCTGCGCGTCGATCTCGAGCCGAAGCAGGCGTAGTCTTCGCCGTCCATATCTCTTGTAACTGCGTTGGAGGCGGCATGGCCGATCTTCCTGTCATCGTCGTCGAGGACGATCCGTTCACCCGGCTCATTCCGCTGGTGCTCGATCCGAAAGCAAGCGAAGAGCGGCGCGCGGCCTTCGCCGACTTCATGTCGACCGATGAGCCGGATTTTGCCGGCTGGTGCGCGCGGGTGCGCAAGGGCTCGGCGGCGCTCTATCCCGCCGAGGTGCGACTCGTCACCTCGGAAGAGGAAATGCGCGCCAACCTGAAGGATTGCGTGGCGCTGGTGACCGAGTCGCTGCGCGTCACACGCGAAGACATCGCCGCCGCGCCCAGGCTGAAGGTGCTGCAGAAGTTCGGCTCGGGGCTGCGCAACATCGACACGGCCGCCTGTACCGAAAGAGGCGTGAAGCTTTTGACGTTGCGCCGCCGCGCTAACGTCTCCTGCGCCGAGCACGCTTTCGGCCTGATGCTGATGCTCGCGCGGAAACTCGATGAACTGGACGGTCTCGTCACCGTCGAGCGCATCAAGGCCCGGCAAGGCGCGTTCCGGCCGTTCCAGCGCCAGCACACGCCGGGCGGCAACTACGCCCGTCTCGGCGGCACCCGGCAACTGAACGGTGCGACCATCGGCATCATTGGCCTCGGCGAAATTGGCAAGGAGATTGCGATCCGGGCCAGGGCCTTTGCCATGAACGTTCTCTACCATCAGCGCACGCGAGCGCCCGAGAGCGAGGAGCGCGAGCTTTCCGCGCGGCACGTGCCGCTGGCGACGCTGCTCGCGGAAAGCGACTTCATCCTGCCGCAGCTTCCGACCTTGCCGTCGACTCGCGATTTCCTAGGGGCCGCCGAGTTCGCGCAGGTCAAGCGCGGGGCTTTCCTGGTCAACGTGTCAAATGCGCCGGTCGTCAACCGCGACGCGCTGATCGAGGCGCTGCGCGCGGGCCGGCTCGGCGGCGCGGCGCTCGACGTGCACTACAAGGAGCCGGTCGCCGAGGACGACGAGCTGCTCGCCTTCGACAACGTCATTCTCACGCCGCGAATGGCGGGCTCGCCGCGCTTCAACGGCCTGAACGATTTCGAAGAGCTGATCACAAAGCTCGCCCGGGAGTTTGCTTCATGATGCGGTTCGCGCTGGCTCTCGCGCTCGTAGCAACAGCCACATCGGCACTGGCGCAATCGGACGCGAACTATCCGGACCGCCCGGTGCGGCTGATCGTGCCGTTCCCGGCGGGCTCCGCCACCGACATCGTCAGCCGCGTCATGGCGCAGAAGTTCTCGACCAAGCTCGGCCAGCAGTTCGTGGTCGAGAACCGCGCCGGCGCGAGCGGCAATCTTGGCGCTGACGTGGTCGCGAAAGCCGCGCCCGACGGCTACACCATCGGACTGATCACCGCGAGCACGCATGGTGTGGCGCCGGCGCTAGGCACCAAGCTCCCTTACGATCCGATCAACGATTTCAAGCCGGTCGGCATGATCGGCGCCGCGCCCTATGTGCTGGTGCTCTATCCGGGGATCGCCGCGAAAAGCGTGTCTGAGCTCACCGCGCTCGCCAAGACCCAGCCCGGCAAGCTGACCTACGGCTCGGCCGGCCTTGCAAGCCTCGCGCATCTCGCCGCCGCGCTGTTCACCAGCGACATGGGTATCGACATCACCCATGTGCCGTACAAGAGCTCGGCGCAGTCGTCGATCGACATCATCGCCGGCCGCCTCGACATGCAGTTCGCCACCGTCGGCCCCACGCTGGCGAACATCCGCGACGGCACGCTCCGCGCGCTCGCGACCACGGGCAAGAAGCGGGTGTCGTCGCTGCCCGAGGTGCCGACCATGATGGAAGCCGGCGTAAAGGACTATGACGTGGCGCTCTGGCTCGCCTACGAGATGCCGGCCGGCACGCCGGACGCGATCGTCGGCAAGCTCAACCGCGCCATGGGCGAGATTCTCAAAGAACCCGATGTGATCGAGACCTTCGCCAAGCAGGGCTTCGATCCGGAGCCCGGCCCGCCGGATGCCGTTACCACGCGCATCCGCAGCGAAACGGAGCTCTGGCGCGCGCTGGTCGCCAAGACCGGCATCAAGGTCGAATAGGCCCTGGCGTTGCCGGGATGCGGCGCTAGATTGCGCCGCGATGGACGCCAAGCAGGCGCTGATAAATCTCTGGCACGACATCGGCCTGCCGGCCGACGCGCTGCACGGCATCGCGCTCACCGGCGCCGATCCGGCGCTGCCGTCGTCGTTCCATGTCGGCCAGATGGCGCAGGTCAGCATCGGCGCCGCGGCGCTCGCCGCCGCCGAACTGCACCGCCGCCGCGGCGGCAAAGCGCAAAACATCACGGTCGACGCCCGCAACGCCGCGATCGAGTTTCGCAGTGAACGCTATCTGCGCGTCGACGGCGGCGAGGCGCCCGAGCTGTGGGACAAGATCGCCGGCGCCTATCGCTGCGGCGACGGCAACTGGGTGCGCATCCACACCAACTTCCCGCATCACCGCGATGGCGTGCTGAAGCTCCTGCAATGCGCGCACGACCGCGAGGCGGTGGCCCGCGCTTTGGAAAGCTGGACCGCCGAAAAATTCGAGGATGCCGCGGCAGCAGCCGGCATGGTGGTCGCCAAGGCCCGCACCTTCGCCGAATGGGACGCGCATCCGCAAGGCCAGGCGGTGCGGACACTTCCACTGATCACGCTGGAGAAGATCGGCGACGCGCCGAAGCTTTCCATGAAAGCCGGCACCCGGCCGCTGGAAAACCTGCGCGTGCTCGAAATGACCCGCGTGCTCGCAGGCCCGGTTTGCGGCCGGACGCTCGCCGCGCACGGCGCGGACGTCCTTCGCGTCATCTCACCCAATCTGCCGACCATTGACGTCGCCGATATCGACACCGGCCGCGGCAAGCGCTCAGCCCATGTCGATCTGGTCACGGACCACGGCCAGCGCGACTTCCACGCGCTGCTCGAAGGCGCCGATGTGTTCGTGCAGTCCTACCGGCCGGGCGCAGTCGCCGGCCGCAGCTTCGGGCCGCAGGACGCCGCTGCGATCCGCCCGGGCATCGTCTGTGTGTCGCTGTCGGCCTACGGCCACGCCGGGCCCTGGGCCACCCGCCGCGGCTTCGACAGCCTGACCCAGACCGTGACCGGGCTGAACTTTGCCGAGGCCGAAGCCGCGGGCAAAACCGGCCTTGTGGCCCTGCCCTGCCAGGCGCTCGACCACGCCTCCGGCTATCTCATGGCGCTCGGCGCCATCACGGCGCTCCTGCGCCGCATCGACGAGGGCGGCAGCTGGCTCGTCCGCGTCGCGCTGGCGCGCACCGGCTTATGGCTCCGCGACATGGGCCGCGGGCCGGACGGCTTGGCCGCGCCCGATATCAGCTTCGCCCAGGCCGCCGACCGGCTGGCCACCGTCCCGTCGGCCTTCGGCACGCTTCTGGCGGTCCGCCACGCGGCCGAGATGTCGGAAACGCCGGCCCAATGGGCTCTCCCGTCGGCGCCGTTCGGGACCCATCCTCCCCGTTGGTGAAACCGCGGCGGCATACTAAGAGAATGCCGCCCAAGGACCTCTGCTCGTACAAGAAAGGCGTTCCTCCATGCCGACCGGCACCATCGACTCCGCCATCTTCAAGGACATCTTCGGCACCGAGGCCATGCGGCAAGTGTGGTCCGACGGCAACCGCATCCAGAAGTATCTCGATTTCGAGGCCGGCCTCGCTCGCGCCCAGGCGCGGCTGAAGATCATCCCGCAGGAGGCCTGCGACGAGATCCTCAAGCACGTGAAAGTCGAGCAGTACGACATCGCAAAGCTGAAGACCGAAACCGAGCGCATCGGCTACCCGGTGCTGCCGGTGGTGTCGCAGCTCGTGAAGCTCTGCAAGGACGGGCTCGGCGAGTGGTGCCACTGGGGCGCGACCACCCAGGACATCACCGACAGCGCCACCATCATGCAGATCCGCGAGGGGCTCGCGATCATCGAGAAAGACATCAACGACATTTCCGATGCGCTTGCGGCCCTCGCCAAGAAGCATCGCAACACGGTGATGGCCGGCCGCAGCAACCTGCAGCAGGCCGTGCCGATCACCTTCGGCTACAAATGCGCCACGTACTTGGCGGCCTTCGAGCGCCACAAGCAGCGGCTTCAGCAGCTCAAGGAGCGCACCTTCGTGTTCGAGTTCGGCGGCGCCGCCGGCACGCTGTCGTCGCTCGGCAAGGACGGCCTGCGCACCCAGGTCGAGCTGGCGAAAGAGCTGAATCTCGCCCAGCCGGAGATCGCCTGGCACACGGTGCACGACCGCATCGCCGAGGTCGGCTGCTTCCTCGGCCTCGTCACCGGCATCTGCAACAAGATCGCCTATGACGTGAAGCTGATGATGCAGACCGAGGTGGAAGAGGTCTACGAGCCGTTCCACGAGGGCCGCGGCTCGTCCTCGACGATGCCGCAGAAGCGCAATCCGATCTCCTGCGTCTACATCACGGCGCAGACCGGCGTGGTGCGCTCCCAGGTGATGGCGCTGCTCAACGCCATGGAGCAGGACCACGAGCGCGCCACCGGCCAGTGGGAGATCGAATGGATCGTGCTGCCGGAGATTTTCACGCTCACCGCCGGCTGCCTGTCACAGACCAAATTCCTGGTCTCGGGCCTGCAGGTCGACGAGAAGAAGATGCGGTCGAACCTCGACATCACCAAGGGGCTGATCGTCTCAGAAGCGGTCATGATGGGGCTCGGGCCGTATCTCGGCCGGCAATACGCCCACGACCTCGTCTATGACATCTGCCGCAAGGTGGTTGCGACCGGCCGCCCGCTGGCCGACCTGCTCGCCGAAAACGCCGAAATCTCCAAGCATCTCAGCAAGGCCGAGCTCGCCAAGCTGTGCGACCCGGCCAACTATCTGGGCCAAGCTGGCGAGATGGTCGACCGGGTGCTGGAGCTCCGCCAGCGGCGTTAAGGACACGCGACAAAAGCCGCGTCGAAATGCGGCGGAGAGCCATGCGTTGGGCGCTGCCTCCGCCGTTTGACCTTGCGTGCGGTATGCGCTTTTCTCTTTCCGCATAATCCAGGATTTCGCGTATCCCATGAATGTTTCAGGTGAATTCACCGTCAACGCGCCCCGCGACGTGGTCTACAAGACGCTCCGGGATCCCATGTCCTTCGTCCGCTTCGTCGACGGCGTCCAGGACCTGAAGGAAATCGACCCGACCCACTACGAGGCCGTGTTCGAGACCAAGGTCGCCTACCTCAAGTTCAAGTTCGCCGTGACCGTCGAGGTCACCCGCGCCGAGGAGCCCTCCGAGATCGAGGCCAAGATCGAAGGCACGCCGCTGGGCGTCGTCGGCCGGCTCACCGCCAAGTCGATCACCAGGCTGGAAGACGCCGGCAACGAGACCAAGGTGACGTATTCGGTGGAATCGACGCTGGCCGGCAAGCTCGGCAGCATCGGCCAGCCGGTGCTGCGCTCCAAAGCCAAGGACATGGAAAAGCAATTCGCGAGCCGGCTGCGAGCCGCGTTCGCGGAAAAGCCCGCAGGAGGATAAATGATCCCCTTCGACCTCGCCGAACCGACATCCCTGTCGGAGGCGATCAAGCTGCTCAATCCCGACGACCCGACGATCCGCCCGATCGCCGGCGGCACCGCGTTGATGCTGATGATGAAGGCCGGCGTGTTCAGCCCGGAAAAACTCGTCAGCCTGCGCAAGATCGAGAGCAAGTACTCCTCGGTCATCGCAGACGCCTCGGGCCTGAAGATCGGCGCGATGACGACGCTCGCCACGCTGGAGCGCTCGGCCGACGTCAAGAAAATCACTCCGCTCATCACCCGCACCACGCTGACGCTGTCGAACATCCGGGTGCGCAACGTCGCCACCGTCGGCGGCGCGCTGGCGCACGGCGATCCGCACATGGACCTGCCGCCGGTGCTGATGGCGCTCGGCGCGGTCGCGACCGTCATCGGTCCCAAGGGCGAGCGCAAGATCGCCATCGAAGAGCTTTTCGCCGGCTACTACGAAACCGTGCTTGAGAAAAACGAGTTGATCTCCGAGGTGTTCGTTCCGGCGCAAGGCACCAAGAAGGGCGCCTACATGAAGGTCACCACCGGCTCGGCCGACGACTGGCCGGCGCTCGGCGTCGCCGCCGTGGTCGAGGCGGACGGCAAGGCGATCAAGAACGTGTGCATCGTCGCGAGCGCCGCGACCGACAAGGCCACCCGGCTCAAGGCCGCCGAAGCCGTCATCAACGGCAAGACCGCCACCGACGACCTGCTGGCGAAGGCCGGCGACGCCGCGGTCGAAGAATGCGAGTTCATCGCCGATGTCCGCGGCTCGGTGCCCTACAAGCGCGAATTGATGCGGGTCTATGTCCGGCGCGCGGTCAGCGCGGCGCTGGAAGGCAAGGATGGAGTGCACTGATGGTCGCAACTCTCAATCCAGGCAGCGCCAAGGTCGGCTCGGAGGTCGGCCGCTCCGTCCCCCGTCTCGAAAGCCGCGACAAGGTCACCGGCCGCGCCGAATACACCCACACCATGCGCGTGCCGGGGATGGTCTACGCCAAGCTGTTCCGCAGCACGGTCGCGCACGGCAAGATCAAGTCGGTCGACACCAGCGCGGCGAAGAAGGTTCCGGGCGTGCTGCACGTCGTCACCGTCGAAGACGTGTCGAAGGTGCTGAAAAGCCCTTATTACGGGCCGGCCTTCCACGACCAGCCGATCCTCGCTCACGAGAAGGTCCGCTTCGTCGGTGAGCCGGTCGCCGCCGTCATCGCCACCGACCCGCACATCGCCGAGCAGGCGGTGCAGCTCATCACCGCCGAGTATGAAGAGATGCCGGCGGTCTACGACGAGGTCGAAGCGCTAACGACGGACATTTACGTTCACGAGCAGCTCAAGCCTGCACACACCTTCGCCGACCTGAAGCACCTCAAGGACGCCAAGAACACCAACGTCGCGCTGAGCTACAACCTGCGCCGCGGCGATTTCGACAAGGCGTTCGCGGCGGCCGAGCACAAGTTCGAACACGAGTTCAGGACGCAGAAGGTTCTGCACCTGTCATTCGAACCGTTCGCCTGCATCTGTGACTACAAGGACACCCACGTCACATTCTACGATTCGACGCAGGGACCGTCGTTCGTTCGCACCGAGATCGCCCGCCTGCTCGGCTGGCCGGAGAACAAGGTGCGGATCAAGGTTCCGTATCTCGGCTCGGGCTATGGCTCCAAGCTCTACATCAAGCTCGAGGCATTGGCGCTCTTCCTGTCGATGATCGCGCGGAAGCCCGTGAAAATCGCCTACACCTTCGAAGAAATGTTCTACCAGATCACTCGCCACCCTTCTACGTTCCGGATCAAGAGTGGCGTCGACAAGGACGGCAAGATCGTCGCCCGCAAGTGCGAGGTGTACTGGAACGGTGGCGCCTATGCGGACATCGGCCCGCGCGTCACGCAGAAGTCGGGCCTCACCGCCGCCGGTCCCTACGACATCGATAACGTGTGGATCGATTCCCACGCGCTCTACACCAACGCCACGCCGTCCGGCGCGCTCCGCGGCTTCGGCGTGCCGCAGCTCGTGTGGGCCTACGAAGGCCACACCGACATGATGGCGCGGGCGCTGAAGATGGACCCGGTCGAGTTCCGCCGGAAGAACCTCGCCCGCGAAGGCCGTCCGCACGCCACAGGCCAGATGCTCAAGGACCACCCGATTGAGAAGGTGATGGACAAGGTTCTCGAACGGATGGAGTGGTCGAAGCCGTTCGACAAGGGCGGCAACAGCCACATCAAGCGCGGCCGCGGCTTCGCCATCGCCAACAAGGCGGTGATCTCGCCCACCACCTCGGTCGCGATCGTCAACGTGTCAGCAGACGGTTCGGCGACGCTGTATTGCGGCACCGTCGATATGGGCCAGGGTTCGGACACTGCCATGGCGCAGATGGTCGCCGAGGTCCTGAACATTCCGACCGAGGACGTGCGCGTCACGCCACGCGACACCGACGTGACGCCTTACGACATGGGCACGCTTGGCTCGCGTTCGCTGTTCCACATGGGTCACGCGGTGCGCCGCGCCGCCGAGGACGCGCGCGACAAGCTGAAAGCGCTGGCAAAAGAGGTCGGCGAGCCTGAGGGCTCCAACATCCCGATCGCCGACCTGTTCCAGAAGCGCTACGGCATGCAGGCCGGCAACGTCATCGGCTCGGGCATCTACAAGCCGGACTACGTCTCACCCGCACCTGGCACCGGCCAAAGCTCAAACGTCACGCCTTTCTGGATGCTTGCGGGCTCGGGCGCCGAGGTCGAGGTCGACACCGAGACCGGCCACGTGAAGATCACCAAGCTGATCAACGTCGTGGACTGCGGCAAGGCGATCAATCCGAAGAGCGTCGAGACGCAGATCTCGGGCGCCGCATTGATGCATCTCGGCTTCACGATGTTCGAGAAGATGTACATCGATGGCGGCCAGGTCACCAACGCGTCGCTGGCCGACTACAAGATCCCGGGCTTCCACGATCTGCCAACGCATCTGGAAAGCCTCTACGTCGAGCACGATCAATCGAACGGCCCGTTCGGCGCCAAGGGCGTGGGCGAGGTCTCGACCTTCTGCGTCGGTCCCGCGCTCGCCAATGCGATCGACGACGCGGTCGGCGTGCGCATCATGGAGATGCCGCTTAAAGCGGAGACCGTCTATCGCGCGATCCGCGCGAAGATGGGCAAGCCGCTGGAGGATGAGTGATATGGCCGCGGCACGAACCATCACCTTCACGCTCAACGGCTCGCCGGTCACCGCCGACATCAAGCCGCACCACAACCTGGTGGAGCTGCTGCAAACGCATTTCGGGCTCACCGGCGCGCGCGAAAGCTGCGGCCAGGGCCTGTGCGGCTGCTGCTCGGTCATCGTCAACGGCCGCGCCGTGTCGGGCTGTCTCTATCTCGCCTCGTTCGTCGACGGCGCGGAGGTGCAGACGGTCGAGAGCCTCGACACGCCGCAAAAGCTCAGCCCGGTGCAGGAAGCCTTCATCGAAGCCAGCGCTTTCCAGTGCGGCTACTGCACGCCTGGCTTCATCATGATGGTGACCCAGCTGCTCGACGAGTATCCCGATCCGACCGACGACCAGATCAAGCACTATCTGACCGGCAATCTCTGCCGCTGCGCCACCTATCCCGAGGTGATGGACGCGGTGAAGATCGCTGCGAAGAAACGCAAGGCCGGCACCGCCGCCTGAACGGGCGGCGTTCAAGAAGAAGCGCGTCTAAAACAAAAAGCGTCCGGCAAGGGGAGTGAACCGCGCGTCGCAAGGCGCGCCAAGGGAGGTGCGCCATGCCGGGCGTCGCCATCGATTCGTCGCTGCCGTGGTACCGCTCGCTCAACAAGAGCCAGTGGAACACACTGATCGCCTCCAATCTCGGCTGGCTGTTCGACGGCTACGAGACCTACGCGCTGGTGATCTCGGTCGGCGTGGCGCTGCGCCAACTCCTTGAACCGTCGCAATATCCGCAGATCCCGACCTATGCCGGCATCGTCATCGCGATCACGTTGCTCGGCTGGGGCCTCGGCGGGCTGGTCGGCGGCATCATCGCCGATTACCTCGGCCGCAAGCGCACCATGCTGCTCGCGATCCTGACCTATTCGATCATGACGGGGCTCAGCGCCTTCGCGTGGGACTGGTGGTCATTCGCGATCATGCGCTTCCTGGTCGGCGTCTGCATCGGCTCCGAATGGGTGACCGGCACCTCGATCGTCGCCGAGCTCTGGCCCGATAAGAACCGCGGCAAGGGCGTCGGCCTGATGCAGAGCGGGTTCGGCATCGGATTCTTCCTCGCTTCAGTGGCGTGGTTCTTCATCAATCCGGTCGGCCCCCATGCCTGGCGGGTGATGTTCCTGCTCGGCGTGGTGCCGGCTCTGCTGACCCTTTGGATTCGCCGCTCGATCCCGGAGTCCGAGCGCTGGGAGCGCGTCAACGAGCAGCGCAGCGCCGCCACCGCCCGCGAGCGCAGCGGTGCCGCGCTGAACGAGAGCGAAAAGGCGCTGGCGCGCTTCACGGTGGCCGACCTGTTCGCCGAGCCCGAGGTCCGCCGCCGCGTGATCCTGGCTTTCCTGATGTCGCTTGCGACCACCTTTGCGTTCTGGGGCATCTCGGCCTGGACGCCGCCTTATGTCGCCGCCGCGGCGGCCAAGGCCGGCCTGCCGGCGCAGCAATGGGCGAGCTACGCCGCCATGGCCAACAACGGCGCGGCCATCATCGGCTACGCCGCCTTCGGCTTCTTCGCCGACGCCTACGGCCGCAAGGCCACCACCATCGCCTACGTGGCGCTGGCCTTCCTGTCGGTGCCGCTGGTGTTCCTGTGGAGCCACGACCTCGTCACCATCCTGTGGGCCACGGCGTTCAGCGGCGCCTTCGTGTCCGGCCAGTACACCTGGATGGCGGCCTGGCTGCCCGAGCTGTTCCCGACGCGCGTGCGCGCCACCGCCACGGCCTTCGTGTTCAACACGCCGCGGCTCATCGCCTGGACCGGCCCGCTGATCTCCGGCTGGCTGATCGCGAATTTCGGCGGCTTCAGCACCGCGGCGGTCGCAATCGCAACGGTTTACATTTTGAGCCTTGTCGCCGCGCCGTTCCTGCCGGAGACGCGCGGCAAGCCGCTTCCCGAGTAGAGGAACACCTCGCTGCCTTGCTGCATTGCGCAAGAACGGCTGGCGGATTGGGGGCCGTCGCCTTAGGTTGCGGCATGACCTTGGACTGCCGATGACTGACGTGACCCAGATCGAGACCGACGTGCTGGTGATCGGTTCCGGCGCGGCCGGCATGTACGCCGCGATCGAAGCCGCACGCCTCGGCTGCCGGGTCCATCTGATCGATCGCAGCCTGATCGGTCGCGGCGGCGCCACCGTGATGGCGCAGATGACCGTCGCCGTGGCGCTGGGCGACGAGGCACCCGACCACTGGAGCCATCACTACCAGGACACGCTGACCGCCGGCCGCGGGCTGTGCAACGAGGCGCTGTCGCGGCTCCTCTGCGAAGAGGGCCCCGAATGCATCCGCGAACTGGACGCCTGGGGCGTCGGCTGGGCGCGCAACAACGGCAAGATCACCTCGGCCTTTGCGCCGGGCCATGACCGGCCGCGCTGCGTCTATGTCGATTTCCTCAACACCGGCCCCGCGGTGTCGAAGACCATGCGCACGGTGCTGCACAAGACCAAGGGCATCACGCGGTCGGGCGATCTCTGCGTGGTCGACCTGGTGAAGCACGGCGGCGAGATCGTCGGCGCCACCGCCTGGCACGCCGGCAGCGGCAAGCCGGTGGTGTTCTCGGCCAAGACCACCATCGTCGCGACCGGCGGGCTCACGCGCCTTTATCGCCGCAACAGCGCGTCGAGCAACATGGGCGGCGACGGCTACGCGCTCTGCATGCGCGCGGGCGCTCCGGTGCTCGACATGGAGTTCGTGCAGTTCTTCCCGATCGGGCATCTGGCGCCGCGGCTGATCGGCATGGACCCGATCATGTGGGATCCGTTCCGCTACAAGCTCGGCGGCAAGCTGCTCAACCGCGACATGGAGCCGTTCACAGACCGCTACGGCGTCGCCGAGGATGGCAAGTACATCATCACCCGCGACCTCGGCACTTACGCGATCCTCAAAGAGGTCGCGGCCGGACGCGGCTCGCCGCACGGCGGCGCTTACCTGAGCTTCCAGCACGTACCGGAGGAGCGCCTGCGCGAGGCCTTCGGCCCGGTGATCGACCGCTTGGCCGAGAACGGCATCGACTTGACGAAGATGCCGGTCGAGGTGGCGCCGATCGCGCACTACCACATGGGCGGCGTCGCAGCCGACGTGCGGATGCAGACCGAATTGCCGGGGCTATTGGTCGCCGGCGAAGCCGTCGGCGGCGCCAACGGCGCCAATCGGCTTTCCGGCAACGCCATCACTGAGGCGCTGGTGTTCGGCCGGCAGGCCGGCCGCACCGCCGCGGCGCGGGCCAAGGCCGTACGCGCGGTGCCGGCCAGGCCCGATGCGGCGCGCGAGACCATCGAGCTTCTTTCCGGCGAAGGACCGCAGGACCAGCCGAACTCCGCCGAGCTTTTGGCGCGGCTGCAGGCCGTGATGTCCGACGACGTCGGACCGCTGCGCACCAGTGACGGGCTCACGCGCGCGCTCGAAGCTATCGACGCGATGACCGGCGAAATCGGCGAGCGTCCGTTCGGCGGCACCGGCCCATTCGACATGGCGCGGCTCGACTGGTTCGACCTGCGCAACATGCTGCTGGTCGCCCATACCGTGACGAAAGCAGCCCTCGCCCGCACCGAAAGCCGCGGCGCCCATCAGCGCGAGGACTTCCCGGGCATGCTCGAGAAGTGGCACGTCAACCAAGTGGCGCGGCTCGCCGGCCAGACCGTCACCCTCACCTCGGTGCCGGCGGCGCCGATTGCGCAAGCTGCACAATGAGCGCCGCCCAATGAGCGACACTGCAACCCTGAAAATCTGGCGCGGCCTCGACAAGGCCAACGGCCACTGGGAAACCCATCAGGTGCCGTTCGAGCGCGGCCAGTCGGTGCTCGATGGGCTGCGCTGGATCCGGGTCAACAAGGACCCGTCGCTCGCCATCCGCTTCTCCTGCATCAACGCCAATGCCTGCAAGGAATGCATGTTGGAGCTCGACGGCGAGACCGTCTATGCCTGCACGGCGCGGCTCGAGCCGCGCGAAATGACATTGACGCCGCTGTCCAACAAACCCCTCGTGCGCGACCTCGTCACCGAGATTGCGCCGCCCGCCGAGCGTTTCGCCGTCGCCGCAAAACGCTAAAATCCCGCCTCAAACCCTTCCGGCCAATGGAAGGGATAAAGAATACCGACCGGAGAACCACAATGAGCGTGCAACGCAAACCCGTCGCCTTCGGCGATATGCGCAACTGGATGAAGGCGCTGAAGGCCGCCGGCGAGATCCGCGAGATCGACGCCGAGGTCGACTGGAACGTCGAGCTCGGCACCGTGACCCGCATGGCGCAGGGGCCGGGCACCGGGCCGGCACTGCTGTTCAAGAACATCAAGGACTACAACAAGAACACCACGCGCTGCGGCCAGGTGTTCGTCGGCAGCATCGGCAGCTATCGCCGTGTCGCCATGCTGCTCGGCCTGGAGCCCGACACGCATCCGCGCGAGATCGTGAAGATCGGCCGCACCATCCTCGAGGACAAGATCCCGCCGCGCATCGTCAAGGACGGTCCGTGCAAAGAGAACATCGTCACCGGCAAGGACATCAATCTCTATGATTTCCCGGTGCCGCATTGGAATCGGGTCGACGGCGGCCGCTACGTCCTGACCTATGGCGGCGTGGTCACCAAGGACCCGACGACCGGCACGATGAACATCGGAATCTATCGCGGCATGGTGTCCGCGAAGGACCGCATCCCGATCCTGATGTGGCGTGCCCAGCACATCGGCCATCACGTCACCGCCTGGCAGAACGGCGGCAGCTCGGAGATGCCGATTGCAGTCGCAATCGGCTGGGAGCCGTCGCTGGCCTTCACGGGCGGATCGCCGGTGCCGAAGGGCGTCTGCGAGTACGACGTGATGGGCGCGATCCGCGGCGAGCCGGTCGACCTGGTGAAATGCGAAACCGTCGATCTCTACGTGCCCGCGACCTCCGAGATCGTGATCGAGGGCTACCTGCAGCTCGATCCCAAGAACTGGGACATGGAAGGCCCGTTCGCGGAGTTCACCGGCTACGTGGCTGGCGACAAGAGCCCCAAGCCGACCATCCGCGTCACCGCCATCACCCACCGCAACAATCCGATCCTGCGCGGCACGGTCGAGGGCTCGCTGCCCGGCTCCTATTCGGAGAATGGCATCTGCTCGTCGATCATGCGCGCCTCGACCGCGTGGAACGTGCTCGACCGCGCCGGCGTGCCGGGCGTCACCGACGTGTGGTGCCCGCCGGTGCAGACCGGCATCAATCTCCTCATCCGCATGAAGTCGTCCTATCGCAACCAGGCCAAGCAGGCCGCCAACGCGATCTGGGGCTCGTCGGCCGCGCATGTGCGCTACAAGCACATCACAGTCGTGGACGATGACATCGACATCCACGACTACGCGGCGGTCGACTGGGCCATCGCCCAGCGCGTCAACGCCGGCGAGGACGACGTCATCATCATGCCGTCGACCTTCGGCGCAGGACTTGATCCGTCCACCAGGAAGCGCGACCGCAATCCGGCGCTGTTCGGCACCGGCAAGTGGAATCGCCTGCTGATCGACGCCACCATGAACCTCGACTACGACCCCGATCCGGAGCTCGGCGGCGCACGGTTTCCGCCGAAGGTCTGGCCGGAGCAGACCGACATCGACGCCACGATGAAGCGCTGGGGCGAGTTCGGGTTGAAGAAGCCGAACGGCGGCTAGCGTTCTCCAACTTCGGGCAATTGACGAGGCCGGTTGAGACCCAACCGGCCTCAAACATGTCGGGCTTCCGGGACGCCCAGCAAGCCGCTACGCTTCGCCTCAAGCACCGGGTGCAACCGGGCCATTGCGGTTGAGGGAGGCGACAATGACACCCGGATTCAGGGGCAACATCCGTTGTGCTGGCGCGGCCATTGCCGCCGTCGCCGCAGCTTTTCTCGCCGCCGCCCCGGCAAGCGCGCAGACCTACGGTCTCGCCACCATGCAGCCCGGCACGCTGGCGCACACCACCGGCACTGCCATCGCCAAGGTGCTGAAGGAAAAAGGCGGGCTCAACACGCTGGTCCAGACCACGGCCGGCGAGACCGTCCTGATCCCGATGGTGGCGCGCGGCGAGATCGATCTCGGCATCGCCAACCTCGCCGAGGTGCAGGCGCAGGCCGAGGGCCCGAACCGGCAGAGCGACCTGCGGCTGATCGGCGTCATTCATCCACTGTGGGCATCGTTCTTCGTCCGCCGGGACACCACGATGCAGACCAACGCCGACATGAAGGGCAAGCGCATCGCGCTCAGCTATTCGGCGATGCGCACCGTCGACATGCTGGTCCAGGCGCAGCTCGCGCTCGGCGGGCTCACCGCCAAGGACGTCACGCCGGTGCTGGTGCCGAACGTAATGCGCGGCGCCGACGACTTCATCGCCGGCGCCATCGACGCGCTCTATTTCGGCTTCGGCGCGCCCAAGGTGCGCGAGGCCGACGCCAGCGTCGGCGGCATCCGCGCGCTCGACGCCACCGCCACGCCGGAGCACATGGCGGCGAGCCGCAAGCTGTTTCCCTACGGCTATCTGACGCCGACCAATCCGGCGCCGCTGTTCGTCGGCGTGACGCAGCCGATCAACGTCTACACCATCGACTACATGCTGTTCACAAATGCCAAGACCAAGGATGAGGTGGTCGCCAAGATCATCGAGACGCTTTCGGCCAACAAGCCGGACCTGGTCGCGATCGCGCCGCATCTCGCTTCGTTCAATCCCGCCGCACTCTACAAGAAGTTCGACATCCCCTATCACCCCGGCGCGCTCAAGTACTTCGCCGACCACAAGATGCAGCCGGTCGAGATCAAGTAGAAAAGATCAGCCATGACCACGATGATCGCGGCGCGCGTCCACAAGTATGGCGAGCCGATGCGGCTCGACCGGATTCCCATCCCCGAGCCGCGCTCGACCGACGTGCTGGTCGAGGTGAAGGCCTGCGGCATCGTGCCCAACCTTGCGCGGGTCGTGTCCAACTTCTTCGGCAGCGCGCCCGATCCGAAGGCGATGCCGCCGCTGCCCGCGATCTTCGGCCTCGATCCGGTCGGCGTCATCGCGAAAACGGGCGATCAGGTGCGCACCGTGAAGCCCGGCGACCGCGTCTACGTCAACCCGGCGCGCAAGTGCGGCTCGTGCCGGATGTGCCGCAGCGGCCAATCGCTCGACTGCCCCAACTTCACGTTCCAGGGCTATTTCGGCCGCTCGCAGGACATCATGAAGGCCTACCCCTACGGGGGCTTGAGCCAGTTCATCACCGCGCCCGAGGACGCCCTGGTGAAGCTCCCGGATAACGTGACCTACGAGGCGGCGGCGCGCTTCGGCTATCTCGGCACCGCCTACGCGGCCATGAAGAAGCTCGGTGTCGGTCCCGGGCAGACGTTCCTGGTGAACGGCATCAGCGGCATGCTGGGGCTCAATGCCGTCATGCTGGCGCTCGCCATGGGCGCCACGCGGATTCTCGGCATCGGCCGCAACAAGGCGCTGCTCGATCGCGTCAAGGCGCTGTCGCCGCAGCGCATCGAGGTCTACGCGGTCGACGAGAGCGTGCCGGTCGGCCCGGCCGATCCGTTCGTGGCCTGGGCCAGGTCGAAAACTGACGGCTACGGCATCGACAGCTCGCTCGACTGCCTGCCGCCGGGCGCCAACGCCGCAGCTTTCATGCGGCCGCTGTTCGGCCTGCGCCGCGGCGGCCGCGCCGCCACCGTCGGCGCCGTGATGGAGACGCTGCCGCTGAATGCGTTCTGGCTGATGACCAACCGGATCGGCCTGCAGGGCTCGGTCTGGTTCACCACCGGCGAGGGCGAGGACATGGCCGCGATGGTCGCGGCCGGCACGCTCGACGTGTCGCCGCTCGAGCATCGCGTCTTCCCGCTGTCGCAGGTGAATGACGCGATGGCGGCGCTCAGCCACCGCAACGGCGGCTTCACGAACTTCATCGTCGATCCGACGCGGGCCGTGTAGCCGTTTTTGGATTGAAGGTGCCGCAGCAGCCGCGGTGCGCTCCCTCTCCCCGCTTGCGGGGAGAGGGTCGGGGTGAGGGGTACAATTTTATCGAGAGCTGTACCCCCTCACCCGGATCGCTTTCGCGATCCGACCTCTCCCCGCAAGCGGGGGGTATAGTGATGGCTGTAAAACTAGGCCATTTTTGCCAACGAAATGCTTGAAGTCAGGATCAACCGATGGTCGAATGTAGTCCGTTTTCCCCCATCCAAAGCGACACGTACGAATTCTTCTCGGTAAACCGTCGTGACTACTTCAGCTTCAGAAAAGTTTTCGCTGCATCTTCGCTACTGGTTTCCAACCCTCCAGATGTGTTCTTACCTTCGTTTTGGAAGGCTAATTGCCTTCGTTAGAAACAGCTGGGTTGGTAACATAGAGCTCCATATTCCGAGCGGATTTTCCGTTACTGTTCCCAGAACGAGAGGAGCGCTCGAACGTCAAATCGATAGCCGAACACTTCAGTCATGGAGATTGCTAGAACAAGCTTTGGCGGACTGTAAGAACTATAGTGCTAGCCTAGGGCACCCTTCCGATCTTGCTATCGAGCTACTTCCACCGGTTTTCCCAGGAGCCGCTCTTCGATTAGAAGTCAGAAGCAACCGCCGGTTCCAATATTATTTCATATACGCACAGCCCGGCGGCGGTGGAATTTATGGCCGTCGGAAAATTGTAATATCGAAAACGGACCGATATGCCTTCCATTACCTTCTTATTGCCGATCCGATTCCACAAGGTGTGAAGATCGCAGACCATTTGCTCAAACGAGCTGTCGACTTCTACAAAAAAATTTGCGTGACTCGCATTGAGTTGGTCGCAAGCCTGGATCGGGGTGGTGCTCTCTGGCCAAAGTTCGGGTTCATCCCGAAAACCCCTTCGGATTGGCAAAACTGCAAGAATCAAATATTGCAGAATCTAGCTGGCCTCGATCCCGCAGTGCAGGAGAAGTGGGCTGACACGGTCACGGCGATTACAGCCATGGATTCGCCACGATCGATCTGGCTCTTAAGCGAGATCCGCGAAGAAATCCAAGGCGTTAAGCTGGGAGATCGATTACTAGCTGGCACCAGGTGGCCAGGAGTATTAAATTTCGCAGATGCGAGAGCCTGTCAAATTCTGGAAGCGCGATTGAAGGCGGTCCCATGATGCCTCGGATGCGCACCGAAATTGACCTGCTTAGTGACAGTCTTGATCAACAAGACGCAGCGGACCGTAATTGGGATCACGATGCGCGTGTTGCGGCTTGCTCGGCAGGGTTAGAAGACGGTGCAGATAAAGCCACGCTGGCAAAGATCTTTGGTGAGGAAGTACTGCGTGCGTGCGAGCAGTCCGAAGCGATTGCTCACTCTAAAAATGCGCTCGCAACATCTCCTTTAGCAACCAAGGTTGACGCCTCTGCGGACGTGATTACGCTTGTTAAAGCGATCGAAGATTCAGCCGACTCTTTGAAAGGCGATATCAAACATTTCGACGACGCTCTGGCTACGCTTTTTTATTATCTGCGCGCACCCGACGAGAGTATAAAGCGCCGCCGTAGGTACTTGTTCGATGTGATTGAACGATTGCAAGATTGGAAAAAATATCATTCAAGCCAGTCGTTACAGCGCGATGTAACCGCACAACAATTTGCATCATTGATCCGAAAGATTGATAGAACGTCATCGCTCGTAATGCAAAAAGTTATTTCAGAAGCAAGCCAAGGCCTTTTGCATCCTTTGCTAGTTCCAGAAGGCCGTAGACTAGCTTACACCGATATAATTGATTCCCTGGCAAGAGTTCAGAATGCTGTGACAATGTACAAGCCTGATTTAATTATAGCCGGTAACGCTGGAGGCTCCGCAATAAGTAGATTGCTGACGTACCGATCAGAACTCACAGGAACTCCGATCGCGTTTTTCGAGGGCTATGCTGAAGGTGGAATACGATGGAATTTACCAATTGACCAATTTGGACAGCCAACAGTAATTGCGGTTGTAGGTGATCTAGCTCTTTCTGGAAGGACTGTGAGATACATTCTCGAATTGCTTCGGGAACGGTTTCCGACATCGAAAATCTACTGTGCGGTTTTAGCGGCTTCCCCTCAGGCGCTGAAAGAAACTTCCTCCGCCTGCCATCTCATTTACCATCAACTTACCGCCGTAGGATCGCCTCAATTCGAATATGGTCCGATTACTGGATATGAGGAAGGTGCCGATTTTTTCTTGTTCAAGACGAAGCGCGCGCAATTTCCTGTTCCCTTGCAGGGGCTGGCACTAACCAGAAGATTTCTGGAGAAACAAGTTGTGAACGAACAGATACCTTGGCTGGTTACACCAGTACCTTCCAAGCGTTAAAACCAATTGCGAGTCAACTTCTCTTCCTTCCTTCCATTGGCCTAGTTCTGAAAGCTCGGAAGGCTCAGCCGCAAAGAGCGCTGCACCACATTTTGATCGAGTGAATTAAATCATCCATGTCGGGGTGACACCCCCGAACCTCAAAAATTCCAATTTCGACTTTGGCAGATGTTGTCTCAACAAGAAGGTTGCCGACGCAGCACTGGGACGGTGCTTTCCATACTGCAAGATCGCTTCGGTGCCGATGCCAAGCTTGTTGTGACGGATGATCTCATCCCGCCTGAAAAATATTCCGCATATTGCACTGTGTTGGCGGGATTTTATGAAGAGATCAGTCGTCTTGCACCTTCCAATGGTGCCGCCGCCCTGCGTGGAATACTTGCGGTCAAATAGCTCGCTGCCCTTTAGACAACTGGATTGAAGCACGCCCGAGACTTGTGGCAAGCTCCTCTTTGGGGAGGAGGAACACGTGGCATCGTGCGATTATTGCGGCGAACATTATAATTTCGGAGCCCTCAAAGCTGGCAGCTACTTCTTTTGTACCGGACAATGCTACGAACGGGGCAAAGTCTTAGAAATCCTTGACCAAGTGCAGCCGGGGCAGATTGCCCAATACATAGATCAAGAGTCACGCGGCCGATGTGGAACGTGCGCTCTAAATGCCGTGCTTGATGTTCGATCATCTCATCGCGTTTACTCGTTACTCGTCTATACGTCCTGGCGGTCTATAAATAAGCTCGAATGTCGTGATTGCTCGCGCAAACGTCAGATTAGAGACTTACTCTTCTCAGTATTGTTTGGATGGTGGGGTGTACCCTGGGGTTTATTTATCACGCCGTTGCAAATCATCAGAAATCTAAGGGACATGTCGAGTACAGAAGTACCCTCGTATCGCTTCAAACAGATTATCAAGCTAGATTTAGCGCGCCGATTGATTGCTATGCGCGATAGCCGTGCACCGTAACGTCCTCCGCTCGCGACGCCGTAATTAAAACAGTAAATATCGTTGGCAGGTTGAAATTGAGGCGAACGCCGCAGGGGCACGCAGACCTCTCCGGCCATTTGCTCCCTCGATGAAGAAAATGTGGACCCCTTCACCCGCGACGATGAATGCGCAGGTTGGCTTGCCAGGCCAAGTGGCCTAGTTTCGATCCTATCACTATACCCCCCCGCAAGCGGGGAGAGGTGAACAGCGCAAGCGGCGCGAGCCTATTCAAATTTCACTGAACCGCGCGCTACGCAGGATGTTCGGCGTGCGCCTTCGCCTCGCCGACTTCGGTGGCCGCGACCTCCGGCATGAACAGCCGCGCCACGGTCGGGATCACCAGCAGGCTGCAGATCGGCGACAGCAGCATGCCGCCGACGATGACGCAGGCCAGCGGCTGCTGCACCTGCGAGCCGATGCCGGTCGAGATCGCCGCCGGAACGAGGCCGATGCAGGCCGAGAAGCCGGTCATGAACACCTGGCGCATGCGCGCCTCGCCGGCACGCAGGATCGCGCTCTCGGTCGCCATGCCCTCGTCCATGTCGCGGCGGATGTAGGACACCAGAAGAATCCCATCCATGGCGGCGACGCCGAACAGCGAGATGAAACCCACCGCCGCCGACACGCTGGCGTTCAGTCCCGCGACGTAAAGCCCGAGAATGCCGCCGCAGACCGCGAAGGGAATGCCCGACAGCGCGATGAGGCTGTCGCGCACCGAATTGAACAGGCTGTAGAGCAGCGCCAGGATCAGCAGCAGGCTCAACGGCACGATCACGGCGAGGCGCTTCTTGGCCTCCTGCAACGCGCCGAACTCGCCCGACCACTCCATGCGATAGCCCGGCGGCAGCGGCACCTTCTCGGCGATGCGCTCCTGCGCCTCCGCCACCGTCGAGCCGAGATCGCGCTCGCGCACGCTGTATTTCAGCGGGATGAAGCGCCGGCTGTTCTCGCGATAGATGTAGGCAGCTCCTGTGTCGAGCTTCACCTCGGCGACGTCGCTCAACGCGATATAGGCCAGCCCCGTTTTCGGGTCGGTGCCCGGCAGCGCGATCGGGATCGAGCGGATCGAATCGACGTTGTCGCGGTATTGCGAGGCGAACCGCACGGTCAGCGCCGAATTGACCTCGCCCTCATAGACGCGGGTCACCTCCTGGCCGCCGATCGCGGCCTGGACCACGGTGTTGATGTCGCCGACCGTGAAGCCGTAGCGCGCAGCCTTGGTGCGATCGATCTTCACCGTGAGATTGGGCTGGCCGAGAAGCTTGAACGCCGCCGGGTTGACCACGCCCGGCACCTTGCCGAGCTCGGTCTTGATCTGCTTGGACAGCCGCTCGAGCTCGCCGAGGTCGGGGCCGAACAGCTTGACCGAGTTCTCGCCTTTGACCCCCGACACCGCCTCCTCGATGTTGTCCTGGATGTATTGCGAGAAGTTGAAGTCGATGCCGATGAAGTCGTTGGCGAGCTTCTCGTTCATCTGCCGGACCAGCTCTTCCTTGGTCAGGCCCCTCGGCCACTCGCTCTGCGGCTTCAGCGGCACGAAGAACTCGGCGAGGAACGAGCCGTCCGGATCGGTGGCGTCGTCGCCGCGGCCCTGCTCGGAGGCCACCGTCTGCACCGGCGCGAACTGCAGGATGGCTCGGCGGATCGCGCCGACCGTGTCCATGCCGGATTCGAGGTTGATGGTCGGCGGCATCACGGCGCGGATCCAGAGGTTGCCCTCCTCGAGCTTGGGCAGGAACTCGGTGCCGAGCCGCGCGCCGAGGATGCCGACCAGCAGCAGGAACGCCACGGCGATGCCGGCCGCGGCGCGGGCGTTGCCGACCGCGAGCGGCAGCAGCCGCTGATAGGCGCCGCGGACGCCGCGCACCAGGAAGGTCTCGACCTCCTCGAGCTTCTCCGGCAGCAGCACCGAGGCCAGCACCGGCGTCACCGTGAAGGTCGCGATCACGGCGCCGGCCAGCGCGTAGGCATAGGTGCGCGCCATCGGCCCGAAGATCTGGCCCTCGACGCCCTGCATGGTGAACAGCGGCAGGAACGCCGCGATGGTGATGATCACCGAGAAGAAGATCGCCTTGTCGACCTCGACTGCCGCGGTCAGCACGCGATGCAGCTTGTCGCTCAGCGCCGCGGTGCGGTCGGCGAAGGCGCGCTGGGTGTGGTGGGCGAGATGGCGGAAGATGTTCTCCACCATGATCACGGTGGCGTCGACAATGATGCCGAGGTCAATGGCGCCGATCGAAAGCAGGTTCGCCGACTCGCCGCGCAGCACCGTGATCATGACGGCGAGCAGCAGTGCCACCGGAATGGTGGCGGCGACGATGACGGCCGAGCGCAGGTTGCCGAGGAACAGCCACTGGATGATGAAGATCAGCGCGACGCCGAACGCCATGTTGTGCAGCACGGTGTGCACCGTGATGCCCACCAGGTCGCCGCGGTCGTAGAACGGCAGGATCTTGACGCCCTTGGGCAGCGAGCCGTCGCTGTTGAGCCGCTTCACCTCCTCGCGCACCCGCGTCACCACGTCCATGGTGCGCTCGAACTTCTGCATCAGCACGATGCCGTTGACCACGTCGGTGAGGTCGTCGCGGCCGGCCATGCCGAGCCGCGGCCGGTAGCCGACCTGGGACTTCGCGACGTCCGACAGCAGCACCGGGAAGCCGTTCTGCTGGGTCAGGACGATGTTGTCCATGTCCTTGACCGAGCTGATGACACCGATGCCGCGTACGTTCACCGACTGCTCGCCCATCGAGATGGTGCGGCCGCCGACGTTGGAGTTGCTGGTGTTGATGGCGTTGATGATCTGCGGCAGCGTCAGCCCATGGGCCCGCATCTTGCTGAGGTCGATCTCGGCCTGGAACTCCTTGGTCTTGCCGCCCAGCACCAGCACGTCGGCGACGCCAGGAACGAGCCGCAACCGCCGCTCCACGGTCCAGTCCTGCAGCGTGCGCAGCTCGATCAGGTCCATGCCCGGCGGGCCCGAGAGCTGGTAGCGGTAGATCTCGCTGATGGTGCCGGCCGGCGAGATCACCGGCTGGACCACGGCGGGCAGGTCGGCCTCCTTCAGCCGGTTCAGCGCCTGCTGGCGGACGAAGTAGTAGTCGCGGCCGTATTCGAACTGCAGCCGGACGAAGCCCAGCGCGAACACCGAATTGGAGCGGATGAATTTCAGCCCCGGCGTGCTCGCTACCGCGATCTCGATCGGGATGGTGACGTAGCGCTCGACCTCCTCGGGCGATTGGCCGGGGTACTGGGCGATGATCTCGATGATCGGCGGCGCCGGATCGGGATAGGCCTCGATGTTGAGCACCGAGAAGGCGCCCAGGCCGATGGCCAGGAACGCCACAAAGCCGATCAGCACCAGCGGCCGCCGCGACAGGCACACGGCTATCAGATTGCGAATCATCGCGCCCCCGCGCAGGAAAGGGGCCTTATAGCCAAAAAATATACTCGCGAAAAACGGGAAGGCGAGTGCCGTGGCGTCGCAGGACGGGTCCGGCCAGCGGACCCGCGCGGAACCCCAACCCTAGGCGTGCTGCGCGGGCTGCATCGGTTCGGTGGCGGTCTCGGGCCCGGGACTGGGCGCCCGCCGCCGCGAGAACATGTCGATCAGCACCGGCAGCGTCACCAGGATCACGATCGGCGCCAGCATCATGCCGCAGACCACCACGGTGGCGAGCGGCTTCTGCACCTGCGAGCCGATGCCGGTCGACAGCATGGCCGGCAGCAACCCGATACCGGCGATGACACAGGTCATCAGCACCGGCCGCATCTGCAGCTCGCCGGTTCGCAGAATCGCGGTCCGGCGGTCGAGGCCCTGGCCGATCAGGGTGTTGTACTGAGACAGGATGATGATGCCGTCCATGGTCGAGATGCCAAACAGCGCGATGAAGCCGATCGCGGCCGACACGCTGAACGGAATGTCCATGACGATGAGGCCGAAGATGCCGCCGACCACCGCCATCGGGATCACGCTCATCGCCAGCGCCGTGTCCACCAGCGAGCCGAAGTTGATCCACAGCAGGAGCGCGATCAGCCCCAGGGCGATCGGCACCACGACCTGGAGCCGCGCCACCGCGTCCTTCAGATTGCCGAACTCGCCGACCCACTCCATGCGCGAGCCGAGCGGCAGCACGACCTGCTGCTCGATCTTGGACTGCGCCTCGAGGATGGCGCTGCCGAGATCGCGGTCGCGCACGCTGAACTTGATCGGCAGATAGCGCTGCTGCTTCTCGCGATAGATGTAGGAAGCGCCGGACACGAGGTTGACGGTCGCCACCTCGGTGAGCGGGATCTGCATCACGCCGCCGCTCGGGTTGGGCACGGTGATACGGATGCCGCGGATGGTCTCCGCGGCCTCGCGGAACTTGGGCGCGAGCCGCACGACGATCGGAAAGTAACGATCGCTGCCCGGCTCGTAGATGTTGCCCGCGCTCTCGCCGCCGATCGCGATATGGATCGTCGAATTGATGTCGCCCGGCGTCAGGCCGTAGCGCGCGGCGCGCGCCCGATCGACGTCGATCTGCAAGGTCGGCTGGCCGAGCGAGGTGAACACCGCGAGGTCGGTGATGCCTTGCACGGTAGCCAGCACCGACTTGATCTTGTTGGCGGTCTCGGTGAGCTTGTAGAGGTCGTTGCCGAACAGCTTGATCGAGTTCTCGCCCTTCACGCCGGACACCGCCTCGGCGACGTTGTCCTGCAGATATTGCGAGAAGTTGAACTCGACGCCCGGGAACTCGGCCTGGAGCTTTTTCAGCACCTCGGCGGTCAGATCGTCCTTGTCGAGACCCGGCCGCCAGTCCTTCACGGGCTTGAGCGGCACGAAGAATTCGGCATTGAAGGAACCGGCCGCATCGGTGCCATCATCAGGGCGGCCGTGCTGCGACACCACGGTCTCGACTTCGGGAAAGTCGCGGATGATCCGCCGCATCTGGTTGACGTAGCCGTTGCCCTCGTCGAGCGAGATCGTCGAGGGCATGGTGGCGCGGACCCACATGTTGCCTTCTTCGAGCTTCGGCAGGAATTCAAGCCCGAGTATGCGGACCCCAATGGCCGTCACCACCAGCAGCGCCGCAAGTCCGGCCAGCACGACCGGCTTCCTGACGACCGCAAAGCGCAGCACCGGGCCGTACAGCCGGTGCAGGACCCGCACCAGCAGCGTCTCGGTCTCCTGGACGTGCTCCGGCAGGATGATGGCCGAGAGCGCCGGCGTCACCGTGAAGGTGGCGATCAGGCCGCCCAGCAAGGCATACGCATAGGTCTTGGCCATCGGGCCGAAGATGTGGCCCTCGACGCCCGACAGCGTGAACAGCGGCAGGAAGCCCGCGATGATGATGCAGGCCGCAAACAGGATCGAGCGGTTGACGTCGGTGCCGGCCTGGAAGATCGCCGCAAGCTTGCCGGTGAAGCCTTCGGGCGTCGCCGGATGACGGACGACGGGCGCTTCGTGCGCTTCGCCGAGCCGCCGGAAGATGCTTTCCACCATGATCACGGTGGCATCGACGATCAGGCCGAAGTCGATGGCGCCGACCGAGAGCAGGTTCGCCGACTCGCCGCGCAGCACCAGGATGCCGATGGCGAAGAACAGCGCGAACGGGATGGTCAGACCGACGATCACGGCGCTGCGCAGGTTGCCGAGGAACAGCCACTGCAGCAGGAACACCAGCCCGATGCCGACCACCATGTTGTGCAGCACGGTGTGCGTGGTGGTGTCGATCAGGTCCTGGCGGTCGTAGATGCGCTCGACCTTGACGCCCGGCGGCAGCAGATTGCCGTTGTTGATGCGCTCGACCTCGGCCCGCACCCGCTTGATGGTCGGCGAGCTCTGCTCGCCGCGCCGCATCAGCACGATGCCCTCGACCACGTCGTTGTCGTCGTCCTGGCCGGCGATGCCGAGCCGCGGCTGGTTGCCTACGATGACGGTGCCGATGTCCTTGATCAGAACCGGATTGCCGTTGTTCTGGGTCAGCATCGTGTTGGCGAGATCGTCGGGCGACTTGATCAGGCCGACGCCGCGGACCACCGCGGCCTGCGGGCCGATATTGATGGTGTTGCCGCCGACGTTGACGTTGCTGTTGTTGAGGACCTGCAGCACCTGGGCGAAGGTGACGCCGAACGCCAGCATCTTGTTGAAATCGACCTGGACCTCGTAGGTCTTGCTCTTGCCTCCCCAGCCGATCACGTCGATGACGCCCGGCACGGCGCGGAAGCGGCGCTCCAGCACCCAGTCCTGCAGGGTCTTGAGATCGGTGACGCTGAAGTTGCGCGGCGCCGCGAGCCGGTAGCGATAGACCTCGCCGATCGGGCTCATCGGCGAAATCTGCGGCTGCGCGCCGTTGGGCAACTGCGGCAGCTGCGCCAGGCGGTTCAGCACCTGCTGCAGCGCCTCCTCATAGGTGTAGTCGAAGGTGAACTGCAGCTTGATGTCGGAGAGGCCGTAAAGCGACACGCTCCGCATGGTGTTGATGTTTTTCAGATTCGAGGTCGAGGTCTCGATCGGAATCGTGATGTACCGCTCCATCTCCTCCGCCGAGAGCCCGGAGCTCTGGGTGATGATGTCCACCATCGGCGGAGTCGGATCGGGATAGGCCTCGATGTTGAGCTGCATGAACGCGAATACGCCGCCGATCATCGTCATCACGAAGACGACGACCATCAGGACGCGTTGCTTCAGCGCGAATGCGACAATGCCGTCCATGCTCTGGCTTCGTCCGGCGCCCGCGGCGCGGGTTAGCTGCCCGTCAGTTGTTGTTAGGTGCCTGCCGCCTGGTCGACGAACAAGCTGCCCTTGGTCACCACGGATTCACCCGCCTGCAGCCCCTGCACCACCTGCACCATGCCGGCGCGCGTGATGCCGGTCTTGATCTGCCGGACTTCCAGGGTCTTGTCGGGACGCACCACCCAGACGCGGGCGGTCTCGGCCTCATAGATCACCGACTCGCGCGGCACCGCCACCGAGGTCTCGCCCTCGTCCGCAAAGAGCGTGACGGTGGCGAACATCTCCGGCTTGAACTTGCGGTCGGCGTTGTCGATCGTCGCCCGCACCATCAGACGGCGGACGCTCGGATCGAGCGAGGTGGAGACGTGCTCGATGGTGGCGTTGAACACCTGGTTCGGGAACGCCAGCATCGTAAACTCGAGGCGCTGTCCGACCCGCACCTTCGGCGCGTCGGTTTCGCGCACAAAGGCGACGATCCACACCGTGGCGAGATCGCCGATGACGAACACCGGATCGACCGAACCGGTCGAGATGTAGCTGACGTACTGGCCCGGGCCAATCTTGCGCTGCACGACGGTGCCGGCCAGCGGCGCGAAGATCGGCGTGTCCGACGTGATCTTGCCGCTCTCCTGGAAGGCGCTGATCTCGTCTTCGGTCTTGCCGAGGATCGAAAGCTGGTTGCGCGCCGCTTCGAGCGCGGCTTCGGCGTTGCGCTGATCAGACCGCGCCTGCACCAGCGTCGCCTGGGAGGTCTGGTAGTCGCGCAGCGGACCGGCCTTGCTTTCGTAGAGCGTGCGGTTCTGCTTCTCGATGATCTCCGCGATCTGCACCGCAGACTTCGCCTTGTTCAGACCCGCGATCGCCGCAATGAAATTGTTCTGCGCGGTCACCATGTCGGAGGCTTCGATGTAGAACAGCGGCTGGCGCTGCTGCACCTCGTCGCCGGCCTTCGCCAGCACCCGCGTCACGCGTCCGACGTAGGGCGGGAAAATGGCGGTCGAGCGATCCTCGTTGACCGCGATCTTGCCCTCGGTGGTGATCTCCGAGCGGAAGGCGATCTGCTTCGCCGGCTCGATGCCGAGCGAGGCCCACTGCGCGGCCGTCGGCACGAAGCGCGCCGGACGCTTGGACTGGCTGGAGACTTCGGTGTCGGAGCCGACCGTGGCCTTGGAATTGCGCTTGTCAGGGCTGCTCGCATAGACAGCCGCTCCGGCCGCCACGGCGAGGACCGCGACGACAGCCAAGGTCTGTCTCTTTCCGAGTGCGGCGCGCAACCAATGCGGACACCGCGACCAAAGCGTTTCCAAAGACAAACTCCTCTCCTCCCCCTGAAGAGGGCACATTATTGTGGCGGGTGTATACCAGAAAAGCCTGCTTTCAATAGTTAAAAAGCGGCCATCTTGCCGCAAGGGGGCGCTCCATAAGTACTAGTACGGAGGCCATAAAATCCCAGCAACGATGCGGGTTCGCGGGCGTCGAAATATGACGCCCGCGCGTGCAAGGATTTGCCTGACACGGTTGCCGAACGCTTACCTATTCGCCGGTTTGAACCGGCGGTAACGCCAGTGCCGCATCGACCAGGGCACCGGCTCGCTTGAAGTCGAAATTGCGGTAGACGTTCATCTTCACGATGAATGATGCACCGCCATAAAACTTCTCGTACTGGGCGTGGCGGCTGCCGAATTCCGAGCCGAGGAAGTCCCAGAGCAGCCGCATCAGCGCCACGCGATGCTTCGCGTCGGTCGAAGCCGACCGTTGATAGCGCTCCATATCCGGCGCGGTTTCGGGGTTTTCCAGGTCGGCGATCGACGACGGCAGGGTGATGAAGGCGCCGCCGGCCAACTCCCGGACCATTTCGAGCATCCGGCCGTTGAGTTCCGACTGCAACGCCATCGCCGAATAGAGCGACAGTGCCGACGGCCAAAGCACGCCGTTCTTGACCTCCGATACGGTCTCCTGGGCCATCAGCATGCCCTCGAAGATCGAGACCAGGGCGGCGAGCTCACCCATCATCACCTGAACGGGGGGCGTCGCGGCGTTTCCTGTCATTTCGTTCATCCGCTGTGCTAGGCCGGCGAGGAAGCGCAGCTTGGTCACGTAGCGGCACTGGGCCTGGTGATTGCCGAGCGTGTGCGCCGTGGTCTTCCACCACTGGTCGCGGCTCACCTCGATGTTGCGGTAAATGAATACGTGCTCCCAGGGCACGAACACGTTGTCGAAGATGACGTAGTTGTCGGTCTCGTCGAACCGGCTCGACAGCGGATAGTCGAAGCTGTTGTCGGCGCGGAGCGCGAACGGCCGCCGCGGATAGAGCTTGAGCCCCGGCGCATTCATCGGCACCGCGAGGCAGTTGGCGTAGTTCTCGTCGCCCGGCTGCAGCGGATGGATGCAGCTCAGGTGCAGCCAGTCGGACAGCACGCCGCCGGTGGCGAGCTGCTGGGCGCCGGAGATCACGATACCGTCGTCGCGCTCCTTGACCACGCCGGCGTAAAGCGCCGGATCGCTCTGCTTGTGCGCCGGCTTGCTGCGGTCGATCTGCGGCGGAACGATCGCGTAGCTGACATAGAGATGCTCGTCGCGCATCTTCTCGTAGAAGGCGACGACGTTGTCGGCGTATTTCTGGCCGCCCTTGGCGAACGTCTCCGGCACCGAGGCATAGCCGGTGAAGAAGCCCGCCACGTGGTCGGGCGTGCGGCCCATCAGGCCGAAGGTCGCCTCCGCCCACTTCTCGTGAAACAGCCGGCGCTGGCGCAGGTCGGCATGCGAGCGCGGGATCTGGTAGGCGCGGTGCACCGGCCCGCCGGTCTTCGGCGACGTGAACGTCATCAGCTCGCGGTTCGCGGGCTCGGCCGCGATGTCGTAGAGCCGGCCCACCGAGCGCGCCGCCTCGCGGAACGCCTTGTGCTTGCTGACGTCCTTGACCTTCTCGCCCTCGACGAAAACCGTGCGGCCGTCGTTCAGCGAGCGCAGGTATTCGGCGCCGGTGCGCAGTGATGGGGCGGTTGCCATGCTCTGTATCTCCCAGGGTTCAGGCGGCCCGCTGGCCGGTTAGCTACAAAATATAGCTACAGTATGTAGGTATTTTGGACGGGGTCAAGCGGCTGTGCTATGAGGGATCCGGGTGCAGGGAGCTTTCATGGCCACGACACGGGCGGCAAAACGGGCGCCGGCGCGCGGCGCCAGGCCGGGCAAGGCCGGCAACGCCAAGGACTTTACGTCGCCCGCGACAGTGACGCTGCCGGCGATGCTCGAGGCCGGCAACGATCTGGCGTTTCGCGAGACGATCTACCTGATGGCGCTGGCCTTCGACCGGCTGCACTCCTGCCGCGAGGCGTTCGGCCGCGCGCTGTCGCTGACCGCCTCGCAGTTCATCGTGCTGATCGGCACCGCGCACCGCCAGGGCGCCGAGGGCGTGACCATCCGCGCGCTCGCCGAGCACACCCAGCTGGCCGCGACCCACGTCACCACCGAGGTCGGCCGTCTGATCGACAAGGGGCTGCTCACCAAGGAGGCCAACAGCCGCGACCGGCGCAGCGTGCTGGTGCGGTTGTCGCGGAACGGCGAGGCCGCGATCCGCGACGTCAATCCGCTGTTGCGCCGCGTCAACGACCGGCTGTTCCAGAACGTCACACGCGGCGAGTTCGACGTGTTGTCGCGCTTCCTCGCCAAGTTCGCGCGCAACAGCGAAGAGGCGCTGTTCGAGTTGCGGCGTGCAGAGCGGGACCGGGGCACCCAGCGTTAGTGTGGCCCACTCAAAGTGGACTTCGGAGTTGGCGGCCCTGGGTCCCCGCGAACGCGGGGACCGAGTTCTGCGCAATCGGCGCTGTAGCGTCTCAGTTCTTCGCGTTTGATTTCTTGATCGACACCGGCCGCGCTTCCAGCGCTCCGTCACGCACCCGGGCCTGGAACACCACGTCGACGCGGAGTTCCGGATCGTCGCCCTTGGGCACCTGCATCTGGATGCGTGCCTTGATCAGGCCGCTGTTGTCGATCGAAAGCCGCGGCGGCTCGCCGGAGTTGTCGCCCTCGATCTCGAACGCGTAGGCCGCTTCGTTCTTGACCGTCTTGCGCAGCTCCCTGCGCACCGCGAATTCCATGATCGATTTCAGATCCAGCGTCAGCACCGGATTGCTGCCACGCTCGGGCAAGGCATGGAGCCGCAGCGCTTCGGTGCTCCAGCGGAAATCCAGAAGCTCGATCACGAAGCGGCTGTCCGGCGACCAGAAGGCGTGGAAGTCGTAGCGGTTGGCGTGCGCCGTGCCTGTGTCCCAATAGTCGCCCGGCGCAATGGCCAGCGCCCGGCCGTCGTGCAGCCAAATGAGCACGCTTTCGACCTGATAGATGTCCGGCTCCTCGGTCGGCGCCTTGCCGGGCGTGCGCCAGGCGAAACCCATCTGCTTCGACGGCGAGATCGTTCCGGCAATGACGCGCGCGGCCCCGGGGCCTTCTCCGCAAGTCAGGCCGTCGAACGAGTCGGGCTTGCACGGCCCGGTCTCGGCTCGCGCGCCGCCGCATGCGCCGAGCAGAATCACGGCGGCTGCCAAAAACCTGCGATGCATTCGCTAACGCTTCTCCTGCGTCTGATCGAGGCCGAACTGTGCACGATCGACCTTGGCCCTGGCGGCATCGTCCAACGTCTTCTGCTTGAGGTGCTCCCACGGGCGGTTGATGTCGAACTCCTCGGGCGTGAACAGCTCGGCCGCGTCCAGCGCAACGATATCACGCGACAGCAGCAGCGCCTGCGTCTGCATCCGCGCGTTGATGTCGATATAGGCCGCATAGACCACGGCCTGCTTGACCGACGAGGCGGCCACCGCTTCGCCGTGGCCGCGCATCAGCGCCACCGGATAGGTCGACAACGTCCGCGCCAGCGCGGCGCCGCGCGCGCTGTCGGTCACCTGCATGCCGCGTTCGCCGGGCTTGCGGGCATCGCGGGCCTCGAAGTTCGGCGTTTCCGGCGGCAGGAAGCCCGCTTGGGCGATCACCGGCTTCATCTTGATCGCGGTGAGGCTCAGCGGGATCACGGCCTGGGAATGCGCGTGGATGACCGACATGACGTCGGGACGCGCCTTGTAGATCTCGCCGTGAATGTAGCGCTCGCCGTTGACGCGCCGCCCCTTGGGATCGATCGGCTGGCTGTCGGACACCCGCAGCTCCAGGAGATCGTCCAGCGTCACCAGCGCCGGCGGCATGGCGCGCGGCATGTAGAAGATGTTGGGATCCTTGGCCGAGCGCACCGTGACGTGGCCGAAGCTGTCGAGGATGCCTTCGTTCACCAGGATCTTGTAGGCGGTGACGAGGTCGGCTTTGCGGGCGGCGTCCGGATCGGAGGCTGCCGTCTGCGCACCGGCAAGCGTGCTTGCAACGAACAGGATCGCGGCGGATATCAGAAATCGGGCGAGCGCTTGCGTCATTCTCGTGTCCTCCCTCGATAGCACTTCGACAGGTGCAACGGCATCATTCGGCCTTCAGCCCCGTCGCCTTGATCAGGTCGCCCCATTTCTTCGAATCCGTTTCCATGATGCGGCGCATCTCGGCAGGGCTGTTCGGCGCGAGCTCCAGCCCGGCGGCGGACAGCACCTTTTGCGCCTCCGGCAGCGCCGCGACCTTGGCGACTTCCGCATTCAACTTGGCGACGCGGTCGTCCGGCGTGCCGCGCGGCACGAACAGCGCGAGCCATGACTGCGCGCTGAAGTTCGGCACGCCCGCCTCCTGCAGCGTCGGAATGTTCGGCATCGACTTCGAGCGCACAGGCTCGGCGACGCCGAGCGCGACCAGCTGGCCGCCGCCGATCATCGGCAGCACCGAGGCCGTGTCGAACAATCCGAGCGGGACATCGCCCGCCGCAACTGCTGCTGCGGCCGGCGCGCCGCCGCGATAGGGCACGGCCTCCATCTTGATCTTGAGCTCGCGCTGCAGAAGCTCGGCCGCGAGATTGGACGACGAACCGCGGCCCGCGACCGCGTAGCTGAGCGGCTTCGCCTTCGCGGCCGTCACCAGGTCGGGGATCGAGGCGATGCCGGCCTTGGCGTTGGCGGCCATCAGGATCGGGCTCGACACCACCCTGGTGATTGGCACCAAGTCATTGAGCGGATCGTAATTGACCCGCGCCAGATGCACATTGATGGTGACCGGGCTGTCCGACAGGATGATGATGGTGTGGCCATCCGGCTCGCTGCGCACCAGCGCGTCGATGCCGATCGCCGCGTTGGCGCCGGGCTTGTTCTCGACGATGACGCTCTGCCCGATGCTGTCCTGCAGGTTCTTCGCGACCACGCGCGCCGTGAGATCGACGCTGCCGCCCGGCGCATAGGGCACGATGATGCGGATGGTCTTGCTCGGGAAAGTCTCCGCCTGCGCCACGGCAGCGACGGCGACGAGCGCCAGCAGCGCGACGAACCAGCGCTTCGCGTGACGGAGGTCCGTCATGGTGTCTTCCTCCCGTTTGCAACGTTCGACTGTTTGCGCCGATGATGAGCGCAACGCGGCAACTTAATCAATTGCGGAATCAACCGCGCTTTTTCGCCATTCATCCGATGAATATCCGGGCATTATCAGGATCGATTTTGACAATGCCCGGTCACGGCCTAATGTGCCACGAAAGCCGCCGAAACGCCTTGATGCAAAGCACAGTCGCGGCATGATGCGCTGAGAAGCGGGAGGAACGAATGCCATCAAGCTGCAAGATCGCGATTGTTGGCGGCGGCCTCGCGGGGCTCGCCACCGCCCATGCGCTCAAGACCGTGGGGCTCAAGGCCGAGGTGTTCGAGCAGGCTCCGGCGCTGGGCGAGATCGGCGCCGCAGTCAACGTCAGCCCGCAGGCCGTGAAAGCGCTGCAGGCGATCGGCGTCGGCGAGAAGATCGCCGCGGTCGGCAACAGCTCGCCCGGCATCTACACCCGCAACATGCAGACCGGCGAGTTCCTCGAGCTGAACGACCGCATGAAGGCCGCGGCGCGCTTCGGCGCGCCCTACTACACCTTCCATCGTGCCGACCTGCTCGATGCGCTCGCAAGCGGCCTCGATCAGAGCGCGGCGCATCTCGGCCATCGCCTGACCGCGGTCGAGGAGCGTGCCGACCACGTGCTGCTCAGCTTCGACAACGGCACGCAGGTCGAGGCCGAGCTCGTGATCGCCGCGGACGGCGTGCGCTCGGTGATCCGCCGCGCGCTCTACGGCGCGGACAACCCGACCTATACGGGCCAGATGGTGTGGCGCGCCCTGCTCAACGGCAACGACGTGCCGAAGGACGTGCTGGAGCCGACCGGTCATATCCAGTGGGTCGGACCGGGCTGCCATCTGCTCGCCTACTACATCCGCGGCACCAAGCAGGTGAACATCGTCACCCAGGAAGACACCGACAAATGGGTCGAGGAGGGATGGTCGACCCGCGGCGATCCCGACGAGATGCGGCTGTCGTTCCCCAATCCGGAGCCGCGGCTCAAGAAGCTTCTGAGCATCGTCACCGAATGCTCGAAGTGGGGCCTGTTCACGCGGCCGCTGACGCAGAACTGGGGCCGCGGCCGCATCCAGCTGATCGGCGACGCCGCGCATGCGATGCTGCCGAACGCCGGCCAGGGCGCCTGCCAGGCGTTCGAGGACGCCTACATCCTGTCGCGCTGGCTGGAATCGACCAAGGATCCGGTCGAGGCCTTCGCCAACTTCCGCCGCGTGCGCATTCCGCGCGTCCACGGCATCCAGCGGCTGTCGTTCTCCAACGCCAAGTTCAAGCACATGCGCGACGCCGCGGCACAGAAGGACATGGTCGCCACCGGCAAGGGCAGCGTCCACGGCAGCGCCGAATGGGTCTGGAGCTACGAGCCGACCCGCGAATGGAATCAGGAGCCGACCGTTCCCACCGCCTACGCGGCGTAGACTCGGTCGTCGTTCACGAACGCCGCGTTGCGGCGTTTCATAAACACACAAAAAGACCGCTCCGTCGGGAGGAAGACATGAAGGGCAAGATCGCAGGCGTCCTGGTGCTGCTCGTCGCGCAGCTTTTCGTCGTTCAAGGCGCGCAGGCCTTCCCTGATCGCCCGGTCAAGCTCGTGATCTCGTCGCCGGCGGGCGGTCCGCCGGACATCATGGCCCGGCTGATTTCGGACCGGATCGCCGCGGCGCTCGGCCAGCCGATCGTGATCGAGAACCGCCCCGGCGGCGGCGGCGGCACCATCGCGGCGAAGTCCGTGCTCGGCGCCGATCCCGACGGCTACACACTGATGATGGGCACCACGAGCTCGGTGCTGATCGGCCCGCTGATCCAGAAGAGCGCGGGCTACACCGCGGACTCGTTTGCGCCGGTGGCGGGCCTTGCCGAAAGCGCCGAGATCCTCGCGGTGCATCCGTCGGTGCCGGCCAACTCGCTGGCCGAGCTGGTCAAGCTCGCCAAGTCGGAGCCTGGCAAGCTCAGCTACGGCTCGGCCGGTGTCGGCTCGCTGCCGCATATCGAAGGTGAGCTTCTCAAGGCGCGCGCCGGCATCGACATGAGCCACGTGCCGTATCGCGGCGGCGGCCCCGCCGTGTCCGACCTGCTCGGCGGCCAGATCCAGGTGATGTTCTCGGCGCTGACGCAGTTGCTGCCGAACGTCCGCGAAGGCCGGCTTCGCGCGCTCGCCGTCACCAGCGCGACCCGCAGCAAGCTCGCGCCCGAGATTCCGACCATGGTGGAAAGCGGCTACGACCAGTTCGTCACCGCCTCGGTGAGCTTCATCGTCGCGCCGCCGAACACGCCGGTCGCGATCCGGCAGCAGATCAACGACGCCGTGGCCAAGGCGCTGACGACTCCCGAGGTCGAGCAGGCCTTCGCCAAGATCGGCGCCTACGCGCGGCCGATGTCGCCGGACGAGCTTGGTGCGTCCATGGCCGAGCAGCAACGCCGCTGGGGCAAGATCGTCGAGCAGACCAAGATCGCGGTCGAGTGACGCTGACGCGTCCGCGTCAGATGGCTTTCCAGAACACCACGCGCGGCTCGCCGCGCCCCGCATAGTCCTGCACGACCGGAACGCCCTGCGCGTTCGCGTCGCCGAGCAACTCCATGCCGAGGCTCTGGTGAAACGCGATCGAGCCTGAATTCGCCGGCGTCGTGATCGCCTTGACGTGCCGGCAGCCTTGCTGCCGCGCGAACGCGACGAAGTGCCCGAACAGCCGCTGGCCGAGGCCTCGCCGCCGCGCGGACGCCCGCACCGCGACGAGATGCACATAGCCCACCGGCTCGGTCTGCGAGACGAAGCCGAACAGGTAGGCCGCCACCGTGGCGCCGTCGCGGACCACGAAGGCCGAATGGCCGAACTCGTGGATCAGCATCGGATGATGCAGATGCCGGACCTGCCGGCCGTCCCAGAAATCCGGAAGCTCATCAAGGATTTGATTGTAGTCCTGCGGCGTGCAGATCGAGATGCCCGGGCCCATGCGGGGGATCATGACATAGAATTTAAACGACACTCACGAGCTTGTGTCGCAGACTTTGATACAGCGCACGACACCGAAGCAGAGCCATCATGATCAAGCGTTACACCGATCACGCCGCGAACGAGCGGACCTTCCTGGCCTGGGTCCGCACCGCCATCGCCGTGATGGGCTTCGGCTTCCTGATCGAGCGGTTCGACATCTTCCTGTCGGCGGTCAGAGGCGCGCAATCGCATGTCACGGCATCGCCCGGAAAGTTCGCCAACGAGGTGGGGCTGGCGTTCATCGTGATGGGTGTCGCCATGATCGTCGTTGCCACCATCCGGTTTTTCCGGATCGCCAAGGAGATCGACAACGACGAGACCGTGCCCAGCAGCGGCTCGCTGTTCGATCTGGTGCTCGGGGTGCTGCTTCTGCTGCTCGGACTGTCGCTGTTCCTCTATCTCTACCGGGCGGTGCTGCCGCAGCTCTGATGACCATGCGCCTTACACTGCTTTCATTCATTGCCATCATCTGCCTGACAGGAGCACACGCCATGGCCGCCGACGGCTTGATCACGGTGCGAAGCAGTTACGGCCCGAAGGAGACGATGGAAAAACTCGCGGCCGAGGTGAAGGCCAAGGGCCTCACCGTGTTTGCCCATGTCGATCACGCGGCCGGCGCCACCGCCGCGGGGCTGCCGCTGCGGCCGACCGACCTGCTGATCTTCGGCAACGCCAAGGGCGGCACGCCGCTGATGCAGCAGGTCCAGACCGCCGGCATTGACCTGCCGCTCAAGATGCTGGTCTGGCAGGACGTGGCCGGCGCGACGTGGCTCTCCTACAACGATCCGGCCTGGCTCGCGAAGCGCCACGGCCCCGCCGGCAACGTCCAGCCCGTCGTCGATGCGCTGAGCGGCGCACTGCGTGCGCTCGCCAAGGCCGCGACCGGTGCGCCGTAGCAACGACGCCGCTTGCCGCCCCAAGGAACTTTCCGTCGCCTGCAGGCTTGCCCTTTCGGTAACGCGATAAGGGCCAAACACGATGCGTCGCCTCGCGGTGGTCGCATGCTTGATGCTTTGCGTCTGCTCGTCGCCGGTCCTGGCCGGTCTTGATGCGCAGGCGGTCAACGGCGCGCAGTTCGAAGCCGCAAAGCCCGCGTCGAACAAGACCGCGCCCAAGGCCGCCGCGCCTCAGCCGATTCTGATCAAGGCCCAGGTGCTGCTCGCGCGCCAGCATTTCTCCCCGGGCGAGATCGACGGCAAGCCGGGCGCGAATTTTTCCAAGGCGCTGTCCGCCTTCGCGACCGATCGCGGGCTTCAGCCGACCGGCGATCTGACGCCAGAGATCTGGAACGCGCTCGCCGCCAACGCGGCCGATCCGCCGCTGACCGACTACACCATCGCCGACGCCGACGTTCAGGGGCCGTTCGCCAAAAAAGTCCCGGCGCGCTTCGAGGCCATGAAAAGCCTGCCCGCGCTGTCGTATGTCACCCCGCGCGAGCTCCTCGCCGAGAAATTCCACATGAGCGAAGCGCTGCTGTCCGCCCTCAATCCCGGACAGAAGTTCGACAGCGCCGGCCAGCGCATCACGGTCGTGAATCTTGCGTCGCAGAAGCTCGGCAAGGTCGCGCGCATCGAGGTCGACAAGACCGACCAGACGCTGAAGGCATTCGGCCCCGACGGCAAGCTCGTCGCCTTCGATCCGGTGACCGCGGGCAGCACCGAGAAGCCCGCACCCAGCGGCCAGCTCAAGATCGTGTCGGTCCAGAAGAACCCGACCTATCGCTACAATCCGGAATATCATTTCAAGGGTGTGCACACCCGGCGGCCGTTCACCATCAAACCCGGGCCCAACAACCCGGTCGGCGCGGTGTGGATCGGCCTGAACGGCCAGGGCTACGGCCTGCACGGCACGCCCGAGCCCGGCAAGATCAGCAAGAGCGAGTCGCACGGCTGCATCCGCCTGACCAACTGGGACGCGCTCGAGCTCGCCGACGCCATCGCCAAGGGCGTCCCGGTCGACTTCACCGGCGACGAACAGGAGCGCCGCATGGCGCGCGCCCAGGCGGAGAAAACCTCCGGCCACAAAGCAAAGCGGCGCTAGACCGCAGAGTCGTACTACACCGAGATCGGTGGTATCTGACGAACTTTCCCGCAGGGCTGGTGCTGCGCACCAGCAAAGTGATTGAATGACTGTGCCGTACGCTCGACGGTACGGCGCTGATTTGGCGGGGGCGCCGCATGACACGGATCGTTGTTCGCATGCTTGTGAGTGCTGCTTGCATTGCCGCGGCGATGATGCCGGTCACCCACGCGGCCGCTGACGACAAAGACATCTGCAACAGTAGAGCCGCGGATGATCAAGCGATCGCGGCGTGCAATCGTTTGATCGATTCCGGCCGGTATCAAGGTCGCGACCTGGTCACGGCCTACCTCAATCGCGGTGCCAAATGGAGTATGAAGGGCGACCACGACCGCGCTATCGCCGACTATGACGAGATGATTCGGCTCGATCCGAAAATATCTCAGGCCTACAACAATCGAGGCATCAGCTGGCGCGCAAAAGGTAACCTTGACCGCGCCACCGCCGACTTCAGCCAGGCAATCGGCCTCGACCCCACGCTTCCCCAAGCCTATCAAAATCGCGCCACCGTATGGAGGGCCATCGGTGACCACGACCGCGCCATCGGCGATCTCGATCGGGCGATTGCGCTCGGTCCGGACAATGCCGAAGCATACAACGACCGCGGTGCTAGCTGGCGTGCCAAGGGGGACATGACGCGGGCTATTGCCGACCTTGATCGGGCGATCAAGCTCGACCCGAAAAGCGCAAAGGCCTACACCGAGCGCGGTGGCATCTGGCTCGCGAAACGCGACAACGAACGCGCCTTTGCCGACTTTGATCAGGCGATCAAGCTCAACCCGAACCTTCCCCTGGCCTATAACGGTCGCGGCGTCATCTGGAGCATCAGGGGCGATAGCGACCCGGCTATCGCCGACTTCGACCGGGCGATCAGACTATTCCCCCGCTTTGCCGACGCGTTCGGCAACCGCGGCTACGCCAAGTTTTTCAAAGGCGATTTTGACGCCTCGGCCGCAGACTTTCTAAAGGTCATCGAAATCGACCCTAATCAGTACACGCTGCTCTGGCGATTCATGGCCCGTGGTCGCGTGGGTCAGAACGGTGCCGACGAGCTTTCGACCGCCTCGGGCCGGCTGAAATCGAAGGAGTGGCCTTACGCTCTGATTGAGTTCTATGTGGGCCGGCGCAGCCTGGAAGACACGCGCGCCGCCGCGAAGAGTCCAGGAGAGCAATGCGAAGCCGCGTTTTACATTGGCGAGTGGCAACTGCTGCGCGGCAATAGGCTTGAGGCGCAAGAGGAGCTGCGAAAGGCGACGGCTGACACATGTCCCAGAGATTTCATCGAATATAAAGGTGCCGTTGCCGAACTTAAGCGGCTCGATCGTTAGCAGCCCTGCGCCGCCGGCCCTTGCCACCCGGCCCGTCGTCGATCAACCTCCGGCCGTCGCAAGGACGGAGTGAACATGTCCGAACTGGAACGTTGGGAAGCGCGCTTTCGCGAGCCGGGCTATCATTTCGGCACCGAGCCGAACGCCTTCCTCAAGAGCAAGGCCGGTCTGTTCAAGCCCGGGCAGAAGGTGCTGTCGATCGCCGACGGCGAGGGCCGCAACGGCGTGTTCCTCGCGGGGCTGGGCCTCGACGTGCTCGCCATAGACTTCTCGCCGAGCGCGCTGGCCAAGTCGAAACAGCTCGCCAAATCACGCGGCGTCGCGCTGCGCACCGAGCAGGCCGATCTCGAAACCTGGCGCTGGCCGGTCGCGACCTACGATGCCGTCGTCGGCATCTTCTTCCAGTTCCTGACGCCCGAGCTGCGCGCGCGGGTGTTCGCCGATATCAAGCGCGCGCTGAAGCCCGGCGGCCTCGTGGTGATCGAGGGCTACGGGCTGAAGCAGCTCGACTACAAGACCGGCGGGCCGTCGGAGCCCGAGCGGCTCTACACCCGGCCGATGCTGCAGGAGGCGTTCGGCGATCTCGCCTCGCTCGAGATCAAGGAATACGACGCCGAGCTGTCCGAGGGCGACCGCCATGTCGGCATGTCGGCGCTGGTCGACCTCGTCGGACACAAATAATCTCGCACAAGAGCAAGCCAGCAAAGGTGCCCGCCATGATCAAGCTCTCGCGCCTGGGCCACGCCACCTTCGAGACGCCCGACCTCGACAAGGCGATCGAGCATCACACCCAGGTGATCGGCCTCTCGCTCGTCGCGCGCGAGCGCGACCGCGCGTTTCTCGCCACCCGCACCGGCCAGCTCGCGGTCGAGTTCGTCAAGGCGGCCGAGCCGAAATGCGCCAAGCTGTCGTTCGAGGTGCCGGCCAATTCCGACTTCGCGGCGATCCGCCGCGAGCTGCAAAGCCACGGCGTCAGCTCCGAGGAAAAAAACGACTCCACGCCGGGCCTCAGCAAGGTGCTGTCGTTCGTCGACCCCAAGGGCACCGTCATCGAGCTGTTCCGCGACTGGAGCTATGTCGGCAACGGCCAGCAGGTGGTGGGTGTCGGCGCGCTCAAGCTCGGCCATGTCGCCTTCCTGGTGCCGGAGCCGAAGGTCCTGGCCGAGTTCTACGGCAAGGTGCTGGGCTTTCGCATCTCGGACTGGATCGCCGATTTCTTCGTGTTCCTGCGCTGCAACGCCGACCATCACACCGTGAACTTCATCCGCGGCGACAAGGTGCACATGCACCACATCGCCTACGAGCTGCGGGACTTCGCGCATCTGCAGACCGCCTGCGACCTGCTCGGCCAGCGCAAGACCCCGATCGCCTGGGGGCCGGTGCGGCTCGGCCCCGGCCACAACGTCGCGACCTTCCATCGCGACCACGACGACTGGATGACCGAATTCTACTGCGAGCTCGACCAGATGAAGGACGAGGAGCTCGGCTATTTCGACCCGCGCCCCTGGCACCAGGACCGGCCGCAGCGGCCCAAGACCTGGGAGAGCCACCAGGTGGCCTATATCTGGGGCCCGCCGCCCACCCCGGATTTCCTGAGGCGGAAGCAGTAGGGCGGCAGACCTTAAGGCGCCGCCGCCACGCTATCGCAGCATCGGCGGTGCCTCACCCTCCCCTGGAGGGGGAGGGTCGCGAGCGAAGCGAGCGGGGTGGGGTGAACTTTCTTTCCGCGAACGATCACCCCACCCCGACTGCTTCGCTCCGCGAAGCAGTCGACCCTCCCCCTCCAGGGGAGGGTGACGGCGTGCGTGGCACCCCCGAATTTCATTTCAAAACAACCCTGCTTTTGCCGCCTATGCGGAGACTGTGTTAGATCGCCATGAAACGGAGTCCCCGTCCTTGAGCGAAGCCGACGAGCTATCGATCTGCATCCTGACCGCGGTCTACAACGACTGGCCCTCGCTCTCCCGTCTGTTGTCCGACCTCGAATCCGAATTTGCCGGCGCGGGCGTCCGCATCGACGTGGTCGTGGTCAACGACGCCTCGACCTCGAACATGGACGACTTTCGGGCCTGGACCGGCCGGCCGGTGATCCGGTCCATCAGCGTGCTCGATCTGCGCGCCAACTTCGGCAACCAGTTCGCGGTCGCGACCGGGCTCCGCTACGTGGCCGAACATCGCAAGTTCGACGCCGTGCTGGTGATGGACGCCGACGGCGAGGACACCGTCGCCGACGCCAGGCGCCTCGTCGCGCAATGGCGCGCGCACCGCGACGCCATCGTGGTGGCGCGGCGCGAGAAGCGCTCGGAGTCGGCTCTGTTCAAGCTGTTCTACGCGATCTACCAGGTGACCTTCCGGCTGCTCACCGGACGCACCATCGCGTTCGGCAATTTCTCGGTGCTGCCGCAGCCGCTGGTGGGCGCCATCGCCGGCCGGCCGGAGCTGCCGCATCACTACTCGGCGACTTTGTTGCGCACCAAGCTGCCGCTGATCGAGATCGCGACCGAGCGCGGCCGCCGCTATGCCGGCAAGTCGTCGATGAATTTTCCAGGCCTGGTGTTCCACGCCGTCGCGGGCCTGTCGGTGTTCTCCGAGGTGCTGCTGTCGCGGCTCCTGATCGCCACCGCGACCATTGCGTCGCTGTGCGGGCTCGGCATCGTGTTCGTGGTGTTCTTCCGGCTGTTCACGAGCCTCGCCTTCCCGAACTGGGCAACCACCGTCATCTCGTTCCTGGCGCTGCTCGCCTCGCAGTCGATCCTGCTCATTCTCTCGTCCGGCTTCCTGCTGGTGCTGGGCCGCTCCTCGATGCTGCTGACCTCGCTCGAGACCGCCAGGATGGTGCGGACCATCCGCAGCTACGGGCCGGACCGGCAGCAGGCCGAGGTCCAGCACCCCGCAACGGATGACATCCAGGCCGGCAATGTCGCGGGCTGACGCGATCACCAGACGGCTCGCGGCGTCCGAGCGCCTCGTCTTCATCATCGGCGCGTTGGCGCTGCTGGTGCTGATGGCCTGGCCCAGCGTCGGCTCCATGCTGACGCGCGCCATGCCGCCAGAGGTCGACGACTCGCTGTTCTACCTGGTGCGCGGCCAGTACCTGCTCGAATGCCCGCGCGAGGACTGCGTCGGCGCCGAGACCATCCGGGCGCAGCTCGACAAGATGCTCGCCGAGCACCGCGGCGACTACGAGCCGTCCTACCAGAAGTTCGTGTTCTTCAGCATCCATGCGCCGCTGCATGTCGCCTTCATCGGTGCGCTGCGCGCGCTCGGCCTCGACTGGATGACGACGCAATGGGCCTTCATCCTGATGGGCATCGTCGTCATCACCTGCGGCATCGCGCTCTGGCTGCGGGCCGCTTTCGGCGAAGGGCCTGCGGGGCTCGCGGCGCTGCTCGTCGGCACCACCTATTTCGTCGGCCAGGGGCTGATCTGGATCGTGCCCTCCAACGTGTCGCTCGGACTGGGGCTGCTCGCCTGCGGGCTTGCGATCGCGCCCGGCCGCCGCGCCGCGGTGTGGCTCGCGATTCTCTATTGGGTCATCGTCTTCATGCATGTCACCGGGCGCGGCGTCGCCCTGCTCGCCATGCTGACCTACCTGGCTGCGGTCGGCCCGCCGTGGAAAAAGCGCGACCTCGTTCCGCTCGTCTCGGGGCTTCTCGCGATCCTGGTCTATACCGCGCTGCCGTTGATCTTCTCGCGGCCCGAGTTTCGTACGCCATTCGGCTACGAAGGCTTCACCGGCAATCCGCTCGACGTGATCATCGGCAACATCATCGAGACCGACCGTATCACCGGCCGCACCACGCTGATCGCCGGCGGGCTGATCGGCATGGCCGCCGTCGCGGTGATCGCGCTGCTGGCGCTTCCTCCGGCGCGGCGACGGCCGGTCGCGGTGTTCCTGGCGCTCGATCTCGGCCTCTGCGTCGTCTCGCTCGTGCACATCAATCCGCGCATCCCGGCCGAGCTGTTCGCGCGACTGTGGGTGCCGGCCGCCGTCACGCTGACGGGCGCAGCGGCCCATGTGCTGTGGAAAGGCCTGCCCTATGTGTTCTTCCGCCGCGCCGACGTCGCGCTGACCGTGAACGGGGCAACCACCGGCGGCGATGGCTACCTGCTGTCGAACGCCTGGCGGCTGCTCGCCTCCCTCGCCTATGTCGGCCTCGCCCTTGGCGCGCTCATTCACATCGCGGCGGGGCTCTACCTGATCGACCGCGCCCGCATCATGGTCACCGGCCGCCACGACTTCGCGTTCAACCGCGAGCAGCCGCAGATGCTGCTCAAGGACGGCTGCGGCACCGTCGCCTATTCGCGGCAGGAGGCCGTGCACGCCTACTGGCTCTACGGCGCGATGCGCTGCAAGGCCGTGGTCACCCTGACCACGGAGGAGCTGGCCCAGCTGGGCGACCTCACGCACGCCGTGGTGTTCAGCCCGATGGCGCAGTTCCAGGGCTGGCAGCCGATCGTGTCCGGCCAGCCGTTCACGATCCGCAATATCGAGCAGCCGCCGTCCCAATGCACGGCGCCGGTCGACCGCGCCGCGCCGGTGCGTGCGTTCCTCCGCGCGCGCAAAGGCACCGCGACGCTCGTCGTGCGCAATGGCGCCGCGCAGCGCGAGGTCACGCTCGACGCGACGCCGCGCTGGGTCGGTCTCGGCCCGCTGCAGGACGCCGGCGGCGAATTCGTCCTTCAGGCCGGCACGGGCGCAGCCGAGATCGGCGGCCTGCGCCGCGGCGAACCCGGCGCGCTGCTGTGGCCCTGGGACCAGGGCCTCGAGGCCGAGTTCGTGCGCGACATCCGCTACCAGTCGCGCAGCGTGATCAAGGAGCCGTTCCAGACCGCGGCCGAGTTCAACGTCCGCGGCCGCTGTATGAGCATCATGGACGACCACGGCCTGACGCTGCTGCTGCGGATTGCTCCCGCAAGCGGCGGCGCAGCCGGCCGATAAGCCGCGTAGCCCTGCGTTTGGTCACCGTGGTCGGTGAGTTCGAAGCGCATGATTCGAGCCTTCGCTTTCGGGGCTTGAATCACGACCCGAAGGCTGGGCTCAACGGACCTTCAACCTGCCACCACTGGCCCCAAGGTCGCTTTTGGGGCGAAGGGGACATGCGAATAATCTGCAAATGTCGCGAATGACCCGCAGCTGACATCAGTCTTTTGCACACTTCCAGCGGTCTAGGTTGAACCGTTACGATGTCCATTCTGGGGGTGGGCATGAGGCGGCGACAATTTCTCGGTCTTGTTGCAGTGGGCGGGGCAGCATGGCCGTTGGCAGCTCGAGCCCAGCAGGCGAACCATTCCCGGCGGGTCGCTGTCCTCATGAACGTTGCGGCGGATAGTCAGGAGGGGCAGTTGCGCCTCGCTGCGCTGCATCAGGGTTTGGAAAAACGGGGCTGGAGCCTCGGACAAAATATTCGGATAGAGCACCGGTGGGGAGCGAACGAGGCGCAGCGCCGCGCTTACGCCACGGAGTTGGTGAGCATGATGCCGGACGTCATCGTCGCTGGCGCGGCATCAGTTCTAGAACCGCTTCAGCAGGCGACCCACACCATTCCGATAGTATTCCTGCAGGTCACCGATCCGGTAGGTGCGGGTTTTGTGACGAGCCTGGCACAGCCCGGCGGCAACACGACCGGATTTTCGCTGTTTGAGTTTGCGGTCAGTGGCAAATGGCTGGAGTTTCTCAAGGAAATCGCGCCGAACGTAACGCGGGTCGGTGCATTAAGGGATCGTACGTTGCCTGCGGCCGTGGCGCAATTTGCGACCATGCAATCCGTAGCGACTTCTCTCGGAATAGAGCTCGTCCCGTTCGGCCGGCTCGATAAAGGTGGTATCGAGCAAGATCTGGCACAGTTTGCCAAGCAGCCAAATCGCGGACTGATCCTGACGGTCGGATCAGCAGGAACCGCGCAAAGCAAAATAATCGTCGAATTCTCCGCGCGGTATCGTTTGCCTACGATTTATCCCTTTGGATTTCATGTGAAGAATGGTGGCTTAGCCTCCTACGGGCCGGACACCATCGAAATGTTTAGACGGGGCGCAGAATATGTCGATCGAATACTGAAAGGCGAAAAGCCGTCCGACCTGCCAGTTCAGCAGCCGACCAAATATGAACTCATAATCAACTTGAAGACCGCTAAAGCTCTTGGTCTCACCGCGCCGCCCACGCTGCTCGCCCGCGCCGACGAGGTGATCGAGTAACCCAACCTGCTGTCGGCTAAAGACCCATAGCAGACACACAGCCTTTCCATCGCGTCGCATGAACGGCTACGTGGATGCTTGGCATGGGAGCTTTCATGAGACGGCGTAAGCTTATCGGATTGATCAGCGCAGCCGCCGCAACATGGTCGTTCAGCGTTCTGGCTCAAGAACAAAGGCGAGCCGATACATCGATTTCGCCCGCCGTTATCGGCTTCCTCCGCGATGCGCCCGCAAAAGGTTCCGAACATCTCATTTCGTCGTTTCACCGCGGGCTGGCTGAGACCGGGCTGACGGACAAGAAGGATTTCATCATTGAACTTGGAATGTCGGAAGGCCGGCGCGAGCGTTTGCTTGCCATTGCGGCTGAGTTTACCCGCCGGCCTGTGTCGTTGATTGCAGCGAGCGCCACGTCCGCAGCAATAGCAGCAAAATCGGCGACCTCGACGATTCCAATCGTCGCCGCATTTCCCGCCGATCCGGTTCAGTTGGGCTTCGCGCAGAGCATGAATCATCCCGGCGGGAACCTGACCGGCGTCAGCTATCTGAATACTGAACTTGTCGCCAAGCGGATCGGCATTCTGCGTGAGCTTTCGGCCGATCTCCAGACCTTGGCGGTCTTGATCAATCCTAATGGTTCGAACGCTAGCGACACCGTTCGGGAAGTCAACGAAGCTATTGGCTCTGCGCGGGGGGAACTAGCCAAGCGCACTTTGTGAATGCGAGCACACCCAACGAAATCGATGCTGCATTTGAGGAGTTGCATCGGTTCGGCGCGAAGGTGCTTCTGGTGGGAAACGATGCTTACTTCACAACGCAACGCGAACGCATCGTGAGAAAGGCGGCCCAGGCCCGACTGGTGACAATCTACGCTCAACGGGAGTTTGTTGAGGCTGGCGGCTTGATGGCCTATGGCGCGAGCTTGCCGGAGGCCTATCGCCTCGCCGGCATCTATGCTGCGCGTATTCTGAGGGGCGAAAGGCCGGCCGATCTGCCAATTGTAAACCCGACCAAGTTCGAGTTTCTAATCAATGTCAAAGCGGCGAAGTCCGCGGGAATTCAGATACCGGATCGCGTTCTGGCCTTGGCTGAGGAGGTGATTGAGTGACGTCACCTGTTGGCACATCGCGTCATTTCGCTGCCACGCGGCAGTACAGTCGCTTTCGGATCAAGGCGGACATCGCGCCGGGTTTATGAGTTACACGGCCTGATACGGGAATCGTCTTAAAGCCGGGCTTTTCCTGACGACCTGGGGCTTGATCGCTCCGGCGGGTGTCATGAAGCTGTCACCCGCTAAGAGCCAACCTGATCCTGGGCGACCGATCCATTTGCGTCAGCAAAGCGTTAGCCTGCCATGACCACGCTCTCGCCCGACGGGCTCGGCGCTCCAGCCGCGCCGAAGACAGCTGAATTGCTCACGGGGCTCACCGCGCTCGGTATCGTGTTCGGCGATATCGGTACGAGCCCGCTCTACACGCTCAAGACAGTGTTCGAGTTTCTCGGCGGCGAGCCGACACCGGATCGCATTCTCGGCACGCTGTCGCTGGTGGTCTGGACCTTGCTCCTGATCACCACCGTCAAATACGTCATCGTCGCCATGAGCATGGACAACGATGGCGAGGGCGGCATCCTCGCGCTGATGTCGCTGCTCAGCCGGAACGGCAAGCCGCGCCCGCTGATCGTCACGGCCGGCCTGCTCGGGGCCGCGCTGATCTACGGCGACGGCGCGATCACGCCCGCGATCTCGGTGCTGTCGGCGCTGGAAGGCCTCAACATCGCAGCGCCGTCGCTGGAGAGCTACGTGGTGCCGGCCGCTGTCGTCATCCTGCTCGTGTTGTTTGCGGCGCAGCCGCTCGGCACGGCGCGCATCGGCATCGGCTTCGGTCCGATCATGCTGTGCTGGTTCCTGGTGATCGGCGCGCTCGGGCTCTGGGGCCTGATACAGCACCCCTCGGTGCTGCTGGGGCTCAATCCGTACTACGGCGTCAAGCTGCTCGCGACCAACGGACCCAACGGCTTCCTGGTGCTCGGCGGCATCTTCCTGTGCGTCACCGGCGCGGAAGCACTCTACGCCGACATGGGACATTTCGGCAAAGCGCCGATCCGCCGGAGCTGGTCGTGGGTGGTCTTTCCCTGCCTGGTGCTCAACTACGCGGGCCAGTGCGCCATCGCGCTGAACGGCCAGTCGATCGCCGACAACATCTTCTACCGGCTGTGCCCCGGGCCGCTGCTGATCCCGCTGGTGTGTCTCGCCACGGTCGCCACCATCATCGCCAGCCAGGCCATCATCACCGGCGCGTTCTCGATGACGCGCCAGGCCATCCAGCTCGGCTGGCTGCCGCGCCTGCAGATCAAGCAGACCTCGGACCAGGGCTACGGACAGATCTATGTCGGCGTCGTCAATTGGCTGCTGATGGCGGTGACCATTGCGCTGACCGTGCTGTTCCACAAGTCCGACAACCTCGCGGCCGCCTACGGCATCGCCGTGTCGCTCACCATGCTGATGACGTCGTGCATGCTGTTCATTGCGCTGCACGAGATCTGGCGCTGGAGCGTGGGATTGAGCCTCGCCGTCGCCGGGCTGTTCGGCATCATCGACGCAGGCTTCATGGCGGCCAATTCCGTGAAGATCGCCGAAGGCGGCTACGTGCCGCTGGTGATCGCCGCCTGCATCTACGGCCTGATGCTGATCTGGCATCGCGGCACCGCTGCTGTGTCGAACAAGCTCCTGCAGACTCCGGTCGCGGTGCCCGAGTTTCTCGCCGACCTGAAGCGGCGCAACGTGCCGCGCGTGCCGGGAACCGCCGTGTTCCTGACGCGCGCCGCCGCCGGTGTACCTCCGGTGCTGCTCTGGCACGTCCAGCACAATCGCGCGCTGCATGAGCGCGTGGTCGTGCTGCGCGTGCTGACGGCGTCGCGGCCGCGCGTGCAATGGCCGGAGCTGCTGACGGTCGCCGAGGAGGGCGATCATTTCTGGCGGGTGACCGCGCATTTCGGCTTCATGCAGCGGCCGGACGTCCCTCGCCTGCTCGAAGAATCGCGGCAGCGCGGCTGCGGCCTCGATCTCGATGACGTCACTTATTATGTCGGCCACGAAAACATCCTGCACAGCCGGCATCATGCGGTGCTGCCGCATTGGCAGGAACGCGTGTTCGCCGCGATGATGCGCAACTCGTCGCATGTGACCGACTATTTCCGGCTGCCGACCGAACGGGTCGTCGAGATCGGCCGGCAGGTTTCGATCTGACGGCGCGGCGCTACCATTCTGTGTCCCCAGTGAATTCACATTCCCCAGTGAATTCACACCCGAAACCACAACAATCTTTTCTTCTCTTTCAGACGCTGTATTCCGGTCATGCCTTGCTCACGTGAGGGCGTCTTCTAGGGACGCTTAGTTGGCGGAGCAAAGGTGTGGCGCCTGCAGGCGTGGTTCGTACCCACGTCCCAGGGAGCGAGGTCACCG
>CAKZHN010000179.1 GCA_936924235.1 uncultured Rhodoplanes sp. | reverse complement strand
ACCCGGGGGTCCATGCTATGCGGCAACGGACGTCGTTCTTACGATATGAGTTTGCCGCACTCGCTCATGGATCGCCGGGTCAAGCCCGGCGATGACACCGGGCAAGGGGCAAGGGCGATCCAACTCAATCGCTACTTCCCCCAGACCTCTTCCGCGATCTCGACCACTTCGCGCATCTTCGCCCACTGCTGCTCCTCGGAGAGCACGTTGCCCTCCTCGGTCGAGGCGAAGCCGCATTGCGGGCTCAGCGCCATCTGCTCCATCGGCATGAACTTCGCCGCCTCGTCGAGCCGACGCTTGACGGTGTCCTTGCTCTCCAGCGTGCCGCTCTTCGAGGTGATGACGCCGACCACCACGATCTTGTTGCCCTTGGGCAGGAAGCGCAGCGGCTCGAAGCCGCCGGCGCGGTCCGAGTCGTATTCCAGGAAATAGCCGTCGAAGTTGCACTTCGCGAGCAGCCGCTCGGCGATCGGCTCGTAGCCGCCCGACGAGATCCAGGTCGAACGGAAGTTGCCGCGGCAGACATGCGTCGTGATCGTCATGTCGGCCGGCTTGTCCTTGATCGAGTCGTTGATCAGCCTGGTGTAGTCGTCGGCCAGCGTCGCGACATTCATGCCGCGCTCCTTGGCCTTCTTCATCTCGACGTCGGAGCAGAGATACGCCCAGGCGGTGTCGTCGAACTGCAGATAGCGGCAGCCGGCGTCGTAGAACCCCTTCACGGCCTTGCGATAGGCCGCGGCGAGGTCGGACAAGATGGCGTCGTTGCTGGGATACGCGGTCTTGGCGACCGCGCCCGGCTCGAGGCGGAAGTGGAACACCGTCGGCGCCGGGATGCACATCTTCGGCATCACCTTGGTGTGGTTCTTCACGAAGGTGAAGTGCTCCAGCATCGGATGCTTGCTGAAGTCGATCTTCCCGGTGACGCGGATGCCCTTCGGCTTGGTCTGCACGCCCTGGAACTGGATGCCGTGATCCATCTCATAGACCTCGACATTGTCGAGACCGTCATAGAAGTCGTAGTGCCAGAACATGCGGCGATACTCGCCGTCGGTGGCGCATTGCAGGCCGACCTCTTCCTGCTTCTTGATGACCTTCGGAATCTCCTCGTCCTCGACCTTCTTCAGGTCGGCCGCGCTGATCTGGCCCTTGTCGCGCTTGGCGCGCGCCTCGGTGATCGCCGCAGAGCGCAGATAGCTGCCGACATGGTCGGCGCGGAACGGCGGCTTGGTTCTTTTCATTGGGGTCGTCTCCTCACTCGTCAATTCGTCTTGGTCAATTCGCTGCGCGAGCATCGCACGTGTGCATGTGAGTGGTCGAGAACCGCACCCTTCGTCAACCCTTATCGGCATTCGGCGAATGTCGACTTTTGGCCGTGGGATGGCTCCCATTTCGGATCATGGCGACCGGAACGAAAATGGGATTTACCAACCCTGTTGCAGTGCAGAGATTCGCCCAAAGATGCGCCGAAACGCCGCGTTTTCCGCGGCCCACTCGCTTGCCGCGCGAGCCGCTTTCAACCTAGTATCCGGCCCGATCCGGCCGCACTCGGGGGACGGCCGACAGCATCACCTTTTGGGAGGACTCCAATGTTCAAACGCGTGCTTCTGGCGTCGGCCGCGCTGGCGCTCACCACCGCGCTGTCGCAGGCGCAGGAGGTCAAGATCGGCCTCGTCGCCCCCTTCACCGGCATCGGCGCCGAGCTCGGCCAGCAGATCGACCGTGGCGTCGAGCAGTACCTCAAGCTGCGGGCCGATGAGTTCAAGCCCTACAAGCTCAACATCATCAAGCGCGACGACAAGGATCCGTCGGGCGCCAATTCCAAGATCGCGGTCCAGGAGTTGATCACCCAGGACAACGTCGATGCGCTGGCCGGCTGGATCTACTCGCCGAACGCCATCGCGTCGGCCCCGGTCGTCACCGCGGGCAAGAAGATCGGCGTGATCATGAACGCCGGCACTGCGCACATCACCACCATGTCGCCCTACTTCGTGCGCACCTCGTTCAGCATGTGGCATTCGGGCTACGCGCTCGGCGAAGCCGCAGCCAAGCAGCTCAAGGCCAAGACCGCGGTGGTCGGCTACAGCGACTTCCCGCCCGGCAAGGACAGCCTCGCGGCCTTCAAGCGCTCGTTCGAGGCCAACGGCGGCAAGGTGATCGACGAGATCCCGATGGGCGGCGCCGGCCAGGTGCCGGACTTCACGCCATTCTTCCAGCGCGCCAAGGACAAGAAGCCTGACGTGTTCTTCGTCTTCGTGCCGGCTGGCGATCATTCGCTCGCCGTCGTCAAGACCTACGGCGCGCTCGGCATGAAGGAGGCCGGCATCAAGCTGATCGGCCCGGGGGACATCACCCAGGACATCAAGCTGCAGGCGATGGGTGACGCGGCCGTGGGCCTGATCACCATGCATCACTACAACGCCGACCTCGACAACGCCGCCAACAAGGCCCTGGTCGCGTCGTGGAAGAAGGACTACGGCCCGGATGCCACCCCGGACTTCGTGGCGGTCGGCGCCTATGACGGCATGGCCGCGCTCGCGCACATGATCAAGGCGACCAAGGGTAAGATCACCGACACCACCGCGGCGCTCGCCTCGCTCAAGGACTGGAAATACAACAGTCCGCGCGGCCCGATCTCGATCGATCCGGAGACCCGCGACATCGTCATGAACGAGTATCTGGTCGAGGTCGTGAAGGGCAGCGACGGCAAGCTGCACCAGAAGCAGATCGGCAAGATCGAGCACGTGAAGGACCCGTGCAAGGCCGAGAAGATCGGCCCCTGCGCACCGAAATAAGGCAGACAGGCAAGACCGGCGACGTGATCGCCGGATAGGCAAACGCACTGCGTGAACCGCCGCCCTTCGGGGCGGCGGTTTTGTTTTGCCCGCGACCAAATTCCACGACGGTCCGAATTGGCCTTTGCCCACCGATGCATTATGGTCGTTCCGAAAGCCGGAATACCGGCGGGGGGATGTTGAAATGGACCGGGCGCGAGCCGTGACTTCGCACGCCCCGATCAGGCGGGCCTGGGCGTGATCGAAATTGCCAATATGGTGCTGGGCGGCCTGGCCGCCGGCATGGTGCTGTTCATCGTCTCGGTCGGCCTGTCGGTGACCATGGGGCTGATGGGCTTCGTCAACCTCGCCCATGGCGGCTTCGCCATGATCGGCGGCTACGTCATCGTGCTGGCGATGAACCGGCTGGGCATCCCGTTCGTACCGGCGCTGGCGCTGGGCTTCATCGTGGTCGCGATCATCAGCGCGGTGTTCGAACGGCTGCTGTATTCCCGATTGTACCGCGCGCCTGAGCTCGACCAGGTGCTGTTCACCATCGGGCTTGTGTTCATCATGACGGCCGCGGTGCTGCTGACGGTCGGTCCCGAGACCCAGCCGCTGACGTTGCCGGCCTCGATGCAGGGCCAGCTCAATCTCGGCTTCATGACGTACCGCACCTACAGCATCGTGCTGATCGTCGTCGGCGTCGTGATCATGCTGGCGCTGTGGCTCGGCTTCGAGCGCACGCGCATGGGCGCGCAGATCCGCGCCGCGGTCGACAACCGCCGCATGGCGGAATCGCTCGGCATCAACATCACACGGCTGTTCACCATCACGTTCGCGTTCGGCAGCGGCATGGCGGCGCTGGGCGGCGGGCTCGGCGCCGAATTCCTCGGCCTCGATCCGCAATATCCGCTGAAGTATCTCGTGATGTTCCTGATCGTCGTGGCGGTCGGCGGCCTCGGCCGCATCACCGGCGTGTTCTACGCCGCGCTGATCATCGGCGTGGTCGACTTTACGCTGAAGAAATACCTGCCGCAGGGCGGCACCGTGTTCATCTATGCCATGACCATCCTGCTTCTCCTCTGGCGGCCGCAGGGCCTGTTCGGGCGCGCCACATGAGTACGACCCAAGTGCCAACCGGCAACCCAGGCAGCAATCCCAGCGACAGTCTCGCGGCGCGGATCCTTGCGCGCCGTCACCGCTTCCAGTGGTGGGAGGCGTTGCCGTGGCTGCTGGCGCTCGGCTTCTATTTCGTGTTCCCGCGCTATCTCGGCTTCGGCACCGAGCTTCTGATCACGGTGCTGTTTGCGATCTCGCTCGATCTGGCGCTGGGCTATGCCGGCATCGTCACGCTGGGACACGCGGCGTTCTTCGGCACCGGCGCCTATGCGGTCGGCATCCTCGCCAAGCACGAGATCTGGACCGAGCCGATCACCGGCCTCGTGATCGCCGCGATTGTCGCCGGCGCGATCGGGCTCCTGTCCGGCCTGGTGCTCCTGCGTACCACCGGGCTGACGCTGCTGATGCTGACCCTCTGCACCATGGGGCTCCTCGAAGAAACCGCCAATATGGCCTCGGAGGTGACAGGCGGGTTCGACGGCCTCGACAGCCTGCCGATCAAGCCGATCTTCGGCACATTCGAATTCGACGTGCTCTACTCCAGCACGCAGTATCTCTACGTGCTCGGCGTGCTGCTGGTGTGCTTCATCTTTGTGCGCACGCTGGTCTATTCGCCCTACGGCCACAGCCTGACCGGCATCCGCGAGAACACGCTGCGCATGCATGCGATCGGCGCGCCGGTGCGCACGCGCCTCGTGACCTGCTACGCGATCTCGGCGGCGCTCGCCGGCGTCGCCGGCGCGCTGTGGGCCCAGGCCAACGCCTACGTCAATCTCTCGACGCTCGGCCTCGACCGCGCCGCGACCGTGATGATCATCCTGGTGCTCGGCGGCTATGGCCGGCTTTACGGCTCGATCGTCGGCGCGATCGCCTACATGGCGCTGTCGCACTTCCTGTCGAAGGCCTATCCGACCGCCTGGCAACTCGGCCTCGGCGTGCTGCTGGTCGTGATCGCGCTGTTCGCCCGCGGCGGCATCCTCGGCATTGTCGACCAGCTCAAGGTCCGGTTTGGCCGCGTCGAAGGCAAAGCTCAAGAACAGAAGCCGACATGACCGCGCTCCTCGCCACGGAAGGCCTCAACAAGCACTTCGGCGCGCTGCACGCCACGCGCAACGTGACCTTCGCGCTGGAGGAAGGCGCGCGGCACGCGCTGATCGGACCGAACGGCGCCGGCAAGACCACCTTCATCAACCTGCTCACCGGCTTCCTGCTGCCGACCAGCGGCGCCGTGACGTTCAAGGGCCGCGACATCACCAAGGCGGCGCAAGCCGAGCGCGTCAAGCTCGGCATCGCGCGCACGTTCCAGATCAACCGGCTGTTCCGCGGGCTGACGGTGCTGGAGAACGTCTACATGGCGATCGCCGAGCGCACCGGAGCTGCGCCCGACATGCTGCGGCCGGCCGGCCGCCGCAGCGACGTGATCGACGAGGCCATGGAGCTCCTGAAGCGGCTGAAGCTCGCCGACGTCGCGCACAAGACCATCCCGGAATTGCCCTATGGCCGCCAGCGGCTGGTCGAGCTTGCGATCACGCTGGGGCTCAAGCCCGAGGTGCTGCTGCTCGACGAGCCGGCGGCGGGCGTGCCGAACGCCGAGAGCCACATCATCCTCGATGCCATCGATGCGCTGCCGAAAAGCATCGGCGTGCTGATCATCGACCACGATATGGAATTGGTGTTCCGCTTCGCCAAGAAGATCACCGTGCTGGTGCGCGGCGCGGTGTTCGCCGAGGGCACGCCGAAGGAAATCGGCGCCAATCCCGACGTGCGCGCGGTCTATCTCGGACAGGCCACCACCCATGGCTAGCCAAACAATGCCTAATGCGGTCGAGCTCAAGGGCGTGTCGGCGGGCTACGGCGAGACCGTGGTGCTGGAGAACGTCGATCTGTCGCTTGCGCCCGGCGAATGCATCAGCGTGATCGGGCGCAACGGCGTCGGCAAGACCACGCTGCTCGCGACCATCATGGGCCACACCACGCTGCACAAGGGCGAGGTGACGCTCGCCGGCAAAAGCCTCAACCGCGTGCCGATCTATCGCCGTGCCGCCGCAGGGCTGGGTTTCGTGCCGCAGGAGCGCGAGATTTTTCCGTCGCTCAGCGTTCTCGAAAATCTCGAGGTCGGCGCGCGGCCGGGGCCCTGGACCAAGGAGCGGCTGTTCGAACTGTTCCCCAATCTGAAAGAGCGCCTCGACAACCGCGGCAATCAGCTTTCGGGCGGCGAGCAGCAGATGCTGTCGATCGCGCGCGCGTTGCTGACCAATCCGTCCGTGCTGCTGATGGACGAGCCGACCGAGGGCTTGGCGCCCGTGATCGTCGAGGCGCTGACCGCGGTGCTGGTCAAACTGCGCGGCGACCCGAACCTCTCCATCATCCTGGTCGAGCAGAACAGCCGCGTGGCGTTCGAGTTCTCCGAGCGCAGCGTGGTGCTCGACAAGGGCCGCATCGTCTACGACGGCGCTTCCGCGGCCTTGCGCGACGATCCGGAGCGGCTCGCGAAGGTGATCGGCGTTTCGGAATAGCCGACGGCCGCTGCCCACACCTTGTCCCGGGTCCATAAAGCCGGGCATCTTCGGCACCAGAACACGTCAGCCGAGGAACACCATGATCATCGCCCGCCGACATCTGCTGCAAATCGCGGCGCTTGCCGCTACGCTGCCGGCCACGGCAACCATGAGCTTCGCGCAGAGTTATCCGACCAAGCCCATCCGCTTCGTCGTCGGCTTTCCGGCCGGCGGGCCGAACGACATCCTCGGCCGCATCGTCGCGGGATGGCTGTCGCAGAAGCTCGGCCGGCCGTTCAACGTGGAGAACAAGGGCGGCCGCTCCGGCAATATCGCCACTGAAGAGGTCGTGCATGCGGCGCCCGACGGCTACACGATCCTGCTCTGCGGGCCGGCCAACGCCATCAGCGGCTCGCTCTATCCGAACCTGCCGTTCAGCTTCCTGCGCGACATGGTGCCGGTCGCGGGCGTCACCCGCGAGGCGCTGGTGATGGTGGTGCATCCGTCCGTGCCCGCGAAGACCGCGGCGGAGTTCCTGGCCTACGCCACGGCCAACGGCGACAAGGTCAAGATGGCCTCGACCGGCGTCGGCAGCTCGCCGCACATCACCGGCGAATTGTTCAAGCAGATGACCGGCCTCAAGCTCGACGTCGTGCATTACGCCGGCGGCGGACCGGGGCTGAAGGCGATGATCGAAGGCCAGGCGCAGGTGATGTTCGAGCCGATGTCGGCATCGATCGAACCGGTGCGAAGCAGCAAGCTCCGCGCCATCGCGGTGACCACGGCGCAGCGCTCGACGGCGCTGCCCGACGTGCCGACCGTGGCCGAGGCGGTGCCGGGCTACGAGGCCAGTGCGGTGACGGGGATCGCCGTGCCGAAGGGCACGCCGGCCGAGATCGTCGAGATCCTGAACCAGGCCGTGCAGGCGGCGTTCAGCGACGCGGCGACGAAGGCGAAGCTCGCCGACACCGGCGGCGAGCCGCTGCCGGGCTCGAGCGCGGAGTTCGCCAAGCTGATGGCGGCCGAGACCGAGAAGTGGGGCAAGGTCGTGAAGGCGGCGAATATCAAGGCGGATTGAGACTACCGAAACGCGCCACCAACACGGCCGTCATCACCGGGCCGCGCCCGCCAGCGCGTTTACGCGCGTCTCCGACGCGCTATGGGCGGCGCGAGACACGGTGATCTCGATGAGGTGAGCACGTGCCCTCAGAATCGAGATGGCCGGGACAAGCCCGGCCATGACGCTGAGAGAGTAGCGCCCGCGATTACGCGTGCGCCTTGCGCTGCGGGTCGATGATCTTCTCGAGCTTGCCGAGCACGTGCATGCACGGCAGCACCTGCTGCAGGCTGCCGTTCGGCTCGCGCTTCTCCTGGATCGCCTTGATGAACTCGCGGTCCTCGAGCTCGATGCCGTCCATCGACACGTCGACCTTCGACACGTCGATCTTGTTGTCCTTGCCGTCCGACAGGTCGTCGTAGAACGCCTTGTAGGTCCCGTTGTCGCAGATGTAGCGGAAGAACGAGCCGAGCGGGCCGTCGTTGTTGAACGACAGTGACAGCGTCAGCATCGAGCCCGACGGGGTCTTCGCCACGATGCCCATGTCCATCGCGATGTTGAGCTCCGGATGGATCGGGCCCTGCACCGCGTAGCAGTCCGAGATGTTCTCGCCGACCTGATACTGGAACAGGTCGATGGTGTGGGCGGCGTGATGCCAGAGGAGATGATCGGTCCAGCTCCGCGCATTCCCGGCGGCGTTGATGTTCTTTCTGCGGAAGAAATAGGTCTGCACGTCCATCTGCTGGATCTTCAGCTCGCCGGCCACGATCTTCTTGTGCACGTATTGATGGCTCGGGTTGAAGCGGCGGACGTGGCCGCCCATCGCGGTGACGCCGGTCTCCTTGGCGATCTTCACCAGGTTCTCGGCGTCCTCGACGCTGTCGGTCACCGGAATCTCGACCAGCACGTGCTTGCCGGCGCGCATCACCTGCTCGCCCTGGCGGAAGTGCATCTTGGTCGGCGTGGTGAGGATCACGGCGTCGGCGCGCTTGATGCCCTCACTGAGATCGCCGGTGTAGTGCGGGATGCCGTACTTCTTGGCGATCGCCGCGGTCGAGTCCTGGTTGCCGCCGACCAGCGAGGTGACTTCGACACCGGAAATGCGCTTGAGCGCGTCGAGATGCTTCTGACCAAAGGCGCCCTGGCCGGCGACACAGATTTTCATGGAACCCTTCTCCTTTAAGCGGTATGGCCGGGACTAGACTTGCGAAGGACGGCGTCGCTTCGCTCGCCTATGCCACGGCCATGACGACAACAATGCGACGACAGCTTACTTGCTGCGGACGCGCTGAATTTTCTGACGCGCGGCGGCGCGCTTGAGCTTCGACGCGGCTTTCTTTGCAGCCGGCTTTTTGCCCTTGGCGGCGGGCTTGGCCGACTTCTTCGCGCCCTTGAGGCGGTTCTCCAGGATGATGTGGCCGACCGCGGTGTTGGACGCCGGCACCGTGTAGAAGCGATAGGTCTCGTCGATCTTGTCGTCGAGCGCGCCGCGCATGATCAGCCACATCACCATCTCGACGCCCTCGGCGCCCGCCTCGCGCATATATTCGAGATGGTCCATGCGCACGAGCTTCTGCGGGTCCTTGGTGAGGTTGTCGAGGAAGGCGTGGTCGAATTTCGAATTGATCAGGCCGGCGCGCTGGCCGCTGATCTGGTGCGACATGCCGCCGGTGCCGAACACCACGACGTTGAGATCTTCGGGATAGGATTCGATCGCCTTCTTGATCGCCTTGCCGAGCATGAAGCAGCGGTGGCCGGTCGGCGGCGGATACATCACCACGTTCACGGCGAGCGGAATGATCGGGCACGGCCATTCCTTCGGCGAGCCGAACATCAAATTGAGCGGCACCGTGAGGCCGTGATCGACCTCCATCTTGTTGCAGAGCGTGAGGTCGAACTCGTCGAGGATCACCGACTGGGCGATGTGTGCGGCCAACTGCGGATGCCCCTTCACCACCGGCACCGGACGCGGGCCCCAGCCCTCGTCGGCGATCGGGAATTCGGTGGCGGTGCCGAGCGCGAATGTCGGGATCATCTCGACCGAGAAGGCCGAGGCGTGGTCGTTGTAGACCACGAAGCAGACGTCCGGCTTGGCGTTGCGCATCCACTCCTTGGAGCGCTCGAAGCCCTCGAACACGCGCTGCCAGTACGGCTCGCCGGTGCGATGGTTGTCGATCGCCGCACCGATCGCCGGCACGTGCGAGGACGCAACTCCTGCGATGATCCTAGCCACGGCGCTTCTTCCCCTTGCTGGCGGGTTTCGCTTTGGATGCTTTCGGCTTTTCGAACTTGCCCGAGCGGCTGCGGTTGCCTTCGACCGAGCGGCCGCCGCGCAGCATCAGGTCGGCATAGTCCTGCTGGGTCGAGCCGGTCATCAGGGCGGCGAGATGCTGGAACGGATGGCCGTCGCTCGCGCCAAGCTTTGCGGTGAAATAGATGTTGCCGCCGAGCTCGAGCAGCCGGTTGTACTGGCGCTTCAGGATCGCCTCGCGCTGCTCCGGTGTGAGCAGCGGAAACCGCTCGTCGAGGTACTTCGCCTCGTTGTCCTTGAAGGCCTTGCGGTTCTCGGCCTTCATCAGCGACATGCAGAACATGTTGAGATGGTAGCCGCGGCGTGAACGATCGGCATCGAACACATAGGTGCCGGGAATGTCGTCGTAGTCTTTTTCGTTTGTCTGTTTTGCGGGCGCCATCGGGGTCTCTCTATCCGGCCGAGCCGCGAGCAACGGGCCAAAAAGACTGATCGCTGAATGATATATCCAGCGCCCCATAGCAATGCAACGGCGCGCCCGGTGCGGATTTGAGGCAGATCAAACGCTGCCGGCCCTTGGAACGAAACTAAAGCCCGGCCTCGCGCCAGTTGGCCGCAGGCGCCTCGGGATGGCTCTTCAGCCCGGCGGCGTGCACGCCGCTGACCGCGGCGTATTCGTCCTTGTCCGAGGCGTCGCCGGAGATGCCCACCGCGCCGATGGCGTCGCCCGCCTCGTTCAGCACCAGCACGCCGCCCGGCACCGGGATGAAGCGGCCGTCGGAGGCGGCCGCGATCGCGCTCTGGAACGCCGGACGGTCCTTCAGCCGGTCGCGGATGGTGCGGCTGGAGATGCCCATCCCCAGCGCACCGGCCGCCTTGCCGATCGCGATGTCGGCGCGGAAGTTGCCCGAGCCGTCCTGCCGCTTCAGCACCACGAGGTGCCCGCCGACGTCGAGAACCGCGACGGTGAGCGGCAGCAGCCCCGCCTCTGCTCCCGCTTTCAGCGCGCCATCCGCGATGGTCTCGGCCACCTGCAACGGCATGCTGACCTGGAGCAGATGGACGAAGTGGTCGGCCGCCATCTCAGCCCCAGTAGAGCTTCATCGGATTGTCGACCAGGAGCTTCTGCTGCAGCTCCGCGGTCGGCGCGATCTTCGGGATCATGTCGGTGATGACGCCGTCGTCGGGCGCCTCCTTCGGCATGTTCGGATGCGGCCAGTCGGTGCCCCAGATCACGCGGTCCGGGAAGCGCTCGACGATGGTGCGCGCGAACGGCACGACGTCGTCATAGGGCGGGCCCGCGACGGTGAAGCGCTCCGGGCACGTCACCTTGGTGATCCAGTTCTTGTTCTCGTCGAGTGCCTTCAACCAGTTCTGGAAGTGCTTGCCGTTCACGCCTTCCTTCACGTTCGGGCAGGCCATGTGGTCGAACACCAGCGTGGTCGGCAGCGATTTCAGGAACGGACCCATCTCCTCGAGGTCGGCGTGCTCGAAGTAGATCACAATGTGCCAGCCGAGCTTGGCGATCCGGTTGGCGATCCGGACCATCACGTCCTTCGGCGTCGAATCGACGAGCCGCTTGATGAAGTTGAAGCGCGCGCCCTTGATGCCGTCGCGGTCCATCTGCTTGAGCTGTTCGTCGGAGAAGCTTTCGTCGAGGAAGGCGACGCCCTTGGCGCGGCCGTTCGACGTCACCAGCGCATCGATCAGTGCGCGGTTGTCGGTGTCGTGGCAGGTCGCCTGCACGATGACGGCCTTTTCGAAGCCCAGGAAGTCGTGCAGCGCGAACAGCTTTTCCTTCGGCGCGTCGCACGGCGTGTACTTGCGCTTGGGCGCGAACGGAAACTTGGCCTCCGGGCCGAACACGTGATTGTGGGCGTCCACCGCGCCCGCCGGCGGCTTGTACTTCGGCTTCGACGGGTTCGGGTGAAACGGGATGTAGCCGGGACTCATCGGCACGTTGTTGTTCTCCTTGATTCCGATTCTCGTTGGTTACACGCGTTCGATGGCGAGCGAAACACCCTGGCCGACGCCGACGCACATCGAGGCGAGCGCGCGCTTGCCGCCCTGCCTGGCGAGCTGGTGCGCCGCAGTCATCGCCAGCCGCGCGCCCGACATGCCGAGCGGATGGCCGAGCGCGATCGCGCCGCCGTTCGGATTGACGTGCCCGGCGTCGTCGGCAAGCCCGAGCTGCCGCAGGCAGGCGAGCGACTGCGATGCGAAGGCCTCGTTCAGCTCGATCACGTCGAAATCGCCGATCTTGAGCCCATAGCGCTCCATCAGCTTCCGCGTCGCCGGCACCGGACCGATGCCCATCACCCGCGGCGGCACGCCGGCCGAGGCCATGCCGATGATCCGCGCGACGGGCTTCAGCCCATGCTTCTTCACCGCGGCCTCGGAGGCCACGATCATCGCGGCCGCGCCGTCGTTGACGCCCGAGGCGTTGCCCGCCGTCACGGTGCCGGGATCGCGCACGAAGTTCTTCAGCTTGGCGAGGCCTTCCATCGTGGTGTCGGCCCGGATGTGCTCGTCCTTGCTCACAGTCGTGGGCCCGGCCTTGCCGCCCGGCACGATCACCGGCTCGATCTCCTCGTCGAAGAAGCCCGCGGCCTGGGCCTTGGCGGCGCGCTGCTGCGAGCGCAGCGCAAAGGCGTCCTGGTCCTTGCGGCCGACCTGATAATCCTCGGCGACGTTCTCGGCGGTCTCGGGCATGGCGTCGACACCGTACTGCTTCTTCATCAACGGATTGATGAAACGCCAGCCGATGGTGGTGTCCTCAATAGTGGCGCTGCGCTGGAACGCCTCATGGGCCTTGCCCATGACGAGCGGCGCACGCGTCATCGACTCGACGCCGCCCGCGATCGCGAAGTCGGTCTCGCCGGCGCGGATCTGGGCCGCGGCGAGCCCCACCGCGTTCAGGCCTGAGGAACAAAGGCGGTTGACGGTGCAGCCCGGCACCGACTCGGGCAGGCCCGCGAGCAGCAGAGCCATGCGCGCGACGTTGCGGTTGTCCTCGCCGGCCTGGTTGGCGCAGCCGAAATAGACGTCGTCGAGCGCGCCCCAGTCAGCGTTCGGATACCGCTTCATCAGCGCCTTCAGCGGGATCGCCGCGAGGTCGTCGGTGCGGACCTTGGCGAGACCGCCGGCATAACGGCCGATCGGCGTGCGCACGGCGTCGCAGATGAAAGCTTCGGGCATCGGGATACTCCTGAGACGGACCTACTCTATCACTTCGTCGGCGCGGCCGAGCAACGTGATCGGAACCGAGACGCCCAGCGCCTTGGCGGTCTTGAGGTTGATGGCAAGCTCGACCTTGGCCGATTGCTGGATCGGCAGGTCGGCGGGCTTGGCGCCCTTGAGAATGCGCGCCGCATAGTCGCCGCAGAGTCTCGCGGCCGCCCTGATATTGGCGCCATAACTCATCAGGCCGCCCGCAACCACGAACTCGCGCAGGAAATAAACGGTCGGAATCCCAGCGCGCGCAGCCAGCGCTGCGACATGGTCGACGCTGACGAGAAACAAAGGATCGGAGGCCACGAACATCGCGCCAATGTTTTCGGACCGCGCCAGCACGAAAGCCTGGTCCACGTCGGGGAAGGTTTTTACGGGGAAGATACGCAACGTCTTGCCCATGGCACGGCCGGCGTCCTGTGCGTTCTTGATCTGGGCGTCGGATGTTGGCCGCGCCGGATTGATCAGCACGCCGATCTGGCTGACCGCGGGCAACAGCTCATGGATCAGCTCCAGGTTCTTGGCGCCGAGCTCGCCACCGAGCCAGGTGATGCCGGTCATGGTGCCGCCCGGTCGGTTCATGCTTGCGGCCAAGCCCGACGCCACTGGGTCATCAGCGGTCAGAAAGACGATTGGGATCGTCGAAGTGGCCCGCTTGGCGGCGAGCGCCGCCACATTGCCGCCGATGGTCACCAGAAGATCGACAGGCCGGCTCACCAGTTCAGCCGCCTGCGCCGGCAGGCGATCGAACTGTCCCTCTGCCCAGCGGAATTCGATGCTGACGTTGCGGCCATCGACAAAGCCAGCGTCCTTGAAGCCTTCAAGGAAGCCATCGAGGTGAGCCTTGAATGTCTTGGCCGACACACTGCCGAGGAAGCCGACCACCGGCCGGGCGCCTTGCGCCCGCGCGGCGAGCGAAGCGGCCGCCGCAGCACCGAGCCCTGCGATAACGTCGCGGCGCCTCATTCCATCACCTCGTCGGCGCGCAGCAGCACCGCGGTCGGCAAGTCGATGCCGAAGCTCTTGGCGGTCTTGGCGTTGACCACCAGCTCGAACTTGGTCGGCCGCTCGATCGGCAGCTCGGCAGGTTTGGCTCCGCTCAGAACCTTGCCGACCATGCCGCCGGCCTGATGAAACGCGCCGGGCAAATCGACGCCATAGGCCATCAGGCCGCCATTGCGCGCGAACTCCGGAAACAGCGTGATGGCCGGCAGGCGATACTTCGTCGTGAGCTCCGCCACGCGGGCCGGATTGGTGCCGAACAGCGGCGACGAGAGGATCAACACCGCGTCAGGGTGACGCTCGCCCGCGGACCGGAACGCCGCGTCCATTCCGTCCAGGCTCGTCACGTCGACAATGCCATCGAGCTTGACGTTCAGCCATTTGGCCGCGGTCTCGATCCCCTTCAGTTGCGGCGACGGGCTGCTCGGGTCGCGGACCACCACCACCTTGGCCAGTCGCGGCACCGCCTCCTTGAGCAGCTCCATCCACTTGGAGCTGAAGTCGGGAAAGTCGAAGTAGACGCCCGTGGTATTGCCCCCAGGACGCGCGAGGTTCGCGGCAATACCGGCGGCGATCGGATCGGTCTCAAGATCGAAGGCCACGATCGGGATCGTCTTGGTGGCGGCGCGCGCAGCCTCGACCGAGACGAAGCTGATCGGCGCCAGCACGTCGACCTTGGCAGCGACCAACTCGGCGGCGAGCGCGGCATTCCGGGGCGCCACCGACTCGGCGAAGCGTGCGTCGATCTCGACCTTGTCGTCGCCCCAGCCGGCCTCGCGCAGCCCGTCGCGGAACGCCTGCAGCCGGGAGGTGACCACGCTGCCCAGACCGGGATAAAGAAATCCGACCCTTTTTCGCGTCTGGGCCTGTCCCAAGGCCGACCGGGATACCGACAATGCCTGGCTTGCCGCCGCGGCACCCAGAAGCTTGATGGCATCGCGACGTTTCATGGAAGGGCAACGGATCGGGGGGCCGGAAGATTGCTGCGACGCGCATTGCCTGCGCGGGCGTTTCGTGCGGAATTTAGGTGCCGCCGATGCCGGGGTCAAACAACATGCCGCTCGTATCCGAGAAGCCGATTTTCGTCCTGACGTCGCCACTCGGCGGCATCCAGATGCTCGGCAACACGCCCTATGGCGAGCGGCGCATCATCGACATTCTCGGCGGCACGGTCGAAGGGCCGAAGCTCAACGGCAAGGTGGTGCCGGGTGGCGCCGACTGGCAGATCGTGCGCGCCGACGGCGTCGTCCACCTGCAGGCGCGCTACACCATCGAGACCAACACGGGCGGCCTCATTCTGGTGAACGCCGAGGGCTACCGCCATGGCCCGCCGGACGTGATGGCGGCGCTGGCCCGCGACGAGACCGTCGATCCCTCGCGCTATTATTTCCGGACCGCCATGCGGTTCGAAACCGCCGATCCGGCTTCATCCTGGCTTAACCGTATCCTCGCCATTGGCTACGGCGCCCGGGCGAACAAGCAGGTGCGGATCGAGGTCTTCGAGGTGTTGTGAGACACTGGCGGCTTGACCGGAACGGCCAGACCCCGCAAGACTCCGATTTGTTGACTTTGACAACGATTTTGGGCGCCGCCTCGATGGCCAAGAAAGCAAGCCGACCAACGTCCGCCCTGCCCGCCTCGCTCGCTGTCGAGCAGCGCGGCAACATCGCGATCGTCACGCTGAAGCGGCCGCACAAGCGCAACGCGCTCGACGACACCACGGTGCTGGGGCTGCAGACGTTCTTCGCCACACTGCCGAAAGACATCAAGGCCGTGGTGCTGAACGGCGCAGGCGAGCACTTCTCCGCGGGCCTCGATCTCACCGAGCTGACCGAGCGCAACACCGCCCAGGGCATCGAGCACTCGGCAAGCTGGCACCGCGCGTTCCAGTACATCGAGTTCGGCAAGGCGCCGGTGGTCGCGGTGCTGCACGGCGCGGTGGTCGGCGGCGGGCTTGAGCTTGCGGCCGCAACCCATGTCCGCGTCGCCGAGCGCTCGACCTACTACGCGTTGCCCGAGGGCAGCCGCGGCATCTACGTGGGCGGCGGCGCCTCGGTGCGGCTGCCACGGCTGATCGGCGTGTCGCGCATGCAGGAGATGATGCTGACCGGCCGCGTCTACAACGCTGAAGAAGGCCACAGCGTCGGCTTCTCGCACCATCTGGTCGAGGACGGCGAAGGCCTCGCCAAGGGCATCGCGCTTGCGAAGCGCATCGCCGAGAACGCGCCGCTGACCAACTTTGCCATCACGCATGTGCTGCCCCGCATCGCCGAGAGCGATCCGGCGTCGGGCTATCTCGCCGAGTCGCTGATGGCGGCGATCGCCCAGGGCAGCGACGAGGCCAAGGCACGGTTGAAGGATTTTCTGGAAAAGCGCGGCAAGAAGGTGCTTCGGGGGTGAAGCATGTCTGAAGCGATGCGCAATCCGAAGGCTGCGGCGGCGCCGCTTCGGCCGGTGCGGCTCGGGCCGTCCGATGTCGAGCTCGACCGCAGGCCCGACGGCACGCTCTATCTGCGTTCGCCGCATCCGCTCGAACGCTATCCCGCCAAGCTGACGGAGCGGCTGGAGCACTGGACCGCGGTGGCGCCCGATCGCGTGTTCCTGGCGCAGCGGGCGCGCGACGGCTCGTGGCGCAAGGTGACGTATCGCGACGCGTGGTTGCAGGTGCGCTGCATCGCCCAGGCACTGATCGAGCGGAAGCTGTCGGTGGAGCGCCCGGTCGCCATCCTGTCCGGCAACGACATCGAGCACGCGCTGCTCGGTCTCGCCGCCATGATGATCGGGGTGCCCTACGCGCCGATCTCGGTGCCCTATTCGCTGATGTCGAGCGACTTCGGCAAGCTCAAGTCGATCATCGAGGTGCTCACACCGGGCCTGGTGTTCGCCGCCGACGGCAAGCTGTTCGCACGCGCGATCGACAGCGCGGTGCCGCTCGGCATCGAGATCGTCACCGCGACGAATCCGCTCGACAGCCGGCCGACGACGTCCTTCGCCGAGCTGCTGATGACCGAGCCGACCGTGACGGTCGAGGCGTTCCACGCCCGGGTTAATGCCGACACGGTCGCCAAGATCCTGTTCACCTCGGGCTCGACCGGATACCCCAAGGGCGTGATCAACACCCAGCGCATGGTGTGCGCGAACCAGGCCATGGCGCGCGCCGGACTGTGCTTCGTCGGCGACGAGCCGCCGGTGGTGGTAGACTGGCTGCCCTGGAACCACACCTTCGGCAGCAACCACAACTTCAACATGATCCTCGACAACGGCGGCTCGCTCTACATCGACGAGGGCAAGCCGTTGCCCGGCGCAATCGCGGCGACGGCGAAGAATCTCAAGGAGATCGCGCCTACCATCTATTTCAACGTGCCGAAGGGCTACGAGGCGCTGCTGCCGCATCTTCGCGCCGATGCCGATCTGCGGAAGAACTTCTTCAGCCGGCTGAAGGTGCTGTTCTATGCCGGCGCAAGCCTTCAGCAATATGTCTGGGACGAATTGCAGGAGCTGAGCGTCGCGACCTGTGGCGAGCGCATCATCTTCCTCTCCAGCATCGGCTCGACCGAGACCTCGCCGCTGGCGGTCGCCTGCAACTGGGACTATCCGCGGCCGGGCAATATCGGCGTGCCGGCGCCGGGCGTCGAGCTGAAGCTCGTGCCGAACGAAGGCAAGCTCGAATGCCGGCTGAAGGGCCCGAACATCACGCCGGGCTACTGGCGGCGGCCGGACCTCACCAAAGAGGCGTTTGACGAGGAAGGCTTCTACAAGATCGGTGATGCGCTGAAGTTCGTCGATCCGGACGATCCGAGCCAGGGGCTTCTGTTCGACGGCCGGCTCGCCGAGGACTTCAAGCTCGCCAGCGGCACCTGGGTCAGCGCCGGCGCGCTGCGCGCGCAGTTCGTCGATCATTGCGCGCCGCTGGTGCGGGACGCCGTGATCGCCGGCGCCGACCGCGATGACCTCACCGTGCTGGTGTTTCCCGATATCGAAGCCTGCCGCAAGGTCGCGGCTCTGCCGGCCGACGCGCCGCCCGCCGCGGTGCTGGCCGACGCGAGGCTGCGCGATGAATTCGGCCGCAGGCTCACCGCGCTGGCGCGGCAAAGCTCCGGCAGCTCGACCAGGCTCTGCCGGATGATCCTGATGGCCGAGCCGCCGTCGCTCGATGCCGGCGAGGCGACCGACAAGGGCTCGATCAACCAGCGCGCGGTCTTGACGCGGCGGAAGGCTCTGGTGGAAGAGCTTTATGCGGCGGCGCCATCGGCCGACGTGATCTCCATCGTTCAACGGAACTGACATTTCATGGATCCCAAAGGACACGTCGCGATCGTGACGGGCGCAGCCTCAGGCCTCGGCGCCGAGACCGCGGCGGCGCTGGCCAAGGCCGGCGCCAAGGTCGCCTGCCTCGACGTCAACATCGAGGGCGCGACCGCCGTGGCCAGCAAGATCGGCGGCATCGCGGTCCATTGCGACGTCACCAGCGAGGCCGGCGCGGTCGCCGCCCTGAAGCAGGCCCGCGACAAGCACGGCGCCGCGCGCATCCTCGTCAACTGCGCCGGCATCGGCCCGGCCAAGCGCATGGTCGGCCGTGACGGCCCGATGCCGCTCGCCGATTTCGAGAAGGTGATCTCGATCAACCTGATCGGCACCTTCAACATGATGCGGCTCGCCGCCGCCGACATGCAGAACCTCGAGCCGTTCGCCGACCAGGAGCGCGGCGTGATCATCTCGACCGCTTCGGTCGCGGCTTTCGAAGGCCAGATCGGCCAGATGGCGTACTCGGCATCGAAGGGAGGCGTTGCGGCGATGACCATCCCGGCCGCCCGCGAGCTGTCGCAGTTCGGCATCCGCGTGGCCGCGATCGCGCCGGGCATCTTCGGCACGCCGATGCTGAAGGCGCTGCCGCAGGCCGCGCAGGACAGCCTCGGCGCCTCGGTGCCGTTCCCGAAGCGGCTCGGCGAGCCGCGCGAATACGCCGACCTTGTGCTGTTCATCGTGCGCAGCAATTATCTCAACGGCGAAGTGATCCGGCTCGACGGGGCGCTGCGCATGGCGCCACGCTGAGACGCGCCAAGAGCTGGACCCAAGAGAGCTGGAGCAAGCCGTGGGGACGATGATCTATATCCGGCACGCCCGCATCGAATGGGGCGATTGCGACCCGGCCGGAATCGTGTTCTTCCCGCGCTACTTCGCAATGTTCGACAGCTGCACCACGGGGCTGTTCTCGCAGGCGCTCGGCATGAGCAAGTATCAGTTCACGCGGCACTACAAGTTCGAAGGCTATCCGATGGTCGACACGCGGGCGCGCTTTCTCAAGCCCACCAAGTTCGGCGACGACGTGGTGATCGAGACCAAGGTGGTGGAGTTCCGCCGCTCGAGCTTCGACGTGCAGCACAGGATCACGCTCAACAACGAGCTTTGCGTCGAGTGCTTCGACACCCGGGTCTGGGCCGCGCGGCATCCCGACGATCCGGAAAAGATAAAATCGAAGCCCATCCCGCAAGAGGTGATCGCGAAGTTCGCGGCGCCGTAGCGGCGCGAACTTGGCGTGACCCCATTCCCCGCGTGACCATGGCAGAGCCCAAGCCCATCGTCCTGGTTACCGGTGCCTCCGCCGGCATCGGCGCGGCGCTGGCGCACGTGTTCGCTGCGCGCGGCCATGCCGTGGTGCTCACGGCGCGGCGGGAGCCGCAGCTTGCCGCTGTTGCAGATGCGATCGAAGCGGCCGGCCGGCCGCGGCCCCACATCATCGCAGTTGATCTCGGACGGCCCGAGGCGGCCGCGCAGATCGAAGGCGAATTGCGCGCCGCAGGCCTCGAGGTGCAGTACCTCGTCAACAATGCGGGCTTCGGCCTCGTCGGCGACGCTCTGGATCACGATCGCGACGAGCAGCTCGCGATGGTCGATCTCAACGTCCGCGCGCTGACCGAGCTGTCGCTGCGGTTTGCCGACAGCATGGCGCGCCACCGCGGCGGCCTGTTGAATGTCGCGTCGGTCGCAAGCTTCATGCCCGGCCCGGGCATGGCGGTCTATCACGCCACCAAGGCCTACGTGCTGTCGTTCTCCGAGGCGCTGCATCAGGAGCTGAAGTCGAAGGGCGTCCGCGTCACGGCGCTGTGCCCCGGCCCGGTGGAGACCGAGTTCCAGGCCCGCGCCAGCATGCCGGAGGGCTACTTCCCGAAATTCCTGGCGCGCTCGGCCGAGCGCGTCGCCCATGACGGCTATGACGCCTTGATGCGGGGCCAGCGCGTCGTCATTCCGGGCGCTGACAATCGGGTGACGGCGCAGCTGTCGCGGCTGGTGCCGCGCCGCGCGCTGCTGTCGTTCATGGGATGGCGGCGGCGCAAAGGCGCGCCGTGACGCTCAAGGCTGCGGCAGCGCCGCCTGATAGGCGCCTTGCGCGTCGAAGCACGCCAGCGTCTCGGCGGCGTTCCGCGCCCATTGCTCGACCGGCAGCGGTCCGCAGATCAGCATCAGGTATTCGTAGGGCGCGCGCTGGTCGTTCGCCATGATGAACTGGTAGTGCATACGGAACAGATCGAGGCGCCGCTTGCGATAGAACTCCGGCGCCAGCATGTCGCGAATCCGCACGATCCAGACCAGCGGATTGCAGCGCCACGCCCCGGCGTCGATGCCGATGCCTTCGACCGGATCGAAGTTGTAGAAGTTGAGCACATCGGCGCGCGCCTGCACGTCGATCCACAGGATCGACGGCTCGATCGCGACGCGATGCACCACCTGGCGCACCCGTGTGGCGTGGCGATGCAGGGCGATGCCGGGCATCAGCGAGCCCGGCGTGAGCAGCACCACCCGCGGGCCATAACCGCCGAGGTTCGGATCGAGCTCGAGCGCGCGCGCCACCACGGCGGGCGCGAGCACCCCGCCGCCGCTGTGGCCGACCACGACGATCTCGTCGGCGGCCCGCGCCTTGACCATCTCGACCAGGCGCTGGGCGCCGGCCTCGACCGGGTGATCGAAGCACGACGGCTCGCCGCGAGCGTAGCGCAGCAGATACGGCCAGTGGCTGTTGATCTGCACCACAAACCACCTGTCGGCGAGCGGCCGCAGCAGCGCGAACAGGCCGACCGCAACGACGACGCCCAGCAGGATGTCGAGGCCCCATGGCAGCGGAAAAAACAGCTTGACGCCGAAGGCCACGACCCAGCCGAACAGCGCGGACCCCACCAGCCACCAGATCAGCATCAGCTGGAAATGCGTCAGCGCCAATCCGTACTGGACCGAGGCGCGGTAAATCCGGAACAGCGTGCCGGTGTAGAGGAAATTAAGAATCCAAAGCAGCGCGCGCGGCACCTGCTGCCACATCGGCTGCGCCATGTTGGCGCGGATCATCTGCTCCTGGCGCAGGAATTCGTAGCGGGTGCGGACCCGCCAATTCGGCCCGCCCGCCGCGACCTCCCAATGCGCCAGGTCGTCGGAGTCGATCTCGAGCGGTCCAAGCCTGACGCGGATCGGCCAGTTTTTCAGGAAGCGCCGCAGCGACCGTTCGAACAGCTTGTAGTAGCCCTCGGCGCCCTGCGGATCGTAGCCCTCGACGTAAAGCACGTGCCGCCGCCAGCCCAGATTGCCGCTGGCTGCGGCCCCGCTCGCCGTGGCGCCGCTCGTGGTGCTGCCGGTCTCAGCCATCTCCGGGCTCAAGGATCGTGCCGCAGCCGCTCGCGCAGCTTGTGACGCTGCACCTTGCCGGTGGCGGTGCGGGGCAGATCCTTGATGGTCTCGAACCGCCGCGGCTGCTTGTAGCGCGGCAGCGTCTGCGACAGCCGCTCGCGTGCCGCCTTCATCGCGGCCGGAGCATCGGCGCTTGGCGCCGGCACGATGTAGAGCACGATCTCGGCGAGACCGATTTCGTTCTCGCCCAGCACCGCGGCGCTTTCGACGATATTCGGAATGCCCGCCAGCGCGTCCTCGATCTCGGCCGGCGACACCCAGAGGCCGGAGACGCGCAGGATGTCTCCGGTGCGGCCACGGTGGTGATAGAAGCCGTCGGCGTCGCGGGTGTATTCGTCACCGGTCGAGAACCAGCCGTCGGATTTGAAGCGATCGACCGGCCGTTCCGGCGGCCGCGTCGCGTCACCCGCCGAGCGATAGCCCTCGCAGACCGAGGACATGCGGACCTCGAGCCGCCCCGCCGTATCGGGCTCGGCGAGCACGGCGCCGTCGTCGCCGACGATGCGAAGCTCGACACCCGGCATGGCATGGCCGGACGAGCCGGGCTTGCGCTCACGGGGCGTGTTGCCGATCACCATGTACACCAGCTCCGAACAGCCGAGCCCATCGAGGATCGGATGGCCTGACGCCGCTTCCCAGGCGCTCCAGATCTGCGGCGGCAGGCGCTCGCCCGCCGACACGAAGTAGCGCAGCGCACGAAACGACGGCGTCTGCGGCAGTCCTGCTTCCAGGAGCCGATGATAGACCGCCGGCACGCTCAACAGAACCGTCGGCTTGAAGTGGTCGACGGTATCGGCGACCGACCGTTCGGTGGCCCAGCGCTCCAGCAGCACGTTGCCGGCGCCCATGCGCAGCGCCGCGAAGCTGTTGCCGATGGCGTAGGCGAAGTGAAAGCGCGAGGTCGCGAACAGCCGGTCCGCCTTGGTACAGCCCAGCACCTCTTCGTAATAGCGCGCGCTGATGCCGACATTGCGGTGGTGGTGCTCGACCGCCTTGGGGACGCCGGTGGTGCCCGAGGTCATCACCCAGAACGCCGGATCGCTGGGCTTGCGCGGCACGGGAACGAGCGGCGCGGCGGGCTTGCTCTTCCAGGCCGCGAGTTCGCCGTCGCGGTACATCAGCTTGGTTTGCGGCGACGCCATCGCAATCGCGACCTTGGCGGTCTCGACGAACTCCGCGTCGATCACCAGCACCGCGGGCTGCACGATCACCAGAATCTGCGTGAGCTCTTCAGGCGAGGCCCGGTTCGACATCGCGACCGCGATGGCGCCCGCCGCCATCGCGCCGAGATGCAGCGTGATGATGTCCGGCGTGTCGAGCATCATCATGCCCACGCGATCGTTGGGCTGAACACCCGCCTCGCTCAAGCCCGCCGCGAACTGGCCGACCCGCACCGCCAGCGCGCCATAGCTCAGCGTCTCGCCGGCGCTCAGGAGCGCCGGGTGGTCGGGTCCGGCGACCTTCAACCCGTTCAGCAGGCAATATTCGACCGCGTTCATCGGATAAACGGCGCGTCAGGCCGGCCGCGCGTCGGCGGCGACGACTTCGATCACTTCGACAGCGGGATGCGCGGTCGGCAGCACCCGGCTGAGCTTGAGCCCGGCCTTGTCGAACAGCGCCTCATACTCCGGCACGGTGCGCTCGCGGCCGCCGGTGAGCAGCATGACGTGCAGGTCGAGCCAGCGGCCCGGGCTCGGCGTGTCGTCGGTCGGCACGGTCTTTTCCAGCACGATGACACGCGACGTCGGCTTCATGGCGCGCCGCACGTTGGTGAGCATCTTCAGGCAGTCGTCGTCGTCGTAGTCGTGCAGGAGGTGCCGGAACAGGTAGGCATCCGCGCCCTCCGGCACGAACTCGAACACGTTGCCGGGAATGAAGGACACGCCGGGCAACGGGCCGCCCTCGCCGCGCCGCGCGGCCTCGATGCCTTCCTGAAGATCGAACAGCGTGCCGTGCACGCCCGGATGCGCGGCCAGAATCGCCGACAACAGCATGCCGTGGCCGCCGCCGACATCGACGATGCGCTTGAACTGGCCAAAGTCGTAGGCCGCGACGATCGCCGGCGTCTCCGGCGAATGCACCTCGACCATCATGCGCTGGAAGCGCGCGCCTTCCTTCGGATTGGTGTGCAGCCAGTCGAACAATTCCTTGCCCTTCAACGCCTCGAACGCGATGCCGCCCGCCAGCGCGCCGTCGAGCTTGCTCCAGATCTCGCCGTTGTATTCGGTCAGCAGCTCGGCCGAGGTCCGCATCGAGTTCGGCGCATTTGACGTGAGCATGCGGCCGAGCGGCGTCAGCGCGAAACGGCCGCCGGCCGATTCCGTGACGATGCCCACCGTCGAGAGCGCGCGCAGCAACCGATAGACCCGGTCGGGCACGAGCCCGCGCGCCTTGGCCAGCGCCTCGGCGTTGTCGCCGCCCGCCTCCATGGCATCGGCCAAGCCCATCCGCGCGAACGAACCGATGGCGTGCGTCACCCAAAGGCTCGACAGAAGCTGCATCATCTTTTTATGCAGCGACGCGGGATCGGCGGCCGCTTTCGGTGGCTTCACGCTGTCGACTTTCAACATCCCCTCCGGGGCCGCTGCGGCGGCGCAGCCATAAACCAAGTTCCAGGCTTTATCCAGGGACGTGTTTTCCCGGAAAATGACCGGCGGCCTTCCTTTACATCAGCAGGCTTCTGAGGCTCAATCCAAGCAAAAGTTGGCCTTGAAACCAACACCCGGCCCGAAGGCCGACCAAGGGAGGAACCGGAAATGACGCTTTCAGCGATGCTGAAATTCGCGCCAGCTGTGGCTTTGGCGCTCGCCCTTACCACTCCAGCAGCGCACGCCCAGGACAAGACCATCGAGCTCAAGCTCTCGCACTGGGTGCCGCCGACACATCCGCTGCAGAAGGCGATGGAGGAATGGGGCGCCGACGTCGAGAAGGCCTCAGGCGGCACCATCAAGTACAAGATCTTCCCGTCGCAGCAGCTCGGCAAGGCGTTCGATCATTACGACATGGCGCGTGACGGCATCGCCGACTTCACCTACGTCAATCCGGGCTACCAGCCGGGCCGCTTTCCGATCATCGCAGCCGGCGAACTGCCCTTCGTGGTCGGCCAGGCCAAGGGCGGAAACCGCGCGATCGACGTGTGGTATCGCAAATACGCCGCGGCCGAGATGAAGGACGTGAAGTACTGCTTCTCCTTCGTGCTCGATCCGCTGGCGTGGCACTCCAAGTCCAAGAAGATCATGGTGCCGTCCGACATCAAGGGCATGAAAATCAGGCCGGCCCAGGCGACGGTCGCGGCGTGGATGACGCTGCTTGGCGGCACCAACGTGCAGGCCAGCGCCACCGAGGTGCGCGACGTGCTGGAGAAGGGCGTGGCCGAGGCCGTGACCTTCCCGTGGGGCTCGGTGCCGCTGCTCGGCGTCGACAAGGTCACCAAGTATCACATGGACGCGCCGCTCGGCTCGGTGATGTTCCAGTGGCTGATGAGCCCGCGCACCTACAACGCCATGTCGGCGGCGCAGAAGAAGGTGATCGACGACCACTGCACCACCGACTGGGCCGCCAAGTTCGCCGATCCCTGGGCCGACTTCGAGCACTCCGGCATCGAGAAGATCAAGGCGATGCCGGGCCACGAGGTCTACACCATCAGCAACGAGCAGCTCGCCGAGTGGAAGAAGTCGGCCGAGCCGCTCAAGCAGAAGTGGGCCGATGACGTGAAGAAGGCCGGCGGCGATCCCGACGCGATCATGAAGGAGCTGCAGGCCGCGCTCGCGCAATATCACGCGGGGTTCTAGCGGCGGGCGCAATCAGAACAACGGCAGCGGATCTCATCCGCTGCCGTTGTTGTTTCAAGGTAAGGCCATGTCCGGCGGCAATCCCATCACCGAGCAGTCAACGGAGACCGGCGCGCACGGACCGCGCGGGCCGATGAACTGGCTGATCGACACCATCGAGCTGATCGCCGCGGGCTTCGTCGGCATCGTCGCGGCCGACATCTTCATCTCGGTGATGCTGCGCTACTTCTTCAGCGTGCAGATTCCGGATGCGTATGACTTCGGCCGGCTGCTGCTCGGCATCCTGATCTTCTGGGGCATCGCCGCGACGAGCTATCGCGGCACGCACATCACGGTCGATCTGCTCTATGCCAATGTCGGGCCGAAGTTCAAACGCTTCATCGACGTGTTCGCGACGCTGGTTCTGCTGTTCGTCGTCACGGTGCAGACCTACACGCTCTACGACAAGGTCTGGACCACCAAGGCCGACCATGTGCTGACCTTCGATCTGCGACTGCCGACCTGGCCGTTCTTCCTGGTCGCCTGGCTCGGCGACGTGTCCGCGGTGCTGCTGATCGCGATCCGCACCTACCGGCTGATCTTCCAGCCGGACGAGTTCGGGTCCCAGTACCAGATCAAGCCGGTCGAGTGAGCATCGTGGGCAGCGAAACAGTCGCAGTTCTTGGTTTCGTGGTGCTGTTCTCGCTGATGCTGATGCGCGTGCCGGTCGGCATGGCGATGGGCCTCGTCGGCGTCGGCGGCTTTGCGTATCTGGTCAACGGCGACGCGGCGCTCAAGATCATCGGTCACACCTCGATGCGGACGGTGACCGACTACACCTTCGGCGTCATCCCGATGTTCCTGCTGATGGGCGCGTTCGTCACCAACTCGGGCATGAGCCAGGAGCTGTTCCGCGCCGCCAACACGTTCCTGGGACACCGGCGCGGCGGGCTCGGCATCGCCACCATTGCAGCCTGCGGCGGCTTTGCCGCGATCTCCGGCTCGTCGGTCGCGACCGCGGCGACGTTCTCGACCGTGGCCTATCCGGAGATGCGGCGCTACGGCTATCCGCAATCCTTTGCGGCCGGCGTGATTGCAGCCGGCGGCACGCTCGGCGCGATGCTGCCGCCGTCCACGGTGCTCGCGGTCTACGGCATCATCACCGAGCAGGACATCGGCAAGCTGTTCATCGCCGGCGTCCTGCCTGGCATCCTCGCCGCCTCGATGTACATGACCACGGTTGCAATCATCGGCTGGGCGCGGCCGGGCTATCTGCCGGCCGGCCCGCGCAGTTCGTGGCCGGAGCGGCTCAAGGGGCTGCGCGACATCTGGGCGATGCTGCTGCTGTTCTGCTTCGTGATCGGCGGGCTCTATGGCGGGCTGTTCACGCCGACTGAGGCGGGCGGCGTCGGCGCCGGCGGCGCCCTCATCGTCGGCGTGCTGCGCGGACGGCTAGGCCCGAGCGAAATCCGCCGCTCGCTGTTGCAGGCGACCCGCACCGCGGCCGCGGTGTTCACGGTGCTGATCGGCGCGCTGCTGTTCGGCTATTTCCTGACCGTGACGCAGACGCCGCAGAACGTCACGGCGTTCCTCACCGGATTGGGCATCGGCAGCTACGGCGTGCTGGCGCTGATCATGGTGATGTACATCGTGCTCGGCTGCCTGATGGACGCACTCGCCATGGTGATCCTGACGGTGCCGATCATCTTCCCGGTGATCAAGGAGCTCGGTTTCGACCCGATCTGGTTCGGCGTGATCATCGTGATGACAGTGGAGCTCGGCCTCATTCATCCGCCAGTCGGCATGATCGTATTCGTGATCAAGAGCGTGATCGGCGACATCAATTTCTCGACGATCTTCTACGGTGTGATCCCGTTCATCCTCACCGACCTGCTGCGGCTTGTAATCCTGATCAGCTTCCCGATCATCGCGCTCTGGCTGCCGTCGCATATGTGAAGCGGGCTCTCTCCCCACGTGTCCCGGATGCGATGCAGCGCGAAGCGGTGCATCGCTGATCCGGGACCCCGGTTGCTATCAGCAAAAAGAAAGAATCCGGGGTCCCGGGTCTGCGGCGCATCACTTCGTGCTGCGCCGCGCCCGGGACACGGGCGGCTGGCTTTACGTCTCACCGCGCGGCTATGATCCGACCACGCCAGCAGCAAAGGATCAAAATCATGGCCTCACAGCCGCAACGCGCCGAAGAACAGGGCCGCCCACCGATCGCCGGAGAAGCCTTCCTGCGGGCGCTCGCCGACCACGGCGTCGACTATTTCTTCGCCAATCCGGGCACCGATTTCCCGCCGGTGGTCGAGGCCTTCAGTCGCGCCAAGCAGTCGAACGCCAAGGTGCCGACGCCGCTGGTGATCCCGCACGAGAACCTCGCGGTCGCGATGGCGCACGGCTCCTACGCGATGACCGGACGGCCGGCGGCCGTGATGCTGCACGTCAACGTGGGCACCGCGAACGCGATCAACAACCTGATCAACATGAGCCGCGACAACGTCCCGGTAATTCTGGCAGCGGGTCGCACGCCGATCACCGAGAAGGGCAAGTTCGGCGGCCGCAACCGCTACATCCACTGGGGCCAGGAGATGTTCGACCAGGCCGGGATGCTGCGCGAGGTCGTGAAGTGGGACTACGAGCTGCGCGTGCCCGAGCAGATCACCGACGTGGTGTCGCGCGCCTATGAACAGACCATGACGAGCCCGCGCGCGCCGGTTTACCTCTCGTTGCCGCGCGAACCGCTGGCGGCACCGATGCCCGAACCGCTCGGGCCGGTGAAGCCGCGCGCCGTGCCGGCGATGCCGCATCCCGATCCGTCGCTGATTGCGACACTGGCCGAATGGATCGCCACGGCCGAGAAGCCGCTCATCATCACCACGGCGAGCGGCGCCGAGGCCATGGGCCCGCTTGGCCACATCGCCGATAAATACGCGCTGCCAGTCGTGACGCAGCGCCAGCGCGTCGTATGCCTGCCCTCGAGCCATCCCATGCACATGGGCTACGACCCCCAGGGGCTCCTGCAGGAGGCCGACCTCGTCATCGTCATGGATGCCGACGTGCCGTGGATCCCGAACGAGCAGCATCCGCGGCCCGACTGCCGCTTCGCCACCATCGGCGAAGACCCGACGTTCCGCCGTTATCCGATGCGGAGCTTCCCGAGCGATCTCGCCATCACGTCGAACACCGCACGCGCGCTGGAGGCACTGGAGCCGGCGCTCGCCAGGCATCCGATCCCGGAGGCGAAGATCGCCGCGCGGCGCACCCGCGCCGCCGAGTTCAACAGAAAGCGCAAGGAGGCGCTGGCCAAGGCATCCGCGACGCCCGCTGGCGACAAGATCAACTTCGCGTATTTGAGCCGGCTAATCGGCGAGACCATCGGCGAGGACGCCGTCCTCTTCAACGAATACTCGCTGATCCAGGAGCAGATTTCACGCGAGAAGCCCGACACGTTCTACGGCCTCTCGGCCGCGGGCGGGCTCGGCTGGGGCTTCGGCGCGGCGCTTGGCGCCAAGCTCGCAGCGCCTGAGAAGCTCGTGGTCGCGACCTTGGGCGACGGCGCCTACATGTTCTCCAATCCCATGGTGGCCCACTGGGTGTCGGACGTGCACAAGCTGCCCATCCTGACCATCGTGTTCAACAACAGCCTCTATGGCGCGGTGCGCGGCGCCACCATGTCGATGTTCAAGGACGGCGTGGCCGGCCAGGACGGCGGCAAGTTCATGGCCGATCTGTCGCCGAGCCCGGCCTTCGAGGCGACGGTGAAGGCCCAGGGCGGCCACGGCGAGCGGGTCGAGAAGGCCTCCGAGCTGCCCGCAGCGCTGATCCGGGCCCGCGACGTGGTGCTCAAGGAAAAGCGCCAGGCGCTGCTCAACGTGGTTTGCCCGCCGTAAATTCCGGCCCGCGCCCCGGCCATACCGCCAGGAAGAACCGGGGCGCGGACCCGCCAGAACACCTACCCCCTCGACAAATCCCGCCGCCGCTATAAAGAAAGCGCCAACCCGTTCCTGGAGGAATCCCCGATATGATGCGAGTTGACGCCTACACCCATTTCATTCCGACGCGCTTCTTCAAGGAGGTGATGTCCGCGGGCAATCACAAGGACATCGGCAAGCGCATGATGGGCGTGCCGTCGATCTACGACGTCAAGGTCCGGCTCAAGGTGGTCGACAAGTTCAAGGACTACGCCCAGGTCCTGTCCTATCCGATGCCTCCGTTCGAACTGATGACCAAGAACGGCAAGGAGACCGAGGAATACGCCAAGATCGTCAATGACGGCTTCGCCGAGCTCTGCGCCCAGCATCCCGACCATTTCCCGGGCTGGGTGGCGCAGGCGCCGATGGCGGCGCCGGACTGCGGCGTCCGCGAGGCCGCACGCGCGATGAAGATGGGCGCGCTCGGCGTGCAGATCTACACCAACGTCGCCGGCAAGCCGATCGACCATCCGGACTTCGAGCCGTTCTGGAAGGCGATGAACAAGACCAAGACACCGATCTGGATGCATCCGTCGCGCACCGCGGCGTTCTCCGACTACGCTTCGGAGCCGAAGTCGAAGTACGAGATCTGGTGGACTCTCGGCTGGTCGTATGAGACCGCCGCCGCGATGTCCCGCCTCGTGTTCTCCAAGATCCTCGACAAGTATCCGAACCTGAAGATCATCACCCACCACATGGGCGGCATCGTGCCGATGCTGGAAGGCCGCATCGGCCCGGGCTGGGACCAGATCGGCGCCCGCACCTCGGATGAGGATTATCAGAAGCTGAAGAAGTCGCTGAAGAAGCGGCCGCTGAACTACTTCAAGGAAAACTTCTACACCGACACCGCGGTGTTCGGCGGCAAGCCGGCGACCGAGTGCGGCCTCGCCTTCTATCCGACCGAGAAGGTCGTGTTCGCGTCGGACTGCCCGTTCGATCCTGAGAAGGGCACCTATTACATCCGCGAAACGCTGAACATTCTCGACAGTCTCGACATGTCGAAGAAGAAGCGCAAGGCGATCATGTACGGCAATCTCGAGGAGATCACCGGCCGCACGCTGGTGAAGTAATCTCCGCCGCATATCAGGAATGCCAGACGGCCGGGCTTGTCCCGGCCGTTTGTTTTTCAGTGTAATCTTCGAGGTCTTCGCGGAGATCGACGAACGGATGCTGAAAGTCAGAGCATGAAGCGGCCCGTCATCGGCGTGATCGGCAACGCCCATCTGGTCGAAAAGCGCTTTCCGGCCCAGCTTGTCAGCGAGCGAATTCTCCGCGCCGTGGCGGAAAGCACCGGCGCCCTGCCGATGATGTTTGCGGGCGCGCCGGAGATCACGGACGCCGATGCGCTATTGGAAGCGGTCGACGGCGTGCTGCTGACCGGCGGACGCGCCAACGTCCATCCAACACATTTCGGGACCGAGCCGCATCCGCGATACGAACCCTACGATCTCCAGCGCGATGCGCTGGCGCTGGCGTTGATCCAGACTTGCGTCGAGCGGGGCATACCGCTGTTCGGCATCTGCAGAGGCCTGCAGGAAATGAACGTCGCCTTCGGCGGCTCGCTGCATCCCGAGATCCGCGAACTGCCCGGCCGCGTGAACCACCGCATGCCGCGACTGGAAAGCGGCGAAATCCATCCCGATCTCGATGTCATCTTCGGCGATCGTCACGATGTGCATCTGGTTTCGGGCGGCGCATTCGCGACGCTGCTCGATTGCAAAACCATCCGGGTCAATTCGCTGCACGGCCAGGGCATTCTCGATCCGGGCCAGCGCATCGTCGTCGAAGGCGTGGCCGACGACGGCACCATCGAGGCGATCCGGATCGCCGACGCGCCTGGCTTTGCGCTCGGCGTGCAATGGCACGCGGAATACGATCCGCAGACGAATCCGGTAAACCGCAAGCTGTTTCGCGCCTTCGGAGACGCTGTGGCGGCGCGAAAGCGCGCCACGTAGCAACAGTGGCGTCGAATTGACTACGCTAATGTTCACGTTTTGTACTTGACTGCCTACGCCCCTTGGGTACAGTCTGAGGTTGTATCTCAGGGGGCGTACATGGTGCGTTTTTTATTCGCCGTCATCGTTGGCATTTTTCTGTCTTTCGCTGCGCAAGCGGAAACGCTGGCACCGCAGGCTTTTACCGAGGCCTTTGTAAAGCGTCTGAAGGCCGCGTGGCCGGGCACAACGGTCGCCATCAAGGGCGACCTCTCGATTCAGACCAAAGACCCGGACGGCCGCACCCTCGAAATCTCTCTCGCGAATTTCTATCAGAGCTACCGAGACGATCCGAACCGGCTGGAAGAGCTGACCCGGAAGTATCTTGCCGGACTGCCACCGCGGCGGGATGCATCGGCAAAGAGCGCGGTGCTCGACAGCAAACGCATCATTCCGGTGATCAAGGATCGTCCGTGGCTCGACGAAACGAACGGCAGAATTCGCGCACAAACCAGCCCAAATGCCCCGGGGTTGGCGGCCGATGATTTCAACAACGAACTCGTCATCATCTATGCGTTGGATGACCCGAATCGCATGCGTTATCTGGCCGAGGACGAAGTGGCCGCCATCAAACGAAGCGAACTCAAAACGCTCGCGATCGAAAACCTCATCCGTATTCTGCCGAAAGTCGGAATGGGACGCGATGGCGACATGTTCATCATGACGGCCGGTGGCGACTACGACGCGAGCCTGCTGCTGCTCGACCACATCTGGACGAGCGGCCAGATCAAGGTGAGCGGGGACATCGTGGTGGCGCTCCCCCAGCGCAACATGCTGCTGATAACCGGATCGCAGAGTCGCACCGGCCTGAAGCAAGTGCGCGAGGCGATTGCCAAATTTTCTGATGGACCTTATCGGCTGACGAATGCGCTCTTCGTCTATCGTAAGGGTCGGTTTGAAAAGTTTACGACGGACTGAGCAGCGCAAGAAGCTTCTTGCGCTGCGTTGTGCCGTTGCCCGCTATTCTTTCAGCGGTGTCGGATCATCCTTTGGCGGTTCGATGCCGAAGGTCGCTGCCGTCATGCAGGTCATCGAGAAGCTGCCGGTGGTGGCGACAAGCGCCACAAGGCTTTCCTCGCCCATCGTCTTGGCGGCGGCCGCATAGGTCTCGTTGCTCAAACCCTTGTTGGCAAGCAGCTCCTTCGCCACCACGAAGCACGTCTTCTCGCGGGCGTCGGACAGTTCCGGCTCCTTGCGCGCGTTGATCGCGTCGATCACCGACTGCGGAATACCGACGGTGAGCGAGGCGCGCACCTGCGCATGCCACGGATATCTCGCGTTCCAGTGCCGCGCGACCGTGATGTTGACGATCTGCTGCTCGCGGCGCGACAGCGGGCCGGAGCCGAGCGTGGCGCGCAGGTTCTGCGCCGCCTCGAACAGCTTCGGCAGCCGGATATAGGCGTAGTACGGCCCGCCGAGCGGACCGCCGGCGGCCTTGGCGGCGTCATAGACCCGCGCCTGGTCGGCGTTCATGTTGGCGCGGTCGATCAGCGTGATGCGTGGCATGTGGTTTCCTCTACCCCGAATTTGTTTTGGAACGAGAGGCTAGCATCGGCCGGCGGCCGACACGAGCCACAAAGCTCGGCCAATTGAAGCGGGAAAAGTCCACAGCCTGCTGGGGTTGCCGGGGCCGCAGCCGTGAATCCGCCGCCACCCTCTGCTACGGTCCGGCCCCATGGATGCCGCCCGCAATCTGCCGCCCGATGACGCAACTGCCGCGCAGGAAACCGCTGCACAGGAGCCTGCGGCGCGACCGTCGCCGGTCATGGAGCAGTATCTCGAGATCAAAGCCGCCAATCCGGACAGTCTGCTGTTCTACCGGATGGGCGATTTCTACGAGCTGTTCTTCGAGGATGCCGAGATCGCGAGCCGCGCGCTCGGCATTGTGCTGACCAAGCGCGGCAAGCACCTCGGCCAGGACATCCCGATGTGCGGGGTGCCGGTGCACCGCTCCGATGAATACCTGCATCGCCTGATCGCGCAGGGCCATCGGGTCGCGGTCTGCGAGCAGCTCGAGGACCCGGCCGAAGCGAAGAAGCGCGGCGGCAAGAGCATCGTCCGGCGCAACGTCATCCGTCTGGTGACGGCCGGCACGCTCACCGAGGACACGCTGCTCGACGCCCGGCGCAACAACTACCTGCTTGCCGTGGTGCGGGCGCGCTCCTCGTCGGACAACGCTGATGCGCGGTTTGCACTGGGCTGGATCGATATTTCGACCGGCGAGTTCCGCATCGCCGAGTGCGACCGCGTCGGCCTCGCCGCTGAGATCGCGCGGCTGGAGCCGTCCGAGATCATCGTCTCCGACGCGCTCTATTCCGATCCCGAGTTTGCGCCATACCTCCGCACCCTGCCGGCCGTGACGCCGCTCACCCGCGACGTGTTCGACGGCGCCACCGCCGAGCGGCGGCTGTCGGATTATTTCGCGGTCGCCACCACCGACGCCTTCGGCTCGCTGACGCGGTTGGAGCTAACCGCCGCCGCGGCCTGCGTCACCTACGTGGAGCGCACGCAGCTCGGCAAGCGGCCGCCGCTGTCGCCGCCGGTTCGCGAGGCGCAGGGCGCGACGCTGTCGATCGATCAGGCGACGCGGGCCAATCTGGAGCTCACCCGCACGCTCGGCGGCGAGCGGCGCGGCTCGCTTCTGGCCGCGATCGACCGCACCGTGACGGCGGCGGGCTCGCGGCTCCTGGCGCAGCGCCTTGCGGCTCCGCTGACCGATCCAGACGAGATCAACCGGCGCCTCGACAGCAACGCGGTGTTCTCGGCCGATGCGCTGGCGCGGCAGGAGACGCGCCAGCATCTCGGCGCCGCGCCGGATCTTTCGCGGGCGCTGTCGCGACTCGTGGTCGGCCGCGGCGGACCACGCGATCTCGCCGCGATCCGCGACGGCATCGAGGCTGCGGCCTATCTCGCCAAGCGTCTCGAAGCGCTGGCCGAGAAGCCCGACGAGATAGCGCAGGCCATGACATCGCTGCGCCGGCCCGATCCGGCGCTGGCGACGGAGTTGGCCCGGTCGCTTGCCGACGAATTGCCGCTCATGAAACGCGACGGCGGCTTCGTCCGCGAGGGCTGCCTCGAAGCCCTCGACGAGGCACGCGCGTTGCGCGACGAATCCCGCAAGGTGATCGCCGGCCTGCAGGCCCGCTACGCCGACGACAGCGGCGTCAAATCGCTCAAGATCAAGCACAACAACGTGCTGGGCTATTTCGTCGACGTCACGGCGCAGCACGGCGAGAAGCTGATGAGCGCGCCGCTGAACGCGACCTTCATCCATCGCCAGACGCTGGCCGGCCAGGTGCGCTTTACCACCACCGAGCTCGGCGAGTTGGAAGCGAAGATCGCCAACGCGGCCGATCGGGCGCTCAATCTGGAGCTGGAAATCTTCGAACGGCTCAACGCGACGGTGATCGCGGCGAGCGACGCGATCAAGGCTGCAGCCGATGCGCTGGCGACGCTCGACGTCGCAAGCTCGCTCGCAGCGCTGTCGGTCGAGCGGCAATATGTTCGGCCCGAAGTCGACCGCTCGCTCGACTTCGTCATCGCAGGCGGCCGCCACGTGGTGGTCGAGCAGTCGATCGACACGCCGTTCGTCGCCAACGATTGCAACCTGTCGCCGCCGAGCGGCGGCAAATCAGGTCGAATCTGGCTGATGACCGGTCCCAACATGGCCGGCAAATCGACCTTCCTCCGCCAGAACGCGCTGATCGTGGTGCTGGCTCAGATGGGCAGCTTCGTGCCGGCCAGGCACGCCAAGATCGGCGTGGTCGACCGGCTGTTCTCTCGCGTCGGCGCCGCCGACGATCTGGCCCGCGGCCGCTCGACCTTCATGGTCGAGATGGTCGAGACCGCGAGCATCCTCAACCAGGCGACGCCGCAGTCGCTCGTGATCCTGGACGAGATCGGCCGCGGCACCGCGACCTTCGACGGCCTCTCGATCGCCTGGGCGGCGATCGAGCATCTGCACGAGCAGAACCGCAGCCGCGCGCTGTTCGCGACGCATTTCCACGAGCTCACCGTGCTCGCGACCAAGCTGCCGCGGCTTCACAACGCCACCGTCCGCGTCAAGGAATGGCAGGGCGACGTGGTGTTCCTGCACGAGGTGGTGCCCGGCGCCGCCGACCGCTCCTACGGCATCCAGGTGGCGAAGCTCGCGGGGCTGCCGGCAAGCGTGATCGAGCGCGCCAAGGTCGTGCTCGCCATGCTGGAGGCCGAGGACCGCGCCACACCGCGCGGCTTCGAGGACCTGCCGCTGTTCGCCGCGCAGGCCAAGCCAGCCGCCCCCGATCCGCGGCAAAGCGCGCTCGAGGCGCTGGTCGGCGCGCTGCAGGCGATCAATCCGGACGATATGTCGCCGCGCGAGGCGCTTGAGGCGCTGTATGCGCTCAAGCAAAAATCCCAAGATCGGGCCTAGCCGCGCCTTTCATGCCGCGTGCTAGGCTCAAGCCGCCAATCGCGGGACCTCTCCGCGAACACAAGAAGACTTCGAGGAACGCCATGAGGATGACGCTGCGCGCGCTTGCCGCGCTGATTGGGCTCATTTCCGCTGTTGCGGCCACGAATCCGGTCCGGGCACAGGCCTATCCCAACCGCACCGTCACCATCGTCGTCACATCGGCGGCCGGCGGATTGACCGACGTGCTGACGCGCGCCGTCAGCCAGCGGCTGTCGCAGCTCTGGAGCCAGCCCATCGTCATCGAGAACCGCGGCGGCGCGGGCCACAGCTTCGCGGCCACCATGGTGAAAGCGGCGGCACCGGACGGCTACACACTGCTGGCCACCGAAACCGGCATGTTCACGATCCAGCCGTTCCTGCATTCCAAGGGCAAGCTCGCCTATGACGCGGCCACCGATTTCATTCCGGTCGCGGGCTTTGCGTCGATCCCGATGGCGCTGCTGGTCAATCCCGCGGTGCCGGCGAAGTCCGTGAAGGAGCTGGTCGCGCTCGCCAAGGACAAGCCCGGCACCATCAGCTACGGCACCGCCGGGCTCGGCACCGCGCCGCATATGGGTGCGCTGCTGCTCGAGACCATGACCGGTGCGAAGCTGTCGCCGATCCACTATCGCGGCGCGAGCCCGGCGCTCAACGACGTCATCGCGGGCCACATCAACACGATCATCATGGGCCCGTCGATCGCGTTGCCGACCGTGAAGGCCGGCAAGCTCAACATGCTGGGCTTCGGCAGCCTGCAGCGCGTCGCGCAGTTTGCCGACGTGCCGACCATCGCCGAGACCGTGCCGGGCTACGACGCCGGCGTGTCGTTCGGCCTGTTTGCGCCGGCCGGCGTGCCGCCCGAGGTGCTCGCGAGGATCAACACCGACGTGCAGAAGGTGATCGCCGATCCGGAATTCCGCGCCAAGTTCCTCGAGCCGCAGGTGGTGCAGCCGCTGCCCGGTTCGCTCACGGGCTTTGCCGCCTATCTGCGCGACGAACAGGCGAAGTGGTCGAAAGTGATCGGCGAGGCCAAGCTGCAGATCGATTGATCGAGAGCCGCGGACCATCGCGGCCGGGAGGACGTGCCATGAGATATCTCGCCGCGTTGCTCATCGGCCTGCTGGCAGCGGCACCGGCGCACGCGCAGTCCTATCCGTCGCGCCCGATCACCATCGTCGTCACCGCACCGGCCGGCGGCGTCACCGACGTGGTGGCCCGCGCCTTCGCCCAGAAGATGGCCGAGGACTGGGGCCAGCAGGTCATCGTCGAGAACAAGGGCGGCTCGGCCCACGTCACCGGGCTCACGAGCGTCGCCAGGGCCGCGCCCGACGGCCATACGCTGATGGTGGCCGAGGCCGGCGCCTTCGCGATCAACCCGCTGATCTTTGCCAAGGGCAAGCTGCCCTATGACGAGAAGACGGATTTTGCGCCGATCACCGGCCTGGTCCGCATCAATCAGGCGCTGCTCGCCCGCAAGTCGCTGCCGGCCGACAACGCCAGGGAGCTGATCGCGCTCGCCAAGCAGAAGCCCGGCGCGTTGAACTACGGCACCGCCGGCATCGGCTCGGCGCTGCACATGAACATCGAGCTGTTCAAGACGATGGCCGGCGTGGATCTCATGCCGGTGCACTATCGCGGCGCCGCGCCCGCGCTCAACGACCTGATCGCCGGGCATGTCGACGTGATGTCGGTGAGCGTGAGCCTCGGGGTCGCGCCCTGGCAGGCCGGCCAGATCAAGATCCTCGGTATCGGCAGCGCGAAGCGGCTGGCGCGGCTTCCCGACGTTCCGACGGTCGCCGAAACCGGCCTGCCGGGTTACGAGGCCATCACCTGGTTCGGGCTGTTCGCGCCGGCCGGCACGCCACGTGACGTGATCATGAAGGTCAACGGCGAGGCGCGGAAGGTGTTCAGCGATCCGGCGTTCGACGAGAAATTCATGGCGCCGCAGATGTTCCAGTCACTGATCGGCACGCCGGAGGAGTTCGAGGCCTTTATCAAGGCGGACACGCAGAAATGGTCGAAGGTGGTACGCGAAGCCAAGGTGCACATCGATTGAGCCAAGGAGCCGCGGAATAGCGGCATTCGGGAGAGGACGTGCCATGAGGTATCTCGGCGTGCGGTTTTTTGGCGTGCTGCTGTCGTTGGCCGGGTTTCTTGTCGGCGCGCAAGCACAGACCTATCCGTCCCGGCCGATCACGCTGGTCGTCACCGCGGCGGCCGGCGGCGTCACCGATGTGGTGGCGCGCGCCTTCGGCCAGAAGCTTGCCGAGGACTGGGGCCAGCAGGTCATCGTCGAGAACAAGGGTGGCGCCGCCCACGTCACCGGCGCGAGCGCGGTGGCCAAGGCCGCACCGGACGGCCACACGCTGATGATCGCGGAAGCCGGCACCTTCACGATCAATCCGGCGATCTATCCCAAGGGCAAGCTGCCCTACGACGAGAACACCGACTTTGCCCCGGTCACCGGCCTCGTCCGCATCAACCAGGCGCTGCTGGCCAGCAAGTCGCTGCCGGTCAACAACGTCAAGGAGCTGATCGAGCTTGCCAGGCAGAAGCCCGGCGAGCTGAACTTCGGCACCGCCGGCATCGGCTCGGCGCCGCACATGAACATCGAGCTGCTCAAGAACATGGCCGGCATCAAGCTCAACGCTGTGCACTATCGCGGCGCCGCGCCCGCTCTCAACGACCTGATCGCGGGCCACATCAGCCTGATGTCGGTGAGCGTCAGCCTCGCGGAGCCGCCCTATCGGGCCGGACAGATCAAGATTCTCGGCATCGGCAGCGAAAAGCGGCTGCCGCAGGTCGCCGACATTCCGACCGTCGCCGAGACCGGCCTGCCGGGTTACGAGGCGACCACCTGGTTCGGCCTGTTCGCGCCGGCCGCCACGCCGCGCGACGTGGTGATGAAGCTCAACGGCGAGGCGCGTAAGATCTTCGGCGATCCGGAGTTCGACAAGAAATTCCTGGAGCCGCAGATGTTCCAGTCGCTGGTGATGTCGCCGGAGGAATTCGACGCCTTCATCAAGGCGGAGACCAAGAAGTGGTCGAAGGTGATCCGCGAGAACGACATCAAGGTCGAATAGACGCGATCAGCGCCGCACGATCGCGCGGCGGCGCAGCGCGTAGAGCGCAATATTCCAGACCACCGAGACCACGAGCGAAAGAAGAAGCCCGGGCCAAGTGCCGAGCGGCACCGGGGCGAGGTGCACGGTGAACAGACACGCGCTGAAGCCGACCAAGCCCCACATCGAATTGGCGATCAGCGCCGCGGTCGCAGGCCCGCCGACGCGCGGCTGGAAGATCAGCATCAGGCTGGTCATCACGATCGGATAGACGGCGAGGAGCCCCGTGACGAGCGGGCCGACCCGGCCGCTCAGCCCCACCACGGCGGCGACCAAGCACGCCACCATGACGGCGCGCACCAGCACGTCGTACCATCTGCGCACGATCAGCGGCATCTTGGCGTGGCGATAGCGGTCGGTCACCAGCATGCAGGCGCCGAAGATCGCGAGGTTTGCGGCCGCCACCGTCGGGAAGGTCCAAGGCACGAGCCGCAGCAGAAACGCCACGATGAACCAGCTCGCCACCGCGCAGCCGACGCTCACGACAGTGCTGAAGCGTTGCGCCAGCACGACGAACACCAACGAAAACACCGCGGTCGCCGCATGCGCCGCGATGCTGCCGATGGCGCTGGCCGAGATGAACGCCGCATTGTGGTCGAGCGCGACGAAGACATAGGCCGGGCCCGCGGCGATCGGCAAAGTCGCGACCAGCGCGCCGATCGCGGGTCCGGCGCGCTCGGCCACCATGGCGGCGCCGACCACGAAGCCCGCGGTGACGGCCATTTTCAGAACGAGCGAGAGCCAGAACAGGAGGTCGGGGGACATTACCGCTTCAATAGACGGTAGTGATGGCCGGGCATAGCCGTCCGAAGGACGGCGTCGGTTCGCTCGCCTATGTCCCGGCCATCCACGTCTTACCTTGTGCCAAGACGTGGATGCCCGGCACAAGGCCGGGCATGACGTGGAGAGGTCTGTGATTTTTTCAGATCACACGCGGGAAAGCTTGATATCGACCGGCGGCCCCTTGGCGATGGTCTGATAGACCACGCAATAGCGCTCGGTGAGCTTCAGGAGCTGATCGAGCTTGTCCTGCGGCACATCGGTGTCGACGTCGAAGCGGAGCCTGATCTGCCGGAAGCCGACCGGCGCCTCCTTGTCGACGCCGAGCGTGCCGCGAAAATCGAGATCGCCCTCGGCCGACACCGTTCCCGACTTCAGCGGGATGGCCAGCGCCGTGGAGACGGCCTTCAAGGTCACGCCGGCGCAGGCCACCAGCGCCTCGAGCAGCATGTCGCCCGAGCAGAGCTCCAGGCCCGAGCCGCCGGTCGCCGGATGCAGCCCCGCGGTCGCGAGCGCCCGTCCGGTCTCGACCTTGCAGGCGATGTTGCTGTCGTCGAGCGTGCCCTTGGCCTTGAGCGTGATCAGCGCCGCGCCCGGATCGCTCTTGTAGCGGTCCTTGATGGGCGCCTGCATGGCGCGAAGTTCGGCAGCATCCATTTCCGTGGTCTCCAATGGTCCCGCTGTCTTATCAACTGGCAGGGTCTTATCAACTGACAGGCGTCAGCACGACCCGGCCAATCACTTTTCCGGCACGCAGCTCGCTCAACACCGCGTTGACGTCGTCGAGCGGCCGCGTCGCGACCGGCACCGGCGGCAGGCCCGTCCGCTGCACGAGCTCGATCAGCTCGGCGGTCTCGGTCAGGCTCCCGGTGTAGGAGCCCTGGATGGTGATCGCCTTCATCGGGAACGGCGGCAGCGACAGCGTGATCTCGCCGCCGTAGAGGCCGACGAGAATGAGCTTGCCGGCCTTGGCCAGGCTGTCGAGGCCGAGCTTCGCGGTCGCGGCCGAGCCGACCAGATCGATCACCGCCCAGGCGCCGCCCTTGGTCGCGGCGATGATCTGCTTTGAGGCATCCGGCGCTGCGCCGTCGATCACGGCGGCCGCGCCGGCCTTCTTCGCGGCGTCGCGCTTCGCCGGATCGATGTCGACCACGATCGCGCTGTGCCCGCCCATCGCCTTGTGCAGGGCGAGGCACATCAGCCCGAGCCCGCCGGCGCCGATGATCACCACCGGGTCGGTGGTGAGCGTCGGGCCCACTTTCTTCAGCGCGCTATAGGTCGTGACGCCCGAGCAGGCGAGCGGCGCCGCGCGCTCCGGCGGGATGTTGCCGATGTCGAACAGGTAGCGCGGATGCGGCACCATCAGATGCGTGCTGTAGCCGCCATTCCGGAACACGCCGATGCTGCCGGGCTTGGTGCAGAGCTGCTCGTCCCCGCGCTTGCACACCGTACATTCGCCGCAGCCCATCCAGGGATCGACCAGCCGCCGATCGCCGAGCTTGACGCCGCGCGCGTCGGGACCGACGGCGACCACCTCGCCGACGTTCTCATGGCCGAGCGTGACCGGCAGCTTCATGCCACGTTCGGTGACACTGAGCTTCTTGCCACCGCCGAGGTCGAAGTAACCGTCGGACAGGTGCAGATCGCTGTGGCAGACGCCTGCGGCCACAACCTTCAGCAGCACCTCGGTGCCGGCAGGTTTGGGATCGGGCATCTCGTTGCATTGCAGCGGCTCGCCGCATTGGCAGACCTGGAAGCTGCGCATTGGATTTCCTCCCTGCCCGGCCGATTGATCCGCCGTCTTGTCTCGTTTGCAGCCTACAGGATGGGGGGAACTACCACCACATTGCCTGGCCGGTCTCGGCCTTGGTCTCGCGCTCGTCGACGCTGACCGTGCGGTCGAGCGAGCGATCCAGCGCAGCGAGCACGCGCCGCTTGGCAAAATCGAACGCCGCCGACTGGCGATCGCGCGGCCGCGGGAGGTCGATCACGATCTCGTCGGCGATGCGGCCCGGCCGCGGCCGCATCACCACCACGCGATCCGCCAGCACGATCGCCTCTTCGACGTCGTGCGTGACGTGAATGAGCGTCGGCCTGGCATCAGCCCACAACGCGAGCAGGTGCTCCTGGAGATCGGTGCGGGTGAACGCATCGAGCGCCGAGAACGGCTCGTCGAGCAGCAGCACCTCGGGGCGCGGCACCAGCGCGCGAGCGATGGCGACGCGCTGCGCCTGGCCGCCGGAGAGCTCCCGCGGCCAGACCGTGGCCTTGTCGGACAGGCCGACGCGCGCCAGCGCCCGACCGACGCGTTCGCCGCGCTCGCGCTTCGGCTGGTCCTCGATGCCGAAGCCGACATTGTCGGCGACCGAGAGCCACGGCAGGAGCCGCGGCTCCTGGAAGATGATGCCAATCTTCTCGTGCGGCTTGGTCACCGGCGCGCCGTCGAGCACGACCTGGCCCTGCGTCGGCGTGTCGAGGCCCGAGATCGCGCGCAGCAGCGTGGACTTGCCGCAGCCCGAGCCGCCGATCACGGCGACGATCTCGCCTGGCTCGACCTCGAGCGACACGCCGTCGAGCGCGCGCACGCCGTTGGCATAGGTCTTTCCGACGCGTTCGAGACTGAGCATCAGCGCCTCCGCTCGACGACGTCTTCCCAGCGCAGGAAAGGCGCCGCCGCCGCCGCGATCATCCAGTCGGCAAGCTTGCCGATCACCGCAAACGCGACGATCGCAGCGACGATCTCCGCCGGCTTGCCGAGTTGCTGCCCATCAATCAGCAGATAGCCGAGGCCTTCGGAGGCGCCGAGCAGTTCGGCCGCGACCACGAACATCCAGCCGAGCCCCAGACCCGTGCGCAGCGCGATCACGTAAGCGGGCAGCACCGCAGGCAATAAGATGCGCCGGACCATCGCGGTGTCGGACAGGCGGAACGCACGGCCGACTTCGACGAGCTTGCGATCGACCGATGCGATCGCGCCCATGACGCCGAGATAGACCGGAAAGAACACGCCGACCGCGATCAGGATGACCTTCGAGCTCTCGAAGATGCCGAACCAGAGCACGAACAGCGGCACCCAGGCGAGCGACGGGATGGCGCGAAGCCCCTGCACGGTCGGATCGAGCAGGCGCCGCAGCAGCGGCGAATAGCCGGTGACTGCGCCGGCCAGTGTGCCGGCCAGTACGCCGAAGCCGAAGCCCGCCGCGACGCGCAGCGTCGTCGCCAGTGTGTGCCGCTGCAATTCACCGGTCTGCGCGAGCTCCCAGAAGGTCGCGAACACCACGGAAGGCGGCGGCAGCAGGCGGCCGTTGGACAGCCCCATCCGCACCGCCAGCTCCCAGCCCGCCGCGGCGAGCACCGGCAACACCAGACCGAGCGCGGGCTTCCAGTAGCGCGCAAGGCCGGAGCGCCCGGCCTTGCGCTGCTCCGGGGTCACCCGTCCGGCCGCGATGGTCATGGGGACAAAGGACATACCAACACCCACTCTGACGCAAGGGTAACGAACGACGCCTCGCCCCTGACCTCAACGGCCGGGGCGAGGCGATGGTTCGCTCTAGTTGGTCAGCGGCACCGAGTCGTCGATCAGCGCGTCGACCGTGGCCTTCACGTCGACATCGGATTTGATGACGCCGGCCTGCTGCAACGCGATGCCGGCGGCCAGAATGGACTCACGCTGCGGCGCGCCGATCTTGCTGTGGGTGAGCTCGGTGCGCTCCTTGAGCTGCTTGTCGACCACGGCGTCGGGCAGCTTGGTGACGGCGATGAACACGTGCTTCAGCTCGGCATAGTTGGCGAGCGACTGCTTGCGGGCGTCCTCGTAGACCGCGAGCACGCGCTTCACCAGATCCGGATGGTCCTTGAGGAACTCCTCGCGCACATTGAGGATGCCCCAGGTGTTGGCCTCCTTGTTGCGATAGAACAGCCGCGCGCCGTCCTCGATCTCGGCCTGCGCCATCATCGGGTCGAGACCGGCCCAGGCGTCGACATCGCCGCGGATGAGCGCGGTCTTGCCGTCCGGATGCTGCAGCAGCACCGGCGTGATGTCCTTCTCGGTCAGCTTCGCCTGCTGCAGCGCGCGCACCAGGAAGATGTGCGGGTCGGTGCCTCGGGTCACGGCGACGCGCTTGCCCTTGAGATCCTCGATCTTGTTGATCGCGGTGTCCTTGCGGGTCACCAGCGCGGTCCATTCCGGCCGCGAATAGACGTAGATCGACTTGATCGGATTGCCGTTGATCTTGGCGACGAGCGCCGCCGAGCCCGCCGTCGAGCCGAAATCGATCGAGCCGGCGTTGAGGAACTCGAGCGCCTTGTTGGAGCCGAGCGTCTGCACCCAGCGGATACCGATGCCGTCCTTGGCGAATTCCTTTTCGAGAAGGCCCTTGTCCTTCAAGAGCATCGACACCGGATTGTAGGTCGCCCAGTCGATGTTGATGGTCTTGGGCTTGTCGGCGCCGAAGGCCACAGCCGGGAACAGGGCCGCGGCGAAAGCCGAGGCCAGAAGGACGCGACGAGAGAGACTGGTCATGAAGACCTCCATGCTGTTTGCGGCTTTCGCCGCGGTTTGATGGAGGCGGGCAAACAAATTACCCGCCCGTCAGCTTCATGCGACGGGGCGGGCCCCGACCGCTTTAGCTGCATTTATTAAGCGCCCGCAAGCTGCTCGCTCAAATCGGCGCTGTTTCGGTTATATTGTCTAAGTCATTGATCGTCAAAGAGAATAATTATGACGCGCCGGAAGCCAAAAAGGAAATTTGCTTCCCCGTCCGTGGCCCAACGCAAAAGCGTTCTCCCTCCAATGTGCGTCCCGCCGTGACAGGCGGCGCGCGCTTCGCTATGCGAATGTTCGGCATGCTCACCCTGGAAAAACCCACGGCTCGGACCGACCAGCCGTTCGACAAGCACGAAGTCGCCGCCGACCTCGCCAAGCTCGCCGAAGACCACGCCGGCTCCGAGCAGGAGTTGCGGCGCATGGTGGCGCAGCGGCTGAAGGTGGTGCTGACCGCCGGCCGGGCGCACGCCGAGAAGTTGCTGCTGAAAGATCGCCAGGGCGGGCGCTGCGCCGAGCGGCTTTGCGCGATGACGGACGACATCATCCAGGTGCTGTTCGAGTTCGTCGTCAGGCATCTCTATCCGTCGGAAAATCCGGCCGAAGCCGAGCGGATGGCGATCGTGGCGACCGGCGGCTACGGCCGTGGCCTGATGGCGCCGGGCTCCGACATCGATCTGCTGTTCCTGCTGCCCTACAAGCAGACCGCCTGGGGCGAGTCGGTCGCCGAGGCGATCCTCTATTGCCTCTGGGACCTCGGGCTCAAGGTCGGCCACGCCACGCGCTCGGTCGACGAATGCATCCGCCAAGCCAAGGCGGACATGACGATCCGCACCGCGGTGCTCGAAGCGCGCTTCCTGCTCGGCGACAAGAAGCTGTTCGACGAGCTCGCGACGCGCTTCGACAAGCAGGTGGTGCAGGGCACCGGGCCTGAGTTTGTCGCCGCCAAGCTCGCCGAGCGCGAGGAGCGGCATCGCCGCGGCGGCCAGTCGCGCTATCTGGTCGAGCCGAACGTCAAGGACGGCAAGGGCGGCCTGCGCGACCTGCACACGCTGTTCTGGATCGCCAAGTACGTCTACCGCGTCCAGGACGTCGGCGAGTTGGTCGATCGCGGCGTGTTCGACGCCGAGGAGCTGCGGCTGTTCCGGCGCTGCGAAGACTTCCTGTGGTCGGTCCGCTGCAACATGCATTTCGTCGCGGGCCGCGCCGAGGAGCGGCTGTCGTTCGACATCCAGCGCGAGATCGCGGTGCGGCTCGGCTACACCGAGCATCCCGGCATGAAGGATGTCGAGCGCTTCATGAAGCACTACTTCCTGATCGCCAAGGACGTCGGCGATCTCACCGCGATCCTGTGCTCCGCGCTGGAAGACCGCCAGGCCAAGCCCGCGCCGGTGCTGAGCCGGATGATGGCGCGGTTCCGGCCGCACGGTCGCCGGGCGCTGCCCGACAACGAGGGTTTCTTCGACGACAACAACCGCCTGACCATCGCCGGTCCCGAGGTGTTCGTCCGCGATCCGCTCAACCTGATCCGGATGTTCCGCCTCGCCCAGAAGCACAATCTGGTGCTGCATCCGGACGCGATGCGGGCTGCGACCAAGTCGCTGCGGCTGATCGATCACAAGCTGCGGCAGGACCCGGAAGCCAACCGGCTGTTCCTCGAAATTCTCACATCGCATGACGCCGAGATCATCCTGCGCCGGATGAACGAGACCGGCGTGCTCGGCCGCTTCGTCCGCGCCTTCGGCCGCATCGTCGCGATGATGCAGTTCAACATGTACCACCACTACACGGTGGACGAGCACCTGCTCCGATGCATCGGAATCCTCGCTGAGATCGAGCGCGGCAGCGAAGAATTCCCGCTCGCCAGCGATCTGATGAAGAAGATCGTGCCCGAGCACCGCACGCTGCTTTACGTGGCGCTGTTCCTGCACGACATCGCCAAGGGCCGCATCGAGGACCATTCGATCGCCGGCGCGCGCATCGCGCGCGTGTTCTGCCCGCGGATCGGCCTCTCAGCTGCCGACACCGAGACCGTGGCCTGGCTGGTCGAGCAGCACCTCGTGATGTCGACCGTGGCGCAATCGCGCGACCTGTCGGATCGCAAGACCATCGAGAACTTCGCCGCCGTGGCGCAGTCGCTGGAGCGCATGAAGCTCCTCACCATCCTGACCACGGTCGACATCCGCGCGGTCGGCCCTGGCGTGTGGAACGGCTGGAAGGCGCAGCTTCTGCGCACGCTCTATTACGAGACCGAGCCGGTGCTGACCGGCGGCTTCTCCGAGGTCAACCGCGCCCAGCGCGTCGCCATGGCGCAGAACGAGCTCCGCGCCGAGCTCAAGGACTGGCAGGCCGAGCAGGTCGACGCCTATCTGGCGCGGCATTATCCGGCCTACTGGCTCAAGGTCGACCTGCCGCATCGCGTCGATCACGCGCGCTTCGTCCAGGCGGCCGAAAGCGCCAGCAAGTCGACGGCGACGAGCTTCACGCTCGAATCCGGGCGCGGCGTGACCGAGGTCACGGTGTTGGCGCCCGACCATCCGTGGCTGTTGTCGACCTTGGCCGGCGCCTGCGCGGCGACCGGCGCCAACATCGTCGATGCGCAGATCTTCACCACCACCGACGGCCGCGTGCTCGACACCATCGCGGTGTCGCGCGAGTTCGAGCAGGACGACGACGAGCAGCGGCGCGCCGCCCGCATCGCCGACACCATCGAGAAGGCGCTGAGCGGCACGCTGAAGCTGCCCGAGGTGGTGGCGCGGCGTTCGGCGACCAAGGGCCGGCTCAAGGCCTTTGCGGTCGAGCCCGAGGTGACCATCAACAACCAGTGGTCCAACCGCTACACCGTGATCGAGGTGACCGGCCTCGACCGGCCGGGACTGCTCTATGAGCTGACCGCGACGCTGTCGAAGCTCAGCCTCAACATCACCTCGGCCCATGTGGCGACGTTCGGCGAGCGCGTGGTCGACGTGTTCTACGTGACCGACCTGCTCGGCGCGAAGATCGCCTCGCCGACCCGCGAGATGGCGATCAAGCGCTCGCTGCTGCAGCTGTTCGCGCCGCCGGCCTGACCGAAACGAACGCCAAAACAGAAGCGGCGCCCGGATGCCGAGGCACCGGACGCCGGTTCGTCTTATTCTGCAGTCAGAAGAGGCGGATTACGCCGCCTTCTTCATCTTCTTCTTGCTCTTCTTGGCGGTCTTCTTGTGCATCGGCTTGGCCGGCTTGGAAGTCGCTTCGTACGGATTGGTCGCCGCCTTCATGAAGTTCTCGGTGTCCTTCTGAGCCTGGACAGCCGGATCTTTCTTGGCAGCGGCGTGAGTGGTCGTGGTCGTGAACGTAGCAGCCAGCATGACTGCTGCGAGGAGTGCAGCCTTACGCATGTGATTCCCCAGGCTTAGTTTCCACCGGATCCCCCGGTACTTGGGCATGATGCACAAAAAAGACACGATTGGAAATACCTCCGGGCCCGATCTCAACAATGCTGCATCGCCCGCAAATCCAGGCGCCACCTGGGATTGCGGGGACTCGGGCCATACCGCTTAACCCCCCCTTAAAGCGGCCGCCGTAACCTGTCGGCGCGCTCCGTTCCGACGGGGCCGCGGGGACGTTTCGCAGGACAAAAATGGCTGCGCCGAAGGGCAAAGAGCGGCGGGAACCCGTCTTCGACGTGGCGCCCGCGGTCGAGCCGGATGCCGATGAGCCGGCTCCGCGCCGCAGCAAATCCGCGTCCGGCGGCGACAAGCCCGCATCCCGCTCCAAGTCCAAGTCCAAGCGCAAACGCAGCTCCGGCGCCGGCAATAGCGGTGGCGGCGGCAGCAGCGGCCGCAGCCTCGGCGCCCTGCTCGGACGCGCCGTCTATTGGGGCGCGGTCGGCAGCCTCTGGATGGTGATCGCCGCGATCGGCGTCGCGATCTGGATCGGCGCCCACCTGCCGCCGATCCAGTCGCTGGAAATCCCCAAGCGTCCGCCGACCGTCAAGATCGTTGATGCCTCCGGCCAGGTGCTTGCCACCCGCGGCAACATGGGCGGCGGCGTGGTGCCGCTGAAGGACCTGCCGCGGCACGTGCCGCAGGCCTTCATCGCCATCGAGGACCGCCGGTTCTACTCGCATTACGGCGTCGATCCGATCGGCATCGCCCGCGCGCTCGCCGCCAACGTGCTGCGCCGTGGCGTGTCGCAGGGCGGCTCGACCCTCACCCAGCAGCTCGCCAAGAACCTGTTCCTGACGCAGGAGCGCACGCTCACCCGCAAGGTCCAGGAGGTCGGGCTGGCGCTCTGGCTCGAGCACAAGTTCACCAAGGCTCAGATTCTCGACATGTATCTGAACCGCGTCTATTTCGGCGCCGGCGCCTACGGCGTCGAGGCCGCCGCGGGACGCTATTTCAACAAGCCGGCGCAGAAGCTCACGGTCGCCGAGGCCGCGATGCTGGCGGGCCTGGTCCGCTCGCCGTCGCGGCTCGCCCCGAGCCGCAATCCGAACGGCGCCGAAAAGCGCGCCCAGCTGGTGCTGGCCGCGATGGTGGACATGAAGTTCATCACCGACGACGCGGCGAAAGTGGCGCTGATGCAGCCGGCCCACGCCGAGCGGCCGCCAGGCGCCGGCTCGCTGGGCTACGCGGCCGACTGGATCATGGATGTGCTCGACGACGTGGTCGGCCGCGTCGACCAGGACATCGTGGTCGAGGCTTCGATCGATCCCACGCTGCAGGCCGCGGCCGAGAGCGCGCTGGTCGAAGAGCTCAACAAGAACGGCGTCAAGGCGGGCGTCGGCCAGGGCGCGCTGGTGGCGATGACGCCGGACGGTGCCGTGGTCGCGCTGGTGGGCGGCAGAGACTACGCCGGCAGCCAGTTCAACCGCGCGGTCGCCGCCAAGCGCCAGCCCGGCTCGGCGTTCAAGCCGTTCGTCTATCTCACGGCGCTGGAGCGCGGGCTGACGCCCGACACCGTGCGCGAGGACAAGCCGATCGCGATCAAGGGCTGGCGGCCGGAGAACTACACCCACGAGTATTTCGGCCCGGTGACGCTGACGAAAGCGCTGTCGATGTCGCTCAACACCGTGTCGGTGCGGCTCACGATGGAATTCGGCCCGACCGCCGTGGTGCGCACCGCGCACCGGCTCGGCATCGCCTCCAAGCTCGAGCCCAACGCCTCGATCGCGCTCGGCACCTCCGAGGTGTCGGTGCTGGAGATGGTCGGCGCCTATGCGCCCTTCGCCAATGGCGGCATGGCGATCTCGCCGCACGTGATCCAGCGGGTGCGGACCGCGGGCGGCAAGCTCCTTTACGAGCGCAAGCCCGACCGCCTCGGCCGCATCATCGATCCGCGCGTCGTCGGCATGATGAACTCGATGCTGCAGGAGACGCTGCTGTCGGGCACCGCACACAAGGCGCAGTTGCCGGGCTGGCCGGCCGCCGGCAAGACCGGCACGTCGCAGGAGTTCCGCGACGCCTGGTTCATCGGCTACACCGGCCATCTCGTCGCCGGCGTCTGGCTCGGCAACGACGACGCCACATCGACCAAGAAGACCACCGGCGGCGGACTGCCGGTCGAGATCTGGAGCCGCTTCATGCGCGCGGCGCATCAGGGCGTGCCGGTCGCGGCGCTGCCCGGCGCCGGCTCAGGCGGGTTCATGACGGCGGGCTTCACGCCGCCATGGAATGCGCAGCAGCCCGCGCCGCAGTCCGATGCCGAGGCGCAAGTCCAAACCCAACGGCAGGCGCAAGCGCAGGTGCGTCCCGAAGCCGAGAGTGGCCTCGGCCTCGACGGTTGGTTGATGGATCGGCTGATGGGCCGGCGTTAGGCCCAGCTCTAGTGAGCCGGCGTGCCGCGCGCCCGCACGCCGCGGCTGAACCACCAGAACACGAACGACAGCGAGCCCGCGATCAGCACCGCAATGGCGAGCGGCCAGGCCGATGCGCCGAGCGCACGGCCGATCAGAGCGCCGACCAGCGCCGACGAGGTCAGCGTGATGAAGCCGAGCAGCGACGAAGCCGCCCCCGCCCGGTCCGGAAACGGCAGCAACGCGCCGGCCTGCGACTGCGGCAGGCTCATGCCCATGCCGATCAGGTAAATGCAGATCGCCGCCACCACGCCCTCGGCGCGCGACGGCCCAATCGCCAGCCACAGCACCAACGCGATGCCGCTCACGGCCATGGCGGAGCAGCCGAGCCCCATCAGCCGGCCGCTGCCCCAGCGCGCAACGAATCGCGCCGCAAACGTGGTGCCGGCGAGATAACCGCCCGACGCCAGCGCGAAGGTCATCCCGAAGGCCAGCGCCGAATAGCCATAAACATCTTGCACGACAAAGGCCGCGCTGGAGATCCAGGCGAAAAGCCCGCACAGGCAGCACGCCGCGATGCCGAGATGCACGACGAACACCGGCTCGCCGAGGAAGCGGCGATAGGACCTCAGGATCGAGACGAGCGACACCGGCTCGGGAGCGCGGTTGCGAACCGTCTCCGGCAGCAGCAGCCAGACCATCACCCAGGCCGCGGCGCCAAAGCAGATCAGCGCGACGAAGTTCGAGCGCCAGCCGAACGCGGTCTGCAACACCCCGCCGATCAGTGGAGCAATCAGCGGCGCCAGCGCCATGATCGCGGCCATGCGCGACAGCTCGCGGCCGATGCGCACGCCCTCGAACATGTCGCGCACCACGGCGCGCGCCAGCACAGTCGCGCCCGAGCCGCCGACCGCCTGAAGAAAGCGCGCCGCGATCAGCGTCTCGATGGAGAACGACAGCACGCAGGCCAGCGAGGCAACGAGATAAAGCCCGAGCGTCGCAAGCAGCACCGGCCGCCTGCCGTGGCGGTCCGACAGCGGGCCGTGAAACACCTGGGCGCAAGCGAAGCCGATCAGATAGAGCGAAATCGTGAGCTGCACCTGCGCGGGCGGCGCGCCGAGCGCGTGCCCGATCGCCGGCAGCGACGCCAGATACATGTCCATCGACAGCGGCCCGAGGCCGGTCAGCATGGCAAGCACGAGGGTGAGGGCGAAGGAGCCGGGCTTAAGTTTCATCGGGCGTGTCAGTAGCACGGTCGCGCGCCGTGGCCACCATCACGGCCGGACGGCTGCCATGTCATGCATTTTCAGGAGACTTCAGCCCGGCAGGCCGTAGCGGTGCAGATCGCTGCCATGCACGTCGAGCCAGGTCTTGGCGCGCTCGGAATCGGCGCAGACCCGCTTCACCAGCCGCCAGAACCGCGCCGAGTGATTCATCTCGATCATATGCGCGACCTCGTGCACGGCGAGATAGTTCAGCACAAACGGTGGCGCGAGGATCAGCCGCCAGGAGTAGGACAGCACGCCCGTCGTGGAGCACGAACCCCAGCGGCTCGACTGATCGCGCACCGAGATGCGCTTGACCGAAACGCCGAACTCTTCGGCGGCGCGGCGGCTCGCCGTGTCGAGATCGCGCGCCGCCTCGCGGCGCAGGAAATCGTTCACCCGGCGTTCGACATGGGGCGCATCGCCCGCGACGCACAACAGCGGCATGCCGCGGTCCGGCGCCTCGGTCCACACCGTGCCGCGCAGGCCCGGCTTATGCACGATGCGATGCTCGACGCCGCGCAGCGGCACGACGGTGCCGTCGGCGAACGGCACGGCCTGCGGCAAGCGATGCATCCGTGCCGCGATCCAGCCGCCGTGCTTCTGGGCGAATTCCTTGGCCTCGCGCAGGTTGCCGCGCGGCGGCATGGTCAGGATCACTTCACGCGTGGCGGCCTGGATGCGCAGGGTGTAACGCCGCGCCTGGCGGTGGCGCCGCACCCGCACCGCAAAGCTCGCCCGGTCGAACTCGACCTCGAAGGTCTGCGGTTCGCTCGGACGGCGGTAGAACAGGGCACGCAGCGGCATCGGCGGGACCACCCCGAATCCAGGATGGCAGGATAGCAGATCGGCGGGCCGGGGCCGATAGTCCCCGGGCGCCCGCCGAGCCGGTAGGTGCCTGAAAAGCTTAAGCTAAACCCTAGCTGACGAGCTTCACCATGGCCGGGCGGCGCGCCGTCTGGGGCCGCTCGACGCTCAGGATGAAGTCGGCGATGCGGGGCGCCACCTCGGCGCGGAAGCGCGAGCCGTTGAACACGCCGTAGTGGCCGACGCCCGGCTGCAGATAGTGCCGCTTCTTGTCGGCCGGCAGGTTGGTGCACAGCTCGTGCGCCGCTTCGGTCTGACCGACGCCGGAGATGTCGTCATGCTCGCCCTCGACGGTGAGCAGGCCGACATTGCGGATCGCGCCCGGATCGACCGGACGGCCGCGATGGGTCATCTCGCCCTTCGGCAGGCTGTGCTTGATGAAGCCGTTGTCGACGGTCTGCAGATAGAACTCGGCGGTGAGATCCATGACGGCGAGATACTCGTCATAGAACTCGCGATGCTTCTGCGCCGAGTCGCCGTCGCCCTTGACGAGATGCATGAACAGGTTGCGATGCGCATCGAGATGGCGATCGAGGTTCATGCTGACGAAGCCGTTGAGCTGCAGGAAGCCCGGATAGACGTCGCGCATCACGCCCGGATGCGGGAACGGCACCTTGGTGATGACGTTGCGCCGGAACCAGTCGATGCCACGCTCCATGGCAAGCTTGTTGACCGCCGTGGAATTGATGCGCGTGTCGATCGGACCGCCCATCAGCGTGATCGAGCGCGGCGCATAGGGATCTTTGTCGGCTTCCATCAGCGCGGTCGCGGCGAACACCGGAACGGACGGCTGGCACACCGCGACGACATGGGTGTCGCCGCCGAGGAAATGCAGGATGCTGATGACGTAGTCGATGTAGTCGTCGAGATCGAAGCGGCCGGCCGAGAGCGGCACCATCCGCGCGTCGACCCAGTCGGTGATGTAGACGTCGTGATTGGGAAGAAACGCCTCGACCGTGCCGCGCAGCAGCGTGGCGTAGTGGCCGGACATCGGCGCGACGATCAGCATCTTGGGCTGCGGCCGCCGCGGCATATGGCAGAACATGCGCTCGAAGTGCAGCAGTCGGCAGAACGGCCGCTCCCACGGCGTCGACACATGGATCGGGGCGCGCTCGCCGCCGACCATCACCGAGTCGAGGCGCCACTCGGGCTTCCCGTAGCGGCGGGTCGAGCGCTCGAACAGCTCGGCGGTGGCCGCCATGCTCTTGCCGAACATGGTGTGGGCCAGCGGATTGAGCGGATTCTTGAAGTAGAGCCGCGTCACATCGGCGAGTGCGCGCGCGGGCTGCAGCGCGGCGTGGCCCGATTCGTAGAGCCAATACAGGCCGCTCGACAGCATCGGACCGCCGTATTGCGGCGCTCCGCCAAACTCACCAATAGCCATGCCTTCAGGTCCCCGGCCCTCGCGCTGCGACGCAGCATAGTGACGATCAGATGACATGGTCAACATATATGACGTGTCTTGGGGAAGCGTTATAGAGCGTAAAAATGCGTAGTTTTCCCAGGCTTTTGGTGACTACTTACCTTCGGGACAGGCTTAACCGGCGGTCAAAATTACCGCTCCGGCCTAGTCGCCGCCCTGCAGCAACGTCCCCTCGCGGCGGGCGTTCCGCAGCAGGATCAGGAATATTGTCACGCCGATCGCGAAAATCACGGCGTTCAGACCGAAGGCCTGCAGCATCAGGTCGGCGCGGAACACGTGATTGATCAGCAGCGCCCGCATGCCCTCGAACACGTAGGTCGGCGGCAGCATCCAGGCCACGCCCTGCAGCCAGGACGGCAGGACCGACACCGGATAGTAGACGCAGGTGAACGGCAGCATCAGGAACATGAAGCCCCAGGCCATGTTCTCGGCGCCCAGGCCGTGACGCAGCAGAATGCCGGACACGATGATACCGATCGCCCAGCTCGTCAGCAGCAGGTTCATGAAGAACACCGCGAGCGCGAGCCCCATCGCCCACAGATTAAAGTCGAACCACCAGATCGCGAGCAGCGACACCGGCACCATGCCGATCGCGAGCCGCACGACGCTCTGCACCATCAGCGCCAGCACGAACTCGATCGGCCGCAGCGGGCTCATCATCAGGTTGCCCATGTTGCGGGCGTACATTTCTTCCAGGAACGAGATCGAGAAGCCGAGCTGGCCGCGGAACAGCACATCCCACAGCATCACGGCGCCGATGAAGGTCGTGGCGGCGCGCATGAACGGCGAGCCGGCGTTCTGCGAGACGTAAAGTTGCAGAAAGCCCCACATCAGCATCTGCACCGCCGGCCAGTACATCAGATCGAACCATCTTGGCCACGACGAGCCCAGCAGATACCAGTGCCGCAACACCATCGCGAACACGCGGCGCGGCGAGATCGCGACGTAGCGCGGCGTGCGTGCGGCCTGCGGCATCGTCATTGCGCGGCCTCCCGCGCTTCGCCTGTGCCGCGCGCGATGTCGAGGAACACCTCTTCGAGATTGCTGCGGCCGTAGCGGGCGATCAGGCCCGCCGGTGTGTCGTCGTCCTCGATGCGGCCGCGCTTGAGCATGATGACGCGGTCGCACAGCCGCTCGACCTCGTTCATGTTGTGCGAGGCGAGCAGGATCGTGGTGCCGCACTCGCGGCGATAATGCTCGAGCCGGCCGCGGATCCAATCGGCGGTGTCGGGATCGAGCGAGGCGGTCGGCTCGTCGAGCAACAGAATTTCGGGCTGGTTGATCAGCGATTTCGCCAGCGCCACGCGGGTCTTCTGGCCGGACGACAGCTTGCCGGTCGGCCGCTCGAGGAAGTCGCCCATGTCGAACTCCTCCGACAGGGCGCGGATGCGGCCCGCGATATCCTCGCAGCCGTAGAGCATGCCGAACACGTTGAGGTTCTGCCGCACGGTGAGCCGCATCGGCATGTTGACGTAGGGGCTCTCGAAATTCATGCGATGCAGCACGCGATGCCGCTCCCGCGGCATGTCGGCCCCCAGCACCGCGACGCGGCCGGAGCTCGGTTCCACCAGCCCCATGATGGTCGAGATGGTCGTGGTCTTGCCGGCGCCGTTGCCGCCGAGCAGCGCCGCGCAGGAGCCCGCCTCGATCGCAAACGAAATGCCGTCCACCGCCGTGACAGCCTTGTAGCGCTTGACCAGCCGGTCGATGGCGATGGGCGGTTGTCCTTGAGGCTGTCCTGGCGCCAGCATGATCGGCCAGATGTGACGCGGCCCGCGGCCCGGCGCAAGCCCCGAAAGCCGCAAAGCCTTCACCATGCGGCGGTTGGCAACATTGAGAACGCGCGCCAGCGCACTAGAATGCGGCCATGCTCTACGACACCGCCGACCAGATCCATCTGCCGCAGCGGCGGAACGTGCGGCTCGACACGCTGCTGCGCCTGCGCTGGCTCGCGGTGATCGGCCAGACCACCGCGGTGCTGGTGGTGGTCTATGTCGCCGAATTCCAGCTGCCGCTCTGGGCCTGCATGGCGGTGATCGCGCTGTCGGCGTGGCTCAACGTGGCGCTGCGCGTGCGCTTCAGCCTGACGCAGCGGCTCGAGCCGACGCGCGCCGCGTGGTTGCTCGCCTTCGACATCGCCGAGCTTGCGGTGCTGCTGTTCCTGACCGGCGGACTGCAGAACCCCTTCGCGTTCCTGTTCCTCGCACCGGTGCTGCTGTCGGCCACCGCGCTGCCGCCGCGCATCACCGTGATGCTCGGCATGTTCGCGGTGGTCTGCGCCACCGTGCTGGTGTTCGCGCATTACCCGCTGCCGTGGGACCCGGACGATCCGCTGGAGCTGCCGTGGATCTATCTGCTCGGCGTGTGGTTCTCGATCGGACTCTGCATCGGCTTCATCGGCGTCTACGCCTGGCAGATCACCGAGGAAGGCCGCCAGATCGCCGAGGCATTGGCCGCGACCGAGCTGGTGCTGGCGCGCGAGCAGCATCTGTCGCAGCTCGACGGCCTTGCGGCGGCGGCCGCACACGAGCTCGGCACGCCGCTCGCAACCATCTCGGTGGTCAGCCGCGAGCTCGAGCGCGCGCTCGAAGCCGGCTCGCCGTATGCCGACGACGTCAAGCTCCTGCGCGAGCAGGCGCAGCGCTGCCGCGACATTCTGGCCAAGCTGACGGAACTTCCGACCGGCGCACCGTTCGACCGCACTCCGCTGCCGGCGCTGATCGAGGAGGTGGTGGCGCCGCACCGGAACTTCGGCATCGAGATCGACGTGTCGCTGCCGCAGCGCTCCGGCCCGCCGATGGGCGCCCGCAATCCGGCCGCGCTCTACGGCCTCGGCAACATCCTCGAAAACGCCATCGACTATGCCCAGTCCCGCGTCGAGGTGACCGCCGACTGGAGCGACGAGGAGGTCACCGTCACCATCAGCGACGACGGCCCGGGCTTTGCGCCGGAGATCATGGACCGGATCGGCGAGCCCTATGTCAAATCGAGCAAGCGCCGCCGCATGAATGCCGGCGGCGAAGCGACCGGCCTGGGGCTCGGCTTCTTCATCGCCAAGACGCTGCTGGAGCGCTCCGGCGCGACGGTCGAATACGAGAATCGCCCCTATCCGGACCGCGGCGCCGTGATCCGGGTCCGCTGGCCCCGGGATATGTTCGAGCGCCCCCTGGAGAACTCCGGGGACGATCCCCCGGAACCTCCCTCCGAGCGTCCGGTGCGACTTGCCGCCACTTGAGGTCCGCCCCCATGTTACCTAAGCTAAAAGAGACATGAGCATGACCATGACCGAAATGACGCCACCGCCTGTGGTGGTCTCCGGCGAACGGACGCTGCTGATCGTGGAGGACGATAAGTCCTTCCTGCAACGATTGGCGCGCGCCATGGAGGCCCGCGGCTTCGAGGTGCGGACCGCCGAGTCGGTCGGCGAAGGCCTGCAGCAGGTCGAGGCTTCGGCGCCCGCTTTCGCCGTGGTCGACATGCGGCTCGGCGACGGCAACGGCCTCGACGTGGTCTCGGCGCTGAAGCAGCGGCGGCCCGAGGCGCGCGCCATCGTCCTCACCGGCTATGGCAACATCGCCACCGCGGTGAACGCTGTGAAGATGGGCGCGGTCGACTATCTCTCCAAGCCCGCCGACGCCGACGACGTGGTCAACGCGCTGCTGGCGATCGAAGGCCGCAAGGCCGATCCGCCGGAGCACCCGATGTCCGCGGACCGCGTGCGCTGGGAACACATCCAGCGCATCTACGAGCTGTGCGGCCGCAACGTCTCGGAGACCGCGCGTCGGCTCAACATGCACCGCCGCACTTTGCAGCGCATCCTGGCCAAGCGCGCGCCGCGCTGAGGCGCAGACTTCATCCGCCTCCATCATTCCGGGGCCGCTCGAAGGGCGGAACCCGGAATCCAGACAAATAAACACTGCCGATGTATCTGGATTCCGGATCGCGCCCATAGCGCGTCGCAGACGCGCGTAAACGCCCTGGCGCGCTACGTCCGGAATGACCGCTGCGCGGTCATTTGATCAGGTTGCTGACGCGCTCGATGATCGGCTTCGGCGTCGCGTAGATCTTGGCGATCAGCGCCGCCAGCTGCTCGCCATCCACCGGCTCGAGATCGAGCTTGCTGCGCTTCACGTCGGCGGCAAACTCCGGATCCTTCATCGTCTCCGCAAACGCGTCGCGCAGCATCTTCAGCCGCTCCGAGGGCAGATCGGGCGGCGCTACGAACGGCCGGCCGATGTCCTGCCCGGCGTAGAGAAACTCGAGAAGCTGCTTCTCCTCGTCGTTGCGGGCGAGCGTCAGCACATTGGGCACGCCCTTCAGCTCCGGAGGCGACTCGGCGCCGGCCTGCAGCAGCACGTTGACGACCTTTTTCGGAATCCAGTCGGGCTTGCGCTGGTTGATGCTGTCGAGGCTTTCGCAAATGCCTTCGACCTCGCCGCGCTCCATGGCCAGGAACACGTCCGACGAGGAGCGGAAGCCCGAGACGATCTTGAACTTGTAGCCGAACACGTCGCCCAGCACCTTGGGATAGGACCGCGTGCCGGTGCCCGGCCCGGTGTCACCCAGAATGAGTTCCTTGTCGCGCAGGTCGTTGACGGTTTTCACCTTGGCCGAGGCGTTGGCGATGCAGGCGTTGTGCTCGCGCGTGGGGCTGCCGAGCCACGACATCTTCGTCGCGTCGAAGCGCGCGCCCGGCGCGTTGCTGAGCGGACCCAATGCGGCATCGCGGGCGATGATGCCGAACACCGTGCCGTCCTTGGGCGCCGCATTGTAGATATGACTTGCCGCCACATACGAGCCGGCGCCCGGCATGTTCTGCGGCACCACCGTGGGCTTGCCCGGCAGGTGCTTGCCGATGTGCCGCGCCACGGTGCGGCCCCAGAGGTCATAGCCGCCACCGGTGCCGAAGCCGATGAGCAGCGTCACGGTCTTGCCGGACAGATCGGGCGACTGCGCCTTCGCGGGCGCCGCGGCCAATGCCGCCGCGAACGCCGCACCCAGCAGGCTTGCAGCTCGTGACACGCGCACTGTCATCATCGACTCGCCGTCTTCTCCGGATGAAGGATCAGCTTCTGCACCCGCCAGTTCAGGATCTCGGCGACGAGCAGCGTGTTCTCCGACGGACACGCGATCTCGTGGATCCAGCCGAACTGCTTGAGCTGCTTGCCCGACGAGCCGAGCACGCCCAGCACCTTGCCGTCGAGCGACAGCTTGTAGATGCGGCCCGGATACGAGTCGGCGCTGTACAGCACCTGGTTCGGTCCCGGCGTGATGCAGATCGCCCAGGGCGCGCCCGGCGTCATGCTGCCGCCGCTCTGCAGATAGTTCGTGAGGTTTGGCTTGTCGCCGATCGCGGGCTTGGCGTTCTCATCGAACGGCACGTTGATCTTGATCTCGCGCTGGAAATTGCCGTCGCCATCGAACACCTGGATGCGGCGGTTGTTGCGGTCGGCAACATAGACGCTGCCTTTCGCGTCGGTCGCGATGCTGTGCACCAGGTTGAACTCGCCCTGGCCCTTGCCCCTCTGGCCCCAGGACTTGATCCAGTCGCCGTCCTTGCTGATCTTGGCGACGCGCGAATTCACGTAGCCGTCCGAGATGTAGATCGTGCCGTCCGGTCCCCAGGCCACATCGGTCGGTTGGCGGAAGCGGCCGTCCTGGTGCGGCAGCGGCTTTTCGAGGTTGCGCTCATGCGGCTTCGCCTCGGTGTCGGAGGCCTCCGACTTCCGGCCGAACACCATCACCACGCGGCCCTGCGGATTGAACTTGATGATCATGTCCGAGCCCTTGTCGGTGGCCCAGATGTTGTCGTCCTTGTCGATGCGCACGGTGTGCGCGAACGCCCAGGCGTAGAGGTTCTTGCCGATCTCGCGGATGAACTTGCCGCTCGGGCTGAACTCCAGGAGCTGTGACGCCGTGTTACCGTAGGCAGGCCCCGCGCTCGAGCCGCCGCGGGCGTAGACGAAGATGTGGCCCTTGGAATTGACCGCGACGCCCGCGGCCTCGCCGAGATGCATGTCGTCCGGCAATTTCAGAAGATTGGGCACCGACTCATACGCGATGGTCGGCACCGCTTCCTGCGCCAATGCCACATTGGCGACGAGCGAAACGAACGCAGCAAACACGAGCCTCATCGGCGACCTCCCAGCATCTTTTATCGTTCGATAGACGTCAGACGCGCGCGAGTATAGGCAAGCGCGGAACGGCTGTCGCTGCCCGTCATTCCGGACGCACGCGACAGCGTGCGATCCGCAATCCAGTCCCGGAGACAGTCTTTCCATGTCTGGATTCCGGGTTCGCGCCCGTAGCGCGTCAAAGACGCGCGTAAACGCGCTGGCGGGCGCGCCCCGGAATGACGTATCGATAAGTTGAAGCTAAGCCGCGCGGACGGTCGCCAGGAACTTGTCGACTTCCTGCTTGAGCTTGCCGCCCTCCTTGGCCAGGAGGTGCGCGGAGGCGAACACGCGCTCCGCCGCAGTGCCGCTCTCGTTTGCGGCCCGGTTGACGTCGCCGATGTTGGCCGCGGCGTGCTCGGCGCTGCGCGCCGCGCTCTCGACGCCGTTGGCGATCTGCGACGTGGTGGCGCCCTGCTGCTCGATCGCCGCTGCAATCGAGCTGGCGATTTCGGAGATGCGGATGATGGTCGAGCTGATCTCCTTGATCGCCGTAAACGAATCCGCGGTCGCGGTCTGCATCTCGGTGATCTGCACGGCGACCTCCTCGGTCGCCTTGGCGGTCTGCGTCGCGAGCGTCTTGACCTCGGCGGCCACCACCGCGAAGCCGCGGCCGGCCTCGCCGGCGCGCGCCGCCTCGATGGTGGCGTTCAGCGCCAGCAGGTTGGTCTGCTCGGCGATGTCGGTGATCAGCTTGACGACGTTGCCGACGCGGGTCGCGGCTTCAGACAACGCCGTGATGCGGGCGTCGGTCTTCTCAGCCTGACGCACGGCGTCGCCCGCGATGTCGCTCGACTCGCGCACCTTGCGGCTGATGTCCGACACCGAATTGGCGAGATCACCGGCGGCCTCGGCGGCCGAATTGACGTTCGTGGACGCATCGCTCGAGGCGCGCGCCACGACGTCGGCAAATTGCTTCGTCGAATCCGCGGTGCCTTTCATGGTGCTGGCCGCGGCCTCGAGGCCTTTCGACTCCAGCGATACGAAGTTCACGATGTTGCCGATCGCGGCCTCGAAGCTGTCGGCGAGGCGCCGCATCGAGCTGCGGCGCTCTTCGGCGGCGGCCCGCCGCTGCGCCGCCTCGTCGTCCGCGCGGCTCCGCGCGTGTTCGATGGCCTTGACCTTGAACTGCTCGACGGCGTTCGCCATCGCGCCGACCTCGTCCTTGCGGTGCAGCCCGGGCAGCGCCACGTCGAAGCTGCCGGAAGCGAGACCGTCCATCGCGACAACCAGCTTGCGGAGCGGCGAGGTGACGCCGCGGATCGCCCAGTAGGTTAGCGCCGACAGGATGATGCCGGCAATGATCGCGCAGAGCACGATCAGGTGGCTGACCTGATTGCCGTGGGCGATCTGCGTCTCGATCACGGTTGAGATTTCGAGCACGCCGCGGACGTCGCCGAGTTTCCAGTCCCGCTTCGGCGATTCGGGGTCCGAGTTGTGGCAGTTGACGCAGGACTGCGCCGACATGGTGTCGGCCACGCCGGTGCGCACCACATGCCGGCCGTTCAACACGGCCTCACGCGAGAACACGCCCTTCGGGTTGGCGACGAGGAAATCCCAGGCCTCGTTCTGGAAATCGTCGAGCTTGCGGTCCTTGCGGCCGGGGAACGGATATCTGCTGTAGAGCGACATCGACGTGTCGGTCGATGCCAACAACGCACTGAGATCGTGCATCAGCGTCGCCGGAATCGGAATGACGCCGTCGTGGCCACGGTGATCGTGCGACGCCTTGACGGCGCCGGTCGCCAGCACCTTGTTGACGACGTTCTCGGAATAGTAGCCGCGGATGACCTTGAACTGCGCCGCCACCTGCTGATTGGACAGGAACGCGTCGTGCACCGCCGCGCTCTCCATCAGCCGCGGCATGGTCGCCCAGATCACGCCGACCACGATGATGAGCGTGACCGGCACCGGCAGGATGACGCGCCAGGCGATGCTGTGCCAGCCGCGGAACGCGCCGCGCTGCTTGAGCGACGAAGGCAATTCGGATTGCGCTGGTGGCATGGATCGCTCGCGTCCGTTTCCCGCGTACGGGGCTGAAAATGCAGCTTGGACGGGCGCAAATCTTTCAGATTCCGGTAATCGAACCGTTAACCACATCGGTTCCGAAAACGTCGTTGCGATTTTGCAGACCGGGAGCCGCGAGACTCGGCCATTGCACCAGTCAGAATTCGCCCTGATACGGCCCCGCCGGGTCGGCCAATGACTGCAAACGGAGCGCCGCGGCCCGCGCGATGCTGAGCGTCATGCTCTTTCTAGTCGCCGCATGCAGCCGGTGCTCGGGCGCCTCGCAGACGATCTGGGCGCCGAACGCGTCGGCCACGATCAGCCCGGTGTCCGGCGGAAAGATTTCGCACGGCACCTCGACCGTGGTGGCGAAGAACAGCCGGTCGCAATGCAGCCGGTAGTCCATCCATTTCTGGTCGGCGCGGAAGTCCGCGACCGAGGACTTGATCTCGACGATCCAGATTTCGCCGTCGCGGCCGAGCGCCACGAGATCCGCCCGCCGGCCCGAAGCAAGCGGCAGCTCGCTGACCACGCAATAGCCGTGGGCGTGCAGCAGCCGCGCGGCGCCGCGCGCGATCTTCAGCGCGGTCTGCGACTGCCGGCCGTCGACCGGAACCTCGGCGAATTTCCCGAGCGGCAGACTCATGGCTTCAATTTCTTGGCTTGCGGCCAAGCTCCATCACCATCCGGGTCAACAGATAGAGCCGCGGCACCATGCTGTCGACCTCGGCATACTCGCGTTCGGTGTGGGCGCCGGAGCCGATCATGCTCAGGCCGTCGAGCGTCGGCTTGAACACGCCGGCGGCGAGGCTCGAATCGGCGGCGCCGCCGGAGCCCCCCAGCGTCAGCCTTTTGCCAAGCTCGCCATAGATGCGCTGCGCCATGACGGCGAGCGCGTCGATCTGTGCGTTCTGCGGCATCACCGGAAAGGTCCGCGTCAGCGTCGCCGTCACCTCGGTGTCGGGAATGAGCTTGTTCTTGATGGTGGCGGCGACGTCGCGTTCGACGCGGTCAAATTCCTCCGACACCACGGCGCGCACGTCGGCGTCGGCCGTGGCGAAGTCCGGAATGACGTTCTTACGGTCGCCGCCCTTCACCACCGTGAAGTTGACCGTGGTGCCCTTGGTCTCGTCGCCAAGCCTGCTGAGCTGCAGCACCTGATGCATCAGCTCCATCACCGCATTGCGGCCGAGCTCCGGCGATCCGCCCGCGTGCGACGACCGGCCCTTCACCTCGACCCTGATGGTGCCGGAGCCCTTGCGCCAAACCGTGATGCCGTCACCGGTGCGGCCGCCTTCGAGATTGAGCGTGACGTCGTGCTCTTTCGCCAGCTTCTCGATCAGCGCGCGCGAGCCGCGCGAACCGGTTTCCTCGTTGGTGTTGAGAAACAGCGTGATCCGCGCGTAGTCCTTGAACTTCAGCTCGTTGAGGATCTTCAGCGTGGTGAGCCCGATGACGATCCCGGCCTTGTCGTCCGACACCCCCGGCCCATAGGCGCGGCCGCCTTCGATGCGGAACGGCCGCTGCGCCACGGCACCCTTGGCGAACACCGTGTCCATGTGCGCCATCAGCAGCACCTTGCCCTGGCCCGTGCCCGTAAGGCTCGCGACGATGTTATCGCCGCCTGCCGCAGGTGTGTTCGGCACCAGCTCGATCGAAGCGCCGAGCCTGGTCAGCTCCTCGACCGCGACGGCGCCGACCGCATTGACGCCTTCGGCATCGCCGGTGCCGGAGTCGACGCTGATCAGGCGCTCCCAGACCTTGATCGCGTCGGGCTTGAGCTTCTCGGCGCTGTCGAGGATCGGCTTGACCTGCTCGTCCGCAAGCGCGGGCGCCGCCAGGACCCAGCTCGCGAACACCAGCGCCGCAACTGTGCCGAACCGCATCACTTCTCTCCCGCACGCTCCGGAAACGCCGCCCGCAAGCCCTCGCGCGATGCCCTCAGCACGCCGCGCTCCGTGATCAATCCGGTCACCAGCCGCGCCGGCGTCACGTCGAACGCATAGTTCGCGACCGGCGAGCCGTCCGGCACCACCTGCACGGTCTCGATCCGGCCGTCGGCGGTGCGGCCGGTCATGGTGGACTGCTCTTCGCCCGCGCGCTGCTCGATCGGAATCTCGGCGACGCCGTCGGACACCGCGAAGTCGATGGTCGGCGATGGCAGCGCCACATAGAACGGTACGCCGTTGTCTTTGGCGGCCAGCGCTTTGAGATACGTGCCGATCTTGTTGCAGACGTCGCCCTGCGCGGTAACGCGGTCGGTGCCGACGATCGCCAGATCGACCATGCCGTGCTGCATCAGATGGCCGCCGGTGTTGTCGGCGATCACGGTGTGCTTGACGCCGTGATGGCCGAGCTCCCACGCGGTGAGCGAAGCGCCCTGGTTGCGCGGCCGCGTCTCGTCGACCCAGACATGGATCGGGATGCCGCTGTCGTGGGCCGCATAGATCGGCGCAGTCGCGGTGCCATAGTCCACGGTCGCGAGCCAGCCGGCGTTGCAATGGGTCAGCACGTTGACCGGCTCGCCTTTTTTGCGCGCGGCGATCTCCTCGATCAGCTTCAGACCGTGGCGGCCCATGGCCTGGCAGATTGCCACGTCCTCGTCGGCGATCTCGGCAGCGCGGCGGTAGGCAGCAGCGACGCGAGCCTCGCGCGGCTGGTTGCGCACCGCGGCCACCATCTCATCGAGCGCCCATTTCAGATTGATCGCGGTCGGCCGCGTCGCATGCAGCACCGCGTAAGCCTTCTCGATGTGCTCGTCGGAGGCGTCGGCGCGCAGCGCGAGGCACATGCCGTAAGCGGCCGCGGCACCGATTAATGGGGCGCCGCGCACCTGCATCGACTTGATGGCGTGCGCGGCCTCGGCGAGCGTGGTCAGCCGAAGCGTCGTGTACCGATGCGGCAGCATGGTCTGGTCGATGATGCCGACCGACCAGCCGTCGGCTTCGAGCCAGATGGTGCGGGTGTGTGTGCCGTTGACCTTCATGCCGGACTCAGTGCCACTTTGCCCGCCGCGCCGCAATCGGAACAACATCGGCCCAGCAATTCCGCAGCGCCTGTCCGGCCGTTCATCCCCGGGTCGCAATCCGCCCACATTCCGCCGATGCCCGGCCGCAATCCGGACCACGGCGCGTCGCGAAGGGCAGGAATCCTTTCCGGCGTCGGAAGGCTATCCGGAGGGAAACATCCATGTTGTCCACTATTGCCCGGGCGCTTGCGCCCGCGTCGGTCGCTGCCGCTCTCACCTTCACTGCCGCCTTCGCCGATCCGGCGGAGCCGGATATCAGGCGCCTCGGCAAGCCCGTGGTCGAGGTCGCCTTCGTGCTCGACACCACCGGCTCGATGGGACCGTTGATCGAAGGCGCCAAGCGCAAGATCTGGTCGATCGCCACCGCGATCGCCGACACCAACCCCGACGCCGAAATCCGCATGGGCCTCGTCGCCTATCGCGACATCGGCGACGAGTACGTCACCAAGACGTTCGACCTCACCACCGATATCCAGGATCTCTATGCCAAGCTGCTGCTGCTTCAGGCGCAAGGCGGCGGCGACTGGCCGGAAAGCGTCAACGAGGCGATGGAGATCGGCGTCACGAAGCTCAGCTGGACGCAAGGCTCCGAGATCTGCCGCATCATGTTCCTGGTCGGCGACGCGCCGCCGCACATGGACTACAAGCAGGACACCAAGTACCCCGACGTGGTCCGCATGGCGCGTGATCGCGGCATCGTGGTCAACGCCGTGCAGGCCGGCGGCGCGCGCGACACCGAGCGGGTGTGGCGCGAGATCGCCCAGCGCGGCGACGGCCGCTACATCCCGATCCCGCAGGACGGTGGCCAGATCCTGGTGATCGAGACGCCGTGGGACACCGAGATCATCGAGTTGCAGGGCCACATCAACGGCACCGTGATCCCGTACGGTCCGCGCGCGCAACGCTCCAGCGTCGAGCAGAAGGTCGGCCAGTACGCGTCGGCGCCGCGCGCGGTCGCATCCGAAATGGCGGGCTATCTCAACAAGAGCGGCTCGCGCATGAACGAGGCCGTGACCGGCCGCGGCGATCTCGTCGCCGACGTCACGTCGGGCCGCCAGAAGCTCGACAGCGTCAAGGACGACGACCTGCCGGACAACCTGCGCACGCTGAAGCCCGAGCAGCGCCAGGCCGCGATCGACAAGAACGCCGCCGAGCGCAAGACCCTCAACGACCGCATGGCCGAGCTGGTCAAGAAGCGCGACGCCTACGTGGCGGATCAGCGCAAGAACGCACCGGCCAAGCCCGCCGACTCGTTCGACCGCGCGGTCGCCGAGACGCTCAAAGTGCAGATCAAGCGGTAGCGGCTCCATGTCCCGGGCGCGGCGCAGCGCGATAGCGGTGCGCCGCAGATCCGGGGCCGTTCCAGACACCGCCTTCGAGACGGTCCCGGGTCTGCAACGCATCACTGCGCTGCGCTTGTGCTGCGTTGCGCCCGGGACACGAATGCCGCAATCTCCTGCCGCGATTACTGTCGGCGGGAGCGTTTCATGGCGATCGACTACGAGGTTGAGTACAACAACCGCGCGCGGGTGCCCGAGCATCCGCAGATTTTCGAGCGCTGGGTGCGCGAAGGCGCCGCCTATCGGGACGAAGCCACGAAAGAGGGCCGCACCGAGATCGGCCTGAAATACGGCCCCTCCCCGCGCCAGACCATCGACATCTTCAAGCCGCGCGGCGGCGGCAAAGGCCCGCTGGTTCTGTTCATCCATGGCGGCTATTGGCGCTCGCTGGAACCGTCGAGCTTCAGCCAGGTAGCGCGCGGCATGAACGCCCACGGCGTCACCGTCGCGGTGTCGGGCTACGATCTCGTGCCGCAGGTCAGCATCGGCCAAATCATCGAGCAGACCCAGGCGGCGTGCCTCGCCCTCTGGAAGAAGCTCGGCCAGCGCATCATGGTCAGCGGCCATTCGGCCGGCGGACATCTCGCGGCCTGCATGATGGCGACCGATTGGAAGAAACTCGATGCGAGTGCGCCGGCCGACCTGATCACGGTCGGCTACGCGATCTCCGGGCTCTACGACCTCGAAGTGCTGATGCATCTCTCCGGCAACGCCGAGTTCAAGCTCGACGCCGCGGAGGCCAGGCGCATCTCGCCGCTGTTCTGGCCGGTCGGAACGGGCCACGTGCTCGACGCCGTGGTCGGCGGCGACGAGTCGTCGGAGTTCCTGCGGCACAGCAAGACGATTGCCGACGCGTGGCGCGCCAAGGGCGTCGAGACCCGCTACGAAGCGATCCCGGGCCTCAATCATTTCACCATCTGCGATCCCATGGCCGACCCGAACAGCGCCATGACCAAGCGGCTGGTGGAGTTGGCCAAGCGCATCTAGAACCAGTATTTCCAGGCGAAGACCACGGTCAGCAGCGCGCCGACGCCGATCACCACGAATCGCATGAACTCATGCGGCAGGCGGCGCGACAGGTGTGCGCCGCAAAAGCCGCCGACCAGGCAGCCGAGCATCATCGACAAGGTCTGCGGCCAGCTCACCGCGCCGTGGATGATGAACCAGACCGACGCCGCGACCGTGTTGAGGCTCGACACCAGGTTCTTGGCGACGTTGGCGCGGCGGTAATTGCCTTCGGTCGCTATCGTCAGCACGCCAAGGAGCAACGTGCCGGCGCCTGCGCCGAAATAGCCGCCATAGATCGAGATCGGCAGCACGAGCGGCACGCTGGTGACACTGATCTTCCAGTCATCCTGGCCGCGCGCCTTCGCACGCGCCCGCATCCACTGGGTGATCTGGCGCGCGAAGCCGAACAGGATGGTGGCGAGACCGAGCAGGACCGGGATGAGCTGCTCGAACATTCGCGACGGCGTCGCCAGCAGCAGCACCGCGCCGATCAGGGCGCCGAAGATGGAGGCGACGATCAGGCCGACAAAGGCGCGGTTGAACGGCGGCAGGTTGCCGCGGTCGGTCATCGCGGCGAGAAAATTGCCGCCGCTGACCGCGATGAGATTCGACGCGGTGGCGGTGACCGGCGGCAGGCCCACCGCGAGCAGCACCGGAAACGTGATGACCGAGGCGCCGCCGACCAGGGCGGCCATCACGCCGCCCGCAACTCCCGTGCCGAGCAGAACAAGAAACGTATGAACGTCCACGCGCGATCGATCACATGAACGCCTGGATTCCCGTCTGGGCACGGCCGAGGATCAGCGCGTGGATGTCGTGGGTGCCCTCGTAGGTGTTCACGGTCTCGAGGTTGCACATCACGCGCATCACGTGGAACTCATCGGAGATGCCGTTGCCGCCGTGCATGTCGCGAGCAACACGGGCGATGTCGAGCGCCTTGCCGGTGTTGTTGCGTTTCATCAGCGAGATCGACGGCGGCGCGCACTTGCCGGCTTCGAGCATGCGGCCGAGCGCGAGCGCACCGCGCAGGCCGAGCGCGATCTCGGTCTGCATGTCGGCGAGCTTCTTCTGCACCAGCTGGTTGGCGGCGAGCGGCCGGTTGAACTGCTTGCGGTCGAGCACGTATTGCCGTGCCGCGTGCCAGCAGAACTCGGCGGCGCCCATCGCGCCCCAGGCGATGCCGTAGCGCGCCATGTTGAGGCAGCCGAACGGACCGGCGAGGCCCGACACGTTCGGCAGCAGGTTCTCCTCCGGCACCACGGCGTCTTCCAGCACGATCTCGCCGGTGACCGAGGTGCGCAGCGAAAGCTTGCCTTCCACCTTCGGCGTCGAGAAGCCCTTGGTGCCGCGCTCGACGATGAAGCCGCGGATCTTGCCTTCGAGCTTTGCCCAGACGATCGCGATGTCGGCAATCGGCGCATTCGAGATCCACATCTTGGCGCCATTGAGCTTGAAGCCGTTCGGCACCTTCTCGGCGCGCGTCACCATCGAGCCCGGATCGGAGCCGTAGTCCGGCTCGGTCAGGCCGAAGCAGCCGATCAGCTCGGCCTTGGCGAGCTTGGGCAGATACTTCTTCTTCTGCGCCTCGGTGCCGTAGGCATAGATCGGGTGCATCACCAGCGACGACTGCACCGACAAGGTCGAGCGATATCCGGAATCGACCCGCTCGATCTCGCGGGCGATCAGGCCATAGGCCACATAGCCGAGGCCGGCGCCGCCGTACTCCTCCGGGATGGTCGGGCCAAGAAGGCCGAGCGCGCCCATCTCGGGCAGCAGATCCTTGTCGACCTTCTCGTCGCGCCAGGACAGCCGCACCCGCGGCATCAGCTTGTCCTGGGAGAAGGCGCGGGCGCTGTCGCGCACCATGCGCTCCTCTTCGGTGAGGTCGCCTTCGAGGCCAAGCGGGTCCTCCCAGTTGAAATCGGCGTCTTTCAGCACCTGGGCGGGCTTGGGCGAGGATTTCGTGGAAACGGCGGTCGACATGGCGAACTCCGGCTTGAACGGGATTGTTGCGGCCATTTTAGCGGCTTCGCGCGGCCCTGTCGTCATATTCAAGATAGCCTGCCGGATATGCATGGCACGCCGTTGCCGCCATAAATCGCGTCCTTTATGGATTTCGATGCCGGTCCAGAACCTCAATAACTCCAGCAGGCGCCCATGATCGTCCGCTACGAATCCGACGGCTCGATCGTCATGATCACGCAGAACGATCACGCCCAGCTTTCCGGGCTGTTTGCGAGCCACTGGGGCAACGACAAGTTCGAAAAGCCTCGCCCCTATGGGTCGATGGTGCGGGCGGCGATGTATCACGACCGCGGCTGGATCAACTACGAGACCAGCCCACAGCTCAATCCCGAGACCGGCAAGACGCCGAGCTATCGCGAGGTGCCGAACGACAAGGCGCAGCTCGCGGCCTTCGAATGGGCCGGCGACTGGCTCGGCAGCATCGATCCGTACGCGGGGCTGATGGTCGCCAGGCACCGCACCGGGCTGTGGCAAGGCCGCTACGGCGTGATCACGCAGCCACCTGCAATCCAGCGCGGCACGCTGCCGCCCGACATCAAGATCTTCATCGGGCGCAACGAAGAGAAGCAAAAGCCCATCGCGGACGGCTTCGACGCCAAGGAGCTCGCGACCAACTACAACCTGCTGCAGGTCTGGGACCTGATCTCCCTTTACATCTGCAGCACCGAGACGCTGAAGGACGACCGCATCGAGCCGGTGCCGCTGTCCTATTCGGGCAAGAGCGCCGGCATGACGCTCACGCCGCGCAACGGCAGGACCATCGCGCTCGATCCTTATCCGTTCGATGTGCCGGAGCTCGTCACCAATCTGATTTTCCGGCGGCTCACGCAGAACAAGTTCCGCGACACCGCCGAGCTGCAATCGGTGTATTTCCGCACCGCGCCGCAGATCATGTCGTTCCGGCTGGTGCCGGCGTCTGCCGCATATTGATCGATCAGGCCTTCCCGGCAGCGCTTTCCGCCACGAACAGGCTCTCGACCGGCACGCGTTGCGCGATCAGGCCCTGCTCGTGGCTGTAGCGGACCACGGTGTCGAGGATCTCGCGGTTCTTGCCGCCAAGACCGTAGGCCCAGGGGTCCGGACCGAACAGCGCGCGCTCGTCCTCCCAATGGGCACCGAACCACGGCAAGGTCACGACACGAACGTTCTCCATCCGCCGATAGCCCATCTGCTTTGCAGTCTCGAACGCCTCGCAGAGTTTCCCGGGCAGCCATGGATAGCGTTCGACCAGCTCCTGCTTGATCGCGGTGACGTGCATGATCGGAAAGATGCCGGTGTCCTTGAAGTAGGCGCGCTCCTGCGCGACGTAATCCGGAAACAGACGCGCAATGCGCGGATCACCGTCGAGCAACGGCTTCGGCGTCTGCGGCAGCATGAGCGCGGGCACCTCGCCATCGAGCAGCATCGCGAGCACGCTCTTGCCCTTCGGCAGGCGCTCGATCTTGAGATCGGCGGGCGGGACGATCGGCGCATCTTCCTCCCGCTCGACCACCCAGGTCTGCGAGCGATGCGGCACGCCGTGGTACTGCTGCATGATGCCGCTGATCCAGACGTTGCTGGCTGGCTGCAGGGTCGCGCAGCCGATGCGCTGGCCGATCAGATCCTTCGGCGACGCGATGCCCGCTTTTGGATTCACGAACACGTTGCCGTGCCGGAACTTGCGGAACAGGAACACCGGGATCGCCGTGATCGGCACGCCGCGCTCGCGCGCGATCAGATAGGTCGGCATGTTGAGCTCGCAGACATCGAAGGCGAGCTCACGCACCATGCGGCCGTGCCGCTCGGGGTTTGTCAGCTCGGTGATGAAGGACAGGTCGACGCCGTCGACTTTCACGCTGCCGTCGAGCAGGCCGCGGATGTGATCGAACTCGTCGCAGGCGACGGTGACATGGATACGGCCTGACATCATGGCTCCGGTGTTGTGCAACCCTGCTGCGGCCGTAACTCTATTGCGGGCCGCTGCGATTTGCCGTGCGTCTGTCACGCCCGGCCAGCTGCCGTGCCATGCGCGACGCGCGCGACTGCACGGCCATGGCATACGTCTTGCTTCGTTTTTGGGCTTATGTACGCTCGTCTCAGGACCAACGCGTCGAACGCCGTGAAGCCCGTGCTCGCAGCCGTACCGTTGCAGATAGATGCCGAAGCAAAGCCGGCGCTGATTGCGGCGCGCGGCCTGTCGAAGACCTACGCGACCGGCGCAGGTGAAGTGGTCGCGCTCAAGAATCTCGACTTCGATATTCGCGACGGTGAATTCGTTTCGGTCGTCGGCCAGAGCGGCTGCGGCAAGTCCACGCTGCTGAAGGTGCTCGCCGGCCTCCTGCCCTACACGTCCGGCAGCGTCGAGCTGAACGGCAAACCACTGCGCGGTCCGAGTCCTGAAGCCGCTGTCGTGTTCCAGTCGCCGGTGCTGCTGCCGTGGCGCACCGTGCTCGACAACGTGCTGCTGCCGATCGAATTCCGCAAGCTTCCGACGGCCAAGTACCGCGACAGCGCACTCGACCTGCTGCAGATGGTCGGCCTGCGCGACTTCGCCGCGCGCTTTCCCTACGAGCTTTCCGGCGGCATGCAGCAGCGCGCCGCGATCGTGCGCGCGCTGGTGCAGGATCCGCGGCTGCTGCTGATGGACGAACCGTTCGGCGCGCTCGACGCCATGACGCGCGAGCAGATGAATCTCGAGCTGATGCGGATCTGGAGCCACAGCCGCAAGACGGTGATTTTCATCACTCACTCGATAGCAGAAGCGATTTTTCTGTCCGACCGCGTGATTGCGATGACAGCACGGCCCGGAACCATCGCCGACGTCATCACCATAGACTTGCCGAGACCCCGTTCCCTTTCGATCATCAACACCGACAGCTTCGGCCGTTACGCCACCATGCTTCGCTCGCTGCTCGACGCCCAGGGAGGCATGTTCTGATGGCGACGCCGGTGGCTGGCACACCGATCGCGAATGCGCAGCGCGAAACTCCGGCGCGCTTGCAACGACCCGGCTTGCTTCGGCGCTATCCGCAATTCACTATCTCGCCGGCGATCCTGATCGGGCTGGTGGCGGCCTGGTGGCTCGCGACCGACGTGCTCCGCCTGCCCGCCTACATCTTGCCGCCGCCAGAGCAGGTCTGGCGCGCGCTTGCCACCGGCTTAAGCCATTCGCCCTGGGACAAGGCCAGCTACTGGTACCACTCCGGCGTCACTCTGTGGGAGGCGCTGCTCGGCTTTGCCATCGGATCGGCGTTCGGCGCGCTGCTCGGGCTTCTGCTCTCGCATTGGCCGATCCTCGGCAAGAGCTGGTACCCCTACATCGTTGGTTTCCAATCGCTGCCCAAGGTCGCGCTGGCGCCGCTGATGGTGGTGTGGTTCGGCTTCGGGCTCGAAGGCAAGGTTTTCATTACCGCCATCATCACGTTCTTCCCGGTGCTGGTGAATATGATGGCGGGCTATCAGGCGGTCGAGCCTGAGCGGATCGAGCTCGCCCGCTCATGCAACGCCAGTGAGCTGCACCTGCTCACCAAGATCATCGTGCCAAGCTGCCTGCCCTATCTGTTCGCGGGCCTTGGCGTAGCCTCGGTACTATCGATCCTTGGCGCGGTGGTCGGCGAATTCGTCGGCGCTACTGCCGGCCTCGGCATGTTGTTGATGCAATACAACCAGGCGATGGAGATCGCCCCGATGTTCGCGATCATCCTGTTGCTGGCCGCGATCGGCTTCCTGATGAACCATATCGTGATGCTGGTCGAACGCCGCTGCTGCTTCTGGGCGCAACGAGCAGGCGGAGCGGCGCGACCCTGACTGGGAAACATGAAACTGCGGGGGTAAGTCATGCACAATCGAATCTACAATGCCACGGCCGCTATGGTGCTCGCCGCCGCCGTCAACCTGGCGCTGATCGCCGGCACCACCGCGCAATCGACGACCAAGATGACGCTGGTGCAGATGCATCCGATCATGGGCATCGGCGAAGAGGTATTTCTTTATGCCGTGCCGAAACGTCTGGGCTACTTCGCAGCCGAAGGCATCGACGTCGAAATCCAGAACTCGCAAACCGCGATGATCTCGGCGCAGGTTCTGCAATCCAGCAAGGCCCAGGTCGGGACCACGGCCGCGGCCGCAATCATGACGGTCCGAGAGCAGAACGGCGATCTGATCTCGTTCTTCAACCTCAAGCGCAACGCCGGCACCTTCCTGGTGGTGCTGAAGGATTCGCCGATCTCGAAGCTGGAGGATCTCAAGGGAAAGAACGTCGGTGCGCCGTCATTCGGCGCAGGCGGCGGCCTGGGCCTCAAGCAAAACCTGAGCGCGATCGGCATCACGCCCGATCAATACACCGGAATAGCCACGGGCGCGGGCCCTTCGGCGATCGCCGCGCTCAAGACCGGCAAGATCGATGCCCTGGTGATGTGGGATTCGATGCTTGGCGCTGCGGAGAACACCGGCCTGGAGCTGCGCACTGTCGCCATACCGCTCGAGGACGGCCAGGTCGGGACGACGCTTGCGACCACGGCCTCGTTCGCCAAATCGAACCCGAAAGAGGTGGCAGCCTACTGCCGCGCCATGACCAAAGGCCTGATTTTCACGACGAGCAATATTGCCGCCGCGATCCGCATTTTCTGGGAGGAATTCCCAACCACCAAGCCCGCGGATGTCGATGAAGCGACGGCGCTCAAGAACGCCACCCATGTCATGAGCCGCTTCCTCGAAAAGGCGCTCCAGGATCAACCGGACAATGCACCGCTCGGCAGATTCATCACGGAGAATTGGGACAATACGCACACGGCCTTCGTCAAGCTCGGCACTCTGAAGGGCAGCGAGGCCTCCAACGCCTCCTATACGGAGCAATTTATCGCGGCCTGCAACGACTTCGACCGCGCCGCCATTGTCGCGCAAGCGAAGAGCGTCAAGCCTTAGAAGCCGAGGCGCTAGCGCGTCACAAACGGCCGCAACTGCGCCGTCATGAAATCCTCGGCCTTCTTCGGCTGCATGCCACCGTACTTCACCATCATGTCGATCACCGCCTGCCAGCGGTCGAGCCGCACCTGATAGTTCCAGCCGATCAGCGGCATGTTGTCGAGCATGCCGCGGTCGAGCTTGGTGTAGGCCGCGATCTCGTCGCGGGCGCGCTTTTCGTCGGCATGCAGATAGTCGATCGATTCCCTCATCGCGGCGATGAAGCCGTCGATCGCCTGCGGATTGGATTTCAGGAACGAGCCTTTCGCAAACCACACACCGAGCGGCTGCTCGGGAATCGCCTCGACATAATTCCAGGAGATCACCCGGCCGCCGGAATGGCGAAGCTGCGTGGTGAACGGATCGACCGGCACCACGGCGTCGACATGGCCGGCCTTGAGCGCGTTCAGCATCGCCGGGAACGGCACCTCCGAGAACTGAACCGAGCCAGGATCCACGCCGGCCTTGTCGAGCAGCATCTTCACCGCGATGGTGTTCTGCGTTGACAGTCCGCCGACACCGACCTTCTTGCCGCGCAGATCCGCCAGCGTCTTGATCGGCGAGGCGTCCATCACCTGCACGCTCGCCGAATCCGGCGGCGCTGCATGTGCACTTTCGTCCTGGAACACAGGCACGATATCGAGGCCGCGTTCCATGGCGATCATGCCGATGCCCGGGATCGACAGCAGCACATCGATGGCGCCGCCCTGCATCGCCGGGATCGACTCGGCTCCGGTGTTGAACGGCGTCAACGTCGCTTCGATGCCGTGCTTGGCGAAGAAGCGGCGCTGCTGCGCCACCCAGGCGTCGGTCTGCGCCGCGATGCGGAGCGTACCCACGCGGAGCGGAATTTTGGCCTTGTCTTTCGCCGCCTCTTGCGCGAGCGCCGCGGGCGCGATGGCGACAAAGGCCACGAGGGCGAGACCAACCGTTTTCATCCAGCTCATGAATGCTCCTGTCTGACGCGTTTGGGACGCGCGGCCGGCACCGCGGATGAAGATGGGTCGCTGCCGCGCCACGAATGCTTCGGGCTCCAGCCCAACAGCCTGCGCGCCAGCTCGTTCGACACCGGCGCAAGCGTCCCGGTGAGCGCCGCGGCGCGGTCGCCGATGTCGGGCGCAAGCTTGGGATAAAGCTCTGCGAGCGGCAGCGGCACCGTGGTCTCGCCCGAGCCGACGTAAATCGCCCGGGCGCCGTCGAGCTCGACCTCGACCGCAAGCCGGCAGGCCTCGGCCAGATCGCGGGCGTCGATGTAGTGATAGAGCCCGAAGTCGCGGACGGCGCGGCCGTTGCTCTCGCGCAGCGCATCGAGCTCGTCCGGCGAGACGATCCACGGCGCGCGGATGAACACCGTCACCATGCCGCAGCGTGCCGTGAACGCGCGGCCGACGCTCTCCAGCACCTGCTTCGAAAGGCCGTAGCAATCCTGCGGCTGGCACGGATGATTCTCGTCGATCGGCAGATAGTCGGGCAGATGCTCGCGCTCGAACGAGCCCGGCGCCCAGCCGAGCACCGCCTCGCTGCTGAGGCTGACGACGCGGGGCACGCCGTTGCGCCGCGCCGCCTCGTGGATGTTGAAGGCGCCCATGGCGTTGATGCGGAAGGTGTCGTTGTCCGGCATGACGCTGTGGGTCGGAATGCCGGCGAGATGGATGATCGCCTCGACGCCCATGGCCGCCGCGGTCACGGCCTCGAGGTCCTCGATGTCGCCGATGATCTCACGGTTGGCCGGCTCGCCGGACGTCTGCCGGTCGAACACCGCGACATCATGCTGCTGCGCCTTCAGCTCGCGGACCACCCACTGTCCGAGCTTGCCCGCACCGCCGGTGACGAGGATCTTCATCGTGTGTTCGAAAGCATCAATGACGCCGCGGGCTCAAGTCAGCTCCGCCTTGGATGCCGGCTGACCCGGCGCGGTCTCGCCCGAAGCGCCGAGCGCCTTCGCATCCTCGGCCTCGGCTTCCGCCTTCGCGGCGCGCTCGCCGTCGAGCCCGCGCGCATGCAGATCGCACCAGCGCCGCCACGCCACGATTGCGACGTCGGGCCTGAACAGCCGCTCCGGCGGGCAGTCCATCGCCTCGACGATGAAGCCATCCTCCCAGCGGTTGAGCATGATGCGGTGAAACAGCTGGATGTAGCTCCAGACGCGGAGCTTCCACCACAGCACGCCGAGGCCTTTGGTGCGGCGCACCGCGATCTGGCACATCAGGTGATGGTTTTCGTCGACCGGCGTGAAGAACTGAAAGTCCTGCCAGTTCTTGTGGCCGACGTAGAACACGCCCGGCAGCCGCGCCTTGCCGACGATGACCTGGCCGCCGGCCTTGCGCCAGAAGCCGTCGCGCGGCCATGTGCCGACGCCGGGATAGGACTGCGGACCGAACACCGGCTTGCTCAACCGGCGCAGCCATTTGCCGTCCTCGCTCGGCACCATCTGCACGTCGGTCTGGTAGGCCGGGAACAGCCGGAAGAACGCAAACGGCGTCTTGCGGTGCAGATAACGCGCGTGCGCCTCGTCCACCGCGTTCTCCATGGCGTAGCGCCAGTCGCCCTTGCGCAGCTCGATCATCGGAATGACGACCGCGTTTTCGGCGAGGAATTCCTCCGGCACGTCCTCCTCGATCGGCGGCGCGGGCTCATCGCCGACATAGACCCAGATGATGTTGCCGCGCTCCTCGACCGGATAGGTCTTCACGCGCACGATCGCCTTGCCGCAGATCGGCGAGTCGGGCCCGTCGGTCAGCGCCGCGCACAGCTCGCCGTCAGCCAGACGATAAGTCCAGCCGTGATAAATGCAGGAGATCATGCCGGGAAATTCGCTCCGACCCGCCGACAGCGGCACGCCGCGATGCGGACAGCGGTCGTGCAGCGCGCGGACCTTGTCGCCGTCGCGCATCAGCATGATCGGCTCGCCGACCACCTTCACGGCTTTCGGCTTGCTGCCGAGCCTCCGCGACTCGATCACCGGATACCAATAGTTCCGGAAGCCCTTGTCGGCGGCCTCGTAGCGCGGCCAGCTTCGATAGAGCGAGGCGCGGCTTGCCGGTTGACGTTCGTCCATTGCGCTTTCGCCTCCGACATCTGCGTCGCCGGATACTGGTTTCGCGGCCCGGCCGGGGCAAGCCTATTCCCCAAGCACGGCAGGCTCAAAAACACGGCGGCACGTTTTGGATCGTATTGACGTGCCGCAGCGGCGGTCGCACGATCAGGAGCATAGCAAAATCGAACTGCCGTTACATTCTTGAAATGCGGGGTGAATCCGAGCCGCGGCAGGCTGCTGCGGGGTTGCGGCCCATGGCTGGCCAGCGGAAACGTCAGCACTGCTGGCACGTCGCTTGCTCACAAATTGGCCGGAACGCCCGTCTCGACTGCCTCATCCGGCCTCTTACCTCGACGACAAGGCGTTCAGTGCTGGGAGTACGCGAATGTCATCCAATGCCGGCGGCCAGGCTCTGCTTTTAAAGAACGCCCACGTGATCGATCCCAGCCAGGGCATCGACCGTGTCACTGACGTGCTGATCGCCGACGGCAAGATCGGTGCGGTGGGCCAGGTTCCACCCGATCCGCAAACGCCGGTCCTCGATCTCAGCGGCTCCTATCTCACGCCAGGCTGGATCGACCTGCATGTTCACGCATACGGAACGCTGGGCTTCTCCGACCCCGACAGCATCGGCGTCTATCACGGCGTGACCTCGTTCGTGGAGGCCGGCGGGCCGGGCATCGACACGCTCGATGAGTTCATCGCGGTCATGGATCGGCTCGAGACCGACCTCTATGTGGGTCCCTTCATCCGGCCGATGGGGCTGCTCGGGCTGAACTTCATCGAAGGCGACGTGCGCACGCTCGGCAACGTGCCGATCGCGCGCTGGCTCGATTTCGCCAAGGAGCACCGCAACCGTCTGCGCTATCTCAAATGCAACGCCATCGGCGACTACGGCACCGGCACGCTGAAGATCACCAAGGGCCTGTCCGAGATCCTCGACCTGCCGCTCTACATGCACATCGGCGAGTTCCAGCTGCAGCGGCCGGATCATCTGCTGGCGCCCGAGGCGTTCAAGATCGCCGGGCAAGGCGACATGATCACCCACATCTATCACGGCAATCTCGGCCAGGTGATCGACCGCGACGGCAAGGTGCTGCCCGAGGTGATCGACGCGCAGCAGCGCGGCGTCCTCTTCGATCTCGGCTTCGGCGGTTACAACTTCTCCTGGGACGTGGCCGAGAAGGCCTATGCACAGGGCATTGTTCCGCACACCATCAGCTCCGACCTGCAGCAGTTCAATGTCGTGCGGCCGGCAAAGAGCCTCGCCAATGTGCTGAGCATCGCGATGCGGCTCGGACTCTCGCTCAATGAGACCATCGAGCGCGTGACCACTGCGCCCGCCAAGGCGCTGTCGCTCACCGACCGCGCCGGCAGCCTCAAGCCCGGCATGCCGGCCGACATCTCGGTCTTCCGTGTCGAAAGCGGCGAGTTCGAATTGCTCGACTGCTTCAACAAGACCCGCAAGGCCGACCGCCAGATCGTGCCGCTGATGGCGTTCAAGCGCGGCAAGCGCTTCGATTGCGATTTCGCACGCGGCCTCGACGAGAAGAACTGGTTCCTGCAGATTGCCGAGGATCATGTGCCGGCGCGGGCCGAGCATCTCGTCCCGGCGCAGCTTGCGTTTCTTTCGGCGCTCGCCGATGCCCTCAAGGATACTACCTGGGAGCTCGCCAGCGCCGAACGGCTCGACCTGCCCAAGGCGATCGAGCTGCAGGGCATCTTCCGCGATGTGCTCGACAAGGCGAAGCTGCCGCTGCGCGCCGCGATGGACGCGCTTTACGCCTGCTTCCTCGATCAGCCGTTCACCATGCAGATCGGACTTCTGATCATGCGGGTCGAGCGCTCCTTCATGCTGTCGCGGTTGAAAGAGGTCACGTCGCGCCGCCCGCTCGCGGCGTGATTCAGAAGTTTGGAGCATCGCGTGGATTCATCCGCAGAAACTGCCGGCGCCGCAGCAAGCGCCGAAACGCCGGCCGAACCGGCGTGGCAGAAGCTCGAAGGTCTCGATCCGGCCGCGGGCAAGTTTCCGGCGCCGGCCCGTGTCGACGGCGAAGGCATTCTGATCTTTCGCACCAAGACCGGTTTCCGCGGCGTGCAACGGCTCTGTCCGCACCTGAAGTTCTCGCTGCACGACGCCGATATCGTCAGCAACGACACCATGATCCGCTGCAAGCAGCATGTCTTCACGTTCCGCCTCGCCGACGGCCGCGGCGTCAACTGCCCGGGCTTCTCGGTCAGCGTCTACGAGGTGAAGGACGACAACGGCGCGCTCTACGCCAGGCGCGTGCGCTGAGGGGAATCACCGCCATGCCGGCCAGTCCATCGCTCAAGTCCGGTTTCGGAAGCGCTGGGCTGCGGCGAACCGGCCTGATCGCGGCGCAGCTCGGTATCGTGGCCGCGCTGCTCGTGCTGTGGCAGTTCGGCGTGTCCGACAAGAATGTCCCCTTCTTCAGCCGGCCGCTGATCGTCTGGGATAAGATCGTCGAGCTTGCCGCCGACCCGTCGTTCCACCGCGACATCATCGTGACGCTGACCGAGATCGTAATCGGCTACGGCATCGGCGCGGGCGTGGGCTTGGCGCTCGGCTTCATTCTCGGCCGCTCCAAGCTGCTCTCCGATCTGCTGGAGCCGTTCATCATCGGGCTGTACAGCATTCCGAAGATTGCGCTCGCGCCGCTGTTCATCATCTGGCTGGGGCTCGGCATGCCGTCCAAGGTGGCGGTGGTGGTGCTGGCCTCGTTCTTCCTGGTGTTCTTCAACACCTATTCGGGGCTGCTCAACGTCAACGAGGAGCTGGTGCGGCTGGCGCGCCTGATGGGCGCGTCATGGCGGCAATGCGCGACGCGCGTGATCCTGCCGTCGGCGGCGCATCAGATCTTCATCGGACTCAAGACCGCGGTGCCTTACGCGGTGATCGGCGCGGTGATCGGCGAATATATCGGCTCGAACGAGGGGCTCGGCCATTTCATTCTCTATGCCTCGCAGACCTACGACGCGCCGGCGCTGTTCGCCGGCATCCTGGCGCTGATCGTGATCGTGTTCCTGAGCAATTATCTGCTGACGCGGCTGGAGCGCATGGCGATCCGCTGGCGTCACGTCGAAGGCGCGGCGGTGCAGCTATGAGCCGCCAAAACACCAGGAACGATGGCACCAAACTTGCGAGCATTGAGCGGACAACGGCGGGGGCGCCGCACGCCAGGGGAACAGGAGCACACCATGCTCAAGCGTAGGGATTTCATCGGCAGCTTGGGCGCCGGCCTCGCGCTCGCGGCGGGCGCGCCACTCCAGGCGCTGGCGCAAGGCAAGCCCGGCCTGATTCCGGGCCGCGGCGTCTATTCGGCGCCGGGCCTGTCGTTCTCGGCGCTGTACGTGGCCAAGCGCCGCGACCTCTGGACCGCGAACGGCGTCGACTTCAGCATCAAGATCGTCCAGGGCGGGCCGCTGGCGATGGCCGCGTTGACGTCGGGCGAGGCCGACTTCGCCTGCCTCACCGGCACCGATCTCCTGATCGCCTGGGACAAGGGCATCAAGACGCTGACCATCGCGGCCTTCACCACCGGGCTCGCCATGCAGATGGCGGCGCGCAACGACTGGATGAGCAAGGTCGGGATCACGCCGGCCTCACCGGTCGCCGACAAGATCAAGGCGCTGAAGGAAGCGCGCATCGGCGTCTCCACCATCGGCGGAGGACCTGCGCAATACATGAAATACGCGGCGACGCTCTATGGCATGGAGGAGCGCGACTTCAAGCTGCTCGCCGTGGGCTTCGGCGCAGCGCGCATCGCCGCGCTCCGCGAGAACCAGGTCGATGTGATCGTCGGCTCGGCGCCCGACGCCGACGAGGTCGCGCTGCTCGGCTTCGGCGATTTCTATCTGAGCTTCGCGGCCGAGGTGCCGGCCTTCAAGGAGATGCCCTACACCATCATGGCGGTGACGCCGGAGTTCGCGAGCGCGAAGCCCGAGGCGGTGCACGCGATTGCCAAGAGCGTCGGGCAGGCCAGCGACTACATCCAGAGCAACTTCGACGACTCGCTGGAGATGCTGAAGGCCGAATTCCCGAAGATCGACGGCCGCGCCATTGTCCGTTCGATGGAGCGCGACCGCGCCACCTTCCCGCGCGGTGGGCTGATGTCCGAGGCGATGTGGGAGAACGGCATCAAGGTCGCGAAGAACATGCGGACCGTGAAGAACACGCCGGCCGCGGCCGAAGGCGAGTTCTGGACCAACAAGTTCCTGACGTGATGCGCAGGCTCCGGGGCCCACGATGCTGAAATCCGTGCTGCGCTCCGTTCGCACCGAAGCGCCGGCGCCGGTCGACGCTGCGATCGAGTTCGACGACGTCAGCCTCGCCTTCGGCGGCGACGGCGGAGCGATGATGGCGCTCGATCATGTGAGCCTCACGGTGCCGCGCGGCCAGATCACCACCGTGGTCGGGCCGTCGGGCTGCGGCAAGACCACGCTGCTGCGCCTTGTCGCGGGACTGCTTGCGCCATCGAGCGGCCGCACGCTCTACAATGGCAGCGAAGTGCGGGGGCTCAACACCGGCATCGGCTTCGTGACGCAGGACAGCAACCTGTTCCCCTGGGCCACCGCGGTCGCCAACATCGAGTTCCCGCTGGCGGTGCGCGGCGTGCCGGCGCGTGAGCGCCGCGAACGGGCGATGGAATGGATCGCCAATGTCGGGCTTTCCGGCTTCGAGAACAGCTATCCGTCGCAACTCTCCGGCGGCATGCAGAAGCGCGTGTCGATCGCCCGCGCCTTCATCTACGAGCCCGAGGTGATCCTGCTCGACGAGCCGTTCGGCGCGCTCGACGCGCAGACCCGGATGATGCTGCACCACCAGTTGCTGCAATTGTGGCAGAAGCGGCGCATGACCATGCTGTTCATCACCCACGATCTGGTCGAGGCGATCACGCTTTCCGACCAGGTGGTGGTGATGACCAAGCGGCCCGGCCGCGTCAAGGAGCGCTATCGCATACCGCTTGCCCGGCCGCGTAACGTGTTCGAGATTTATCTCGAGCCCGGCTTCGACGATGCTTACGGCGCGCTGTGGCAGCACTTCAAGGCGGAGATGAGCGCGGACCAATCATGACCATGGCGGTGAGTGCGCTTTCCAAACCAGCCGATGCAAGCGTGGCGCAAGGTCCGCGCGCAGTTCCGGCGCAGCCGATCATCGCGGTCCGCAATCTCGGCAAGACCTTCAAGTCCAAGCACGGCGCACTGACCGTGTTCAATGGACTCAACTTCGCGATCGAGCGGCGGAGCTTTCTCTCGGTGATCGGGCCGTCGGGCTGCGGCAAGTCGACGCTGCTCAAGCTGATCAGCGGACTGGAAACGCCGAGCGGCGGCGAGATCCAGTTCAACGATCGCACCGTCAAGGGCCCGCCGAAGGGCATGATCTATGTGTTCCAGCAGTACACCAAGTCGATCCTGCCCTGGCGCACCGTGATCGAGAACATCGAGTTCGGCCTGCTGGCCCAGCGCTCCCTGCCGCGCAAGGAGGCGCGCGAGCGCTGCCGCGAATATATCGATCTCGTCGGGCTGAAGGGCTACGAGGACTACCATCCCTACCAGCTCTCCGGCGGCATGCAGCAGCGCGTCTGCATCGCGCGGGCGCTGATCTGCGAGCCCGAGGTGCTGCTGATGGACGAGCCGTTCTCGGCCGTCGACGCCATGACGCGCGCGATCCTGCAGGAATTGGTGATGCGCATCTGGCAGACCCTGCCGATCACCATCCTGTTCGTCACCCACGATGTCGACGAGGCGGTGTTCCTGTCGACCCGGATCATCTCGCTCAATCGTGCCGGCGGCGGCATCGCCGAGGACGTGCCGATCGCGCTGCCCTCGCCGCGCGACCAGATCGCGACGCGCGCTGACCCGAAGTTCACCGAGCTGCGGCAGAAGCTGTTCGCCAGCATCTTCGTCCAGGAAAAAAGCGCCGGCCCGGCGTAGTTCGAGAGAGCCGCATGAGAAGACGCTGGCCCGGGTTCCTTCTGATCGTCGCAGTCCTGCTGCTGTGGGAGCTGGCGTCGGCCGAAAAATGGATCGACCCGGTGTCGATGCCGCGGGTGAGCATCATCGCGGCATCGTGGATCGAGAACATCGGCGGCGGCGCGCTGCTGCAGAGCCTTGGGCCGACGCTGTGGCGCATCTTCGTGGGCTTCGGTCTCGCCACGCTGGTCGCCGTGCCGGTCGGGCTGCTGATGGGCAGCGTGCCGTTCGTCTACCGCCTGCTCGAGCCGATCACCGAGTTCGTCCGGCCGATCCCGAGCTCGGCCTATATCCCGGTCGCGATCCTGTTCCTCGGCATCGACAACGAGATGAAGATCTTCGTGGTCTTCCTGGCCTGTATCTTCCCGATCCTGCTCAACACCTACAGCGGCGTACGCTCCGTCGATCCGGTGCTGATCGACACCGGCCGCACCTTCGGGGTGTCGTGGCTGCGCGCGCTGTGGTCGATCGTGCTGCCAGCGTCGCTGCCAAGCATCCTCACCGGCATGCGCATCAGCCTCGGCATCTCGCTCATCGTCGCTGTGGTCGCCGAGATGATCGCAGGCAGTAGCGGCATCGGCTATTTCATCCTCGACATGCAGCGCGTGTTCCGCGTGCCCGAGATGTTCGCCGGCATCTTCACGCTGGGCCTGCTCGGCTTCCTGATCAATTTCCTGTTCCTCAAGGCCGAGGGCTATCTGCTGCGCTGGCGCGGCACCAGTGTCGAGGCCTGACCCGGACGGAGGCGCCCATGCGGTTTGGCATCTGGACACCGCTGCCCCACACCATCCGCCCGGAGCCGCGGATGCAGGATGCCATCGCCGAGCTTTCGACACCCGGCGCTGGCGACGGCTCGGACGGCTCCTATCAGTTCGCCATCGACGTGGTGCGCGAGGCCGAGAGCGCGGGCTTCGACTCGACGCTCATCGCCCAACGCTATCTCGGCCCCGACCTCGACGCCTGGATGCTGTCATCGGCGCTGGCTGCGCAGACCAGGACCATCGAAATCATGCCGGCGGTACATCCGGGCATCGTGCTGCCGCAGCTTGCCGCGAAATTCGGCGCGAGCCTCGACCGCATCAGCGAAGGTCGCTGCGCCATCAACATCGTCAACGGCTGGTGGGCCGACGAGTTCAACATGTACGGCAACGGCTCGTGGACCGACGACGCCGAGGCCCGCAGCCGCCGCATGGACGAATTCGTCTCGGTGCTGAAGGGCTTGTGGACGCAAGACCCGTTCAGCTTCGACGGCGAGTTCTTCCGGCTCAAGGACGGACGGCTGCCGACCCGCCCGCGGAAGAAGCCGCACCCGCCGATCTACGCCGCAAGCCGCTCCGGCCCCGGCAAGGACACCATCGCCCGGCACTGCGACATCTGGTTCGTGAGCTACAAGCCCGGCTTCCGGAACTTCGAGGCGAACATCGCGGGCGTCGCGCGCGACATCGTCGACATGAACGATCGCGCCAAGTCCCACGGCCGCACGCTGCGCTACGGCATCAGCACGCACATGATCTGCTGCGACACGCTGGCCGAGGCCCATGCCCAGGCCGAGGCGCTGGAGGCCTATGGCGCGACCAACCGCCTCGCCCTGGTGCCGGCGCTGGCGCTCGGCGCAGGCCTCGTCGGCACGCCGGAGGTGATCGTCGAGCGCATCGAGCAATACAGGGCTGCGGGCGTCGAATTGCTGATGCTGCATTTCCATCCGATGATGCAGGGCTTGCGCAACTTCATCGACCGCATCATGCCGAAGCTGCCCCACACCGTTGCGCGCACTGCCGCCTGAGGAGGATCGTGTCTTGAGTGCTTCAGACCCGTTCAAGCATTTTCCCTATCGCGCCATCGTCGACCATCCGCCGTTCACATGGCCGAACGGCGCCCGCATCGCGGTGTGGGTGATCCCCAACATCGAGCACTTCCATGTCGAGCTCGGCGCGAACGCGCCGGACGTTCGCAATCACTCACGTCGCGACTATGGAAATCGCGTCGGCATCTGGCGGCTGATGGACGTGATGGCCAAGCACGGCGTGCGCGGCTCCGTGGCGCTGAACGGCGAGGTCGGCAAGTTCTATCCGCGCATCATGAAGGCCTGCGCCGACCTGAACTGGGAGCTGATGGGCCACGGGCTCACCAACTCGGTGATGCTGACCGGCATGTCGGAGCAGCAGGAAAACGTCGTCATCGCCGAGACCCGCACCATCATCGAGAGCTACGGCCAGAAGATGCGCGGCTGGCTCGGCCCGGGTCTGACCGAGACCTTCAACAGCATCGAGCTGCTCCGCAAGAACGGCGTCGAGTACACCTGCGACTGGGTCAACGACGACCTGCCCTATCGCATGAACAACGGGCTCTACAGCATTCCCTACACGGTCGAGCTGAACGACATGCCGCTGTTCAACATGCCGTCGATCAGCATCGAGGATTTCCTGCAGCGCGTGCACGACGCCTTCGACGTGCTGTACGAGGAGGCGGCCAAGACGCCGCGGGTGATGAGCATCGCGCTGCATCCGTTCCTGATCGGCTCGCCGCACCGCATCCGCTATCTCGACCGCGCGCTGCAGTACATCAAAGGCCACGACAAGGTGTGGTTCGCCACCGGCGCGGAGATCATCGAAGCCTACAAGACGGCGACCGGAGAGAAGTGAGGCTGCGACGCCTCGCCGCCGCGCGAGGTCTGGCCTGCTTCTTGCTGAACCGTCAGGATGCGGCGTGAACACGCGTAAGGAGATCGCAATGCGTCTATTTCAGATCATCGGACTGACTGTCGCGCTGTTCATGGCGGGGCCGGCGGCCGCGCAGGACCAGAAGCTCGCACCCCTCAAGGTCGGCGTGCTGAAGATGGCGGCGCTGACCAATCCGTGGACCGCGAAGGAGCGCGGCATCTTTCAGAAGAACGGCCTCGACGTCACGCTGGTCGAGTTCCGCACCGGCAACGAGGCGATCGCGGCGCATCGCGGCGGCTCGGTGGATATCATCCTGTCGATTCCAGGGACCGCGATGACGGCGGTCGAGCGCGGCTTCGATCTCGTCGCGATCGCGCAGAACGAGATCGCCCAGGCCAAAGGGCCGGATACCGGCTCGGTGCAGGTGCTGAAGGATTCGCCCTACCACACGCTCGCCGACCTGGCCGGCAAGAAGATCGCGGTGTCCGGCCTGCACAGCCAGAAGACCGTCGCCATGCAGATGCTGTTCAAACGCGCCGGCGTCGACATCACCAAGCTGCAGCTGATCGAGATCCCATTCCCGAGCCAGTTCGACGCGCTCCGGTCGAAGCAGGTCGACGCCATCGACACCGTCGATCCCTACACCACCCAGGCGATCGCCACGGGCCTTGGCCGTGTGATCGCCTGGGACTACACCGACTCCATTCCCGAGCAGCCGCTGGGCGCGTGGTTCGCCAAATCGACCTTTGTGAAAGCCAATCCCAAGGCGGTCGAGGGCTTCACCAAGTCGATCAAGGAGTCGATCGAATACATGATGGCCGATCCGGAGCGCGCCCGCGCCGAGGTGGTGGCCTACACCGGCCTGCCCGCCAACCTTGTCAAGGACATGCCGATGATCGGCTGGGACTACAAGGTGCGCGCCGACAAGTGGCAGGCCGTGATCGACATGATGATCGAGAACGGCGAGCTCAAGTCCAAGCACACCGCGGACGAATATTTCGCCGAGCAGATCAAGCCTTACGTCACCAAGTGACGGCGCCGTCCATTGACTGGCCCGGCGGTATGGTGACCATAGCCGCCAGCCTGTCTGGAGCCGCCTGTTCATGGTCCGATCGAAGCCCAAGCCCAGCACCGACCGGGCGGCGCTGATCTACCGGGCGCTCCGCCACGCCATCATCGAGCAGGCGCTGGAGCCCGGCGCCAAGCTCCCCGAGGACACCATCGGCGAGCGCTTCGGCGCGAGCCGCACCATCGTGCGCAGCGCTCTGGGCCAGCTCGCGGCCGAGGGGCTCGTCGAGCTGCGGAGGAACCGCGGCGCTTCGGTCGCGACGCCAAGCTGGGAGGAGGCGCGCGACACCTTCGACGTGCGGCTCGGGCTGGAGCGGCTGGTGGTGCGCCGCCTCGCCGGGCAGCTCGGCCCGGAGCAGCGTCAGGTGC
>CAKZHN010000178.1 GCA_936924235.1 uncultured Rhodoplanes sp. | reverse complement strand
CGTGAGATAGCTGCGTTGCACGGTCGAATCAACCGCGAGCGCCGCCATGGTGCCTTGCCAGCGGATCTCGCCTTTTTCCAGAACATAGGCGCGGTCCGAGACCAGCTCGGCGAACACCATGTTCTGCTCCGACAGCAGGATCGACAGGCCTTCCTTCTTGAGTTCGAGAATGGTGTTGGCCATCTGCTCGACGATCAGCGGCGCGACGCCCTCCGATGGCTCGTCGAGCAGCACCAGCAGCGGATTGCCCATCAGGGTGCGCGCCACGGTCAGCATCTGCTGCTCGCCGCCGCTCATGCGGCCGCCAGAACGGTCGGGCATTTCGCCGAGATTGGGAAACAGTTTGAACAGCCGCTCCGGACTCCACAACGGCGCCGGCGAGCCGTCCGCGAAGGTGCGCGGCGGCTGGCGGCCGACGTCGAGATTTTCCATCACGGTGAGGTCGGCGAAAATCCTGCGGTCTTCCGGCGTGAAGCCGAGGCCGAGGCGGGCGATCTCGTGGGGCTTGCCGCGCGAGATATCAGCACCGTTGAAGCTGACGCGGCCTTTCCGCGCCATCAGGCCCATGATCGCCTTCATGGTGGTCGACTTGCCGGCGCCGTTGCGCCCCATCAGCGCGACGACTTCGCCGCGGCCAACCTCAAGAGACAGGTCGTACAGGATCTGCGCTGCGCCGTAGGACGCGCAAAGCTTGTCGACCGAAAGGATGGTTTCGCCCCTGTTCGCGTTCATGGCGTATGCGCCTTCGCGAAGGTCTTGCCGGTGCCGAAATACACCTCGCGGACTTTCTCGTCGTCGCGGATCGATTTGGCGTCGCCGTCGGCAATCAGCCGCCCGCGCGAGAGAACGATGATGCGGTCGGCGTGGGCGAACACCACGTCCATCGAATGCTCGGTGAACAGCACCGAGATGCCGCGCTCCAGCACCAGGCGCTTGACCAGTGCGATCAACTCATTGCGCTCGCGCGGTGCCATGCCGGCGGTCGGCTCGTCCATCAGCAGGAGATGAGGATCGTTCGCCAGTGCAATCGCGAGCTCGACGCGCTTGACGTCGCCATAGGCGAGCTCGCGGCTCGGCCGGTCGGCGGCGTCCTTCATGCCGACCTGATCGAGCAGCGCCAGCGCGCGGTCCTTGTGCCGCTGCGCAGCCGGCTTCCAGAACCGGTAGATCTCGCCGGCGTGCGAGATCAGCGCCATCTGCACGTTCTCGGCGACCGTCATCGAGCCGAAGGTCGCGGCGACCTGGAAGGTGCGGCCGACGCCGAGCTTCCAGATCTCGCGCGGCGCGAGCCCCGCGATGTTGCGGCCGCCGAATCTGATTTCGCCCGCGTCCGGCGGAAGCTGGCCGTTGATCATGTTGAAGCAGGTCGACTTGCCGGCGCCGTTCGGCCCGATCATCGCCAGGAACTCGCCCTTGCGGATCGTGAAGCTGACGTCGCGGACGGCATGAACGCCGCCGAACGCTTTGGAGAGGCCGCTGATCGCAAGCTCGCTCATGACGCCGGTTTCCAGCGTCGCGCGAGGTTGATGGTGCCGCCGACGATGCCGGACGGGAAAACGAGAACCAGCAGCAGGATCACGCCGCCGAGCAGCGCGCGCCAGTATTCGGTCGAGCGCATCACGGTGTCCTGCAGCACCGCGAAGACCGAAGCGCCCACGATCGGTCCGGTCAGCGTCTGCAGACCGCCGAGCAGCACCATCACGAGGCCGTCGATGGACCGGCCGACATGAATCGTTTCCGGCGAGATCGAGCCTTTGGCGAAGGCGAACAGCCCGCCAGCGATACCGCAGGCAGCGCCGGCAATCGCGAACGCGAGCCAATGCACGCGCTTCACGTCGATGCCGATGGCCTCGGCCCGCAGCGGCGAGTCGCGGCCGGCGCGCATCGCATAGCCGAACGGCGAGAACAGGAAGCGGCGCAGCAGCAGCACGGCCGGAACGGTCAGCGCCAGCGCCAGCAGGAAATAGGCCGAGCTCTTGTCGAACGGCGGCTTGGGCCAGATGCCGACCACGCCGTTCGAGCCGCCGGTCAGCGGCTCCCATTGGAACACCGCGGCCCAGACGATCTGCGCGAAGGCGAGCGTCAGCATGGCGAGATACACGCCGGAGAGCCGCACCGCGAACCAGCCGAACAGAAGCGCGCCAAGCAGCGCCACGATGGGTGCGATCGTCAGCGCGAGCCCCATCGGTGCCGCCAGAAACTTCAACGACAGCGCCGCGCCATAAGCGCCGAGCCCGAAATAGGCGGCGTGGCCGAACGAATGCATGCCGCCCGGGCCCATGATGAAGTGGAGGCTCGTGGCGAACAGAACGGCGATCAGCACGTCGATGCCGAGCACCAGCAGATAAGGCGAGGATTGCGCGAGGAACGGCAAAGCGAGCAGCAGCACCAGCGCCACGGCGCCGAGCGTTTTCACCAGTGGCGTCGCCGGACGGATCGGCTCCTCGGGCTCGGCGATCGAGCGCACCGCGCCTTGCGGGCGGCCAAGGAGACCATAAGGCCGCGCGATCAGCACCACGGCCATGACGATGAACTCGGCGACCAAGGTGAACTTGGTGAAGTTGATCTTGAACAGGCCGAAGTCGACCACGCCGAGCCCGATGCACAGCGCCTTGACCTCTGCGATGATGACAGCGGCGAGATAGGCGCCCGGGATCGAGCCCATGCCGCCGACCACCACGACCACGAAGGCGTCGCCGATGGCCGTCAAATCCATCGTGAGGTTCGCGGGCTCGCGCGCGACCTGGAGCGCGCCGCCGAGACCCGCGAGCAGCGAGCCGAGCGCAAACACGGCGGTGAACAGCATCGACTGGTTGACGCCGAGCGCGCCGACCATCTCGCGGTCCTGCGTGGCGGCGCGGATCAGCCGGCCAAAGCGGGTCTTGGCGAGCACAAGATACATCGCCAGCAGCACAACCGGCCCGACCATGATCAGGAACACGTCGTAACTCGGCAATCTGCGGCCGAGGAACTCGATCGCGTCGCGCAGGCCGGGCGCGCGCGGGCCGAGCAGGTCTTCGGGGCCCCAGAGATAAAGCGTCGCGTCGTTGATGACGAGCACCAGCGCGAAGGTCGCGAGCAGCTGGAACAACTCGGGCGCGCGATAGATCTGCCGCAGCAGCACGAACTCAATGGCGGCGCCGATGAGGCCGACGATCAGCGCGGTGGCGGCGATGCCGCCCCAGAAACCGATGGCGCCGCCGAGCTTGGTCGCGAATGTGTAGGCGATGTAGGTCCCGAGCATGTAGAGGGACCCGTGCGCGATGTTGACGATGCGCGAGACGCCGAAGATCAGCGACAGGCCGGCGGCGACGAGAAAAAGCCCGGAGGCGGTGGAGAGCCCGTTGACCGCCTGGAACAGGAATGCGTTGAGCGACATCGCGGCTCAGGAATTGGCAGCTCGGACCGGCGATCCTCTCCCCGCGTTATTCGCGAGGAGAGGAGACAGGCCGAACGCGGCCGGCCTGGATCAGTTCGCCTCCGCGGGCCGGAGTTTCTTCACCTCGGCGTCGGGCGGCAGCACCGACGCGCCGTCGACATACTTGAAGTCGCTCATGGTGCCCTTGCCATTTTCCAGCGCGATCTTGCCGACATAGGCGCCCATGGTGGCCTGATGATCGCTGGCGCGATACTCGAACGGCCCGAACGGGCTGTCGACCTTGAGCCCGGCGAAGGCCGCGACCATCTTCTCGGTGTCGGTCGAGCCGGCCTTGGTGATACCGGCCGCGATCGACTTGATCGTCACATAGCCCACGATCGAGCCGAGCCGCGGATAGTCGTTGAACTTCTTCTGATAGGCCGTGACAAAGGCCGTGTGCTCGGGTGTCTTGATCTTGTCCCAGGGATAGCCGGTGACGGTCCAGCCGACGGGCGCTTCGTCCTTCAGCGGATCGAGATATTCCGGCTCGCCGGAGAGCAGGCTCACCACCGTGCGGTTCTTGAACACCCCGCGGGTGTTGCCCTCGCGTACAAACTTGGCGAGGTCAGCGCCGAACAGCACGTTGAAGATCGCGTCGGGCTTGGCGTCGTCGACCGCCTGCGCCACGGCGCCGGCATCGACCTTGCCGAGCGGCGTCGCCTGCTCGGTGACGAACTCAACGTCGGGCTGCGATTTCTTCATCAGCGCTTTGAAATTCTCGACCGCCGACTGGCCGTATTCGAAGTCCGGGTAGACCAGCGCCCAGCGCTTCTTCTTGGCTGCAAGCGCTGCCGGCAGCAGCATCGCGGTCTGCATGTAGGTCGTGGCGCGCAAACGATACGTGTACTTGTTGCCGTTCTGCCAGGTGATCTTGTCGGTGAGCGGCTCGGCGGCGAGGAAGAACACCTTCTTCTGGCCGGCGAAGTTCGTGACCGCGAGGCCGATGTGGGACAGGAACGTCCCGGCGATCATCGACACGCCCTCGCGAGTGATCAGCTCCTCGGCAACGCGCACCGCTTCGCCCGGATTGGTGCCGTCGTCGCGGGTGATCAGCTCAAGCTTCTTGCCGAGCACGCCGCCCTTGCTGTTGACCTCTTCCAGGGCGAGCTCCATGCCCTTCTTGTAGGGGTCGAGGAACGCCGACTGGGTCTTGTAGCTGTTGAGCTCGCCGATCTTGATCGTGCTCTGCGCGGCGCCTTGACTTGCGAAGCCAGCAACGGCGGCGGCACTGAATGCGAGCAAGAACACGTGACGCTTGGTGATCATTGAAAGACTCCTGCGTAGGTGTGTCCGGCAATTGGTTCAATAGTCGATCTCGCGGTTTGCCGAAGTCAACTCCGGTTCTTGTCGCGGAAGCGATCCATCAGCGGCTTGTCCTGGCCGCCGTCGATCTCGATCATGGTGCCGTTGACCATCTGCATCATCGGCGAGGCGAGCATCACCACGAGATTGGCGACCTCGTCGACCTCGGCGATACGGCCCATCGGGATCGACGATGGCGCGAGCGTGTCGGCCTCCTCGTAGGAAATCTTCATGTCGCGCGACATCGCCTTCACGAGTCCGGCCCAGCGTTCGGTGCGAACCGGGCCCGGATTGACGGCGCAGAAGCTGATGCCGTGCTTGCCGTACTGGCCGGCGAGCGAGAGCGTGAGGTTCTGACCCGCGGCGTTGGCGGCGCCCGGGCAGATTTCCCAGTACGACGGCTTCACGCCGTCGTTGCCGATCAGGTTGACGACACGGCCGCCGCCCTGCTTGACCATGAGCGGCAGCACGTAGCGCAGGCAGCGCACGTAGCCCATGAACTTGAGCTGCAGGCCCTTCTCCCAGTCGTCCTCGGTCAGATGCTCGATCACGCCGCCGGCCGCGGAGCCGGCGTTGTTGATCATGATGTCGCAACGGCCGAGCGCCTTGTGGGCCTGCTCGATGAAGTTCTTGGCGTCCTTGTCCTGGCGCAGGTCGGCCGTGATCGGCACGATCTTGCGGCCGGTCGCCTTCGAGATTTCCTTGGCGGCGGCTTCCAGCGGCTCCATGCGCCGCGCGCAGATCGCGACATCGACGCCTTCCTTGGCGAGCGCAAGCGCAATGCCCTTGCCGATGCCTTCGCTGCCGCCGGTCACCAGCGCGGTTTTTCCTGCGAGCTTGAGATCCATCCGGCTCCTCCTGTTTTTATGGATCGACTATTTCGGCTTGTGCGCGAGCCAGCGGCCGCGCTCGGTCTCGGCGAAGAACTCCTCCAGCGCCGCGTTGAACTTCTCTGGCTCCTCGCTGGTCAGCGTGTGGCCGGTGCGCGGCACCACATAGAGGCCTGCGGTCGGCACGGTGCGGCGCAGATAGATGCTGCCATCGACGCACCAGTCGTCCTCGTCTCCGACGATCACGAACAGCGGCGGCTTGAAGCGCTTCAGGTCGGCTTCCATCTCCCACAGCGACGGCCGCTTGGCCTGCAGGTTCAGCATGGTCAGCGAATGACCGAGCGGCGAATGCTCGCTCAACAGCTTGACGAAATGCGCGTAGCCGCGCGGGTCCTTGTTCTTGTGCGCCTGCCGCACCACGCCGTCGGCGTAGCGCTTCGCGCTCTCTTCCATCGGCGTCTCGGCGAACATCTTGCCGGTCTCGCGCGACGCAGCGCGAGCTTCCTCCACCTTGGCGGCATCGGCGCTCGAGCCGTAGCCGCAGCCCGCGGCGATCACCGAGATGCAGCGCTCCGGATAGCGGATGCCGACGTGGAGCGCGGTCGCGGCGCCCATCGAGTGGCCGACGATGTGGGCCTTGTCGATCTTCAGCGCATCCATGACTGCGACGACGTCGTCGCGGAACTTGTCCTGCAGATAAGCGTCCGGGTCGTTCGGAATGTCGGACGGCGGATAGCCGCGCTGGCTGTAGGTGACGCAGCGGTGGGAGCGCGCGAAGTGCCGCATCTGCGGCTCCCAGGTCCGGTAGTCGGCCGCGTATTCGTGCACGAACACGACCGCCGGGCCCGAACCGGCCTCTTCGTAGTACAGTTGGATGCCGTCCCTGGTCGACGCACGGGGCATTGGCGGATCTCGCGGGCTGATCTCGCGGCCGGCATAGATCATATGTACACATACAAACCGTCGTCAACCGGGAAAAGCGCGCAAGCGGCTGGATGGGTTCTTCAAATGATGTCGGCGCCGCGAGCGTCCGGCCATCGGCCGCCGGTCAAGGCGGTCGTCGCCGTCGCGTCCCTGATCCGGTCGATGAATGTATCTTGATATCAAGATAAATACCGTGGAGACTAATGGCGCGTGGCGCTGAGGACCTCTCCATGAGCCGGAAACTGCTGAAGAACGGATACGTGGTCACCGTCGACGAGGCGCGGGCGGTGCATCCCCGCGGTTACGTCGCAGTGAACGGCAACCGGATCGAGGCGGTCGGCGCAGGCTCGCCGGCGGACGAGGCGGGCTACGACGAGGTGATCGACGTTTCGGGCTCGATCGTGATGCCCGGCCTGATCAACATGCATCAGCACCATTGGTACACGCTGTTCAAGGGAACGGCGGATGGCATGCTGCTGGAGGACTGGGTCACGGGCCTGCTGCTGCCCCTGGCATCGCGCATCTCGGAGGAGGGGCTGCGCCTCGGCAGCGCGGTCGCCAGCCTGGAGATGCTGGCGACCGGCACCACCTGTGCGCTCAACCACTCGGTGACCACGACCAATCCGGCGAAGGTCAAGGCCACCATCGAGCCGCAGGCCGAGCTCGGCATTCGCCAGGTGTTCGCCAAGGACCTGCGCTGCCGCACGCCGGGCAATCCGAACCATCCGCTCAGCCTCGACGAGTCGCTCGCCGAATTCGAGGAAGAGCACCGGCGCTGGCAGGGTGCGTCAAACGGCCTCGTGCACATGGCCATGGTGATCGAGTCGAACGCGCACTGGGTCGCGGCCGGCATGAGCACCGAGGAGCTGATCTGCCGCGGTTATGAGCTTGCGAAGAAGCTTGGGGTGAAGATCACAAACCACATCTCCGGCGGCACCTTCTCGCTGGAAAAGGGCATGCTGCGCTATCTGCGCGAGACCGGCCGCACCGACGTGCGCTACCTGATGCAGCTCGGCATCCTCGATCCGCAGTGGCTGATGATCCACGGCATCCACTGCACCGACCTCGACATCGAGCAGATGGCCCGCGTCGGCGCGACCTTGGTCTACACGCCGACCAGCGAGTCCATTCGTGGTGGCGGCATCGGACCGATCGCCAACGCCATCCGGGCCGGCATGAATGTCGCGCTCGGCACCGACGGGCCGATGGTCGACTACAGCGTCGACATGATCGAGCAGATGAAGGCCTGCGCCTATCTGCAGCACGTGCGGCATCTCGATCCGACGCGCATCCCGTACGAGACCGCGATCGAGATGGCGACCATCAACGGCGCCAAGGCGCTCGGCCTGGACAAGGACATCGGCTCGCTGAAACCAGGCAAGCTCGCCGATATTGCGGTGTTCGATACCAGGAAGCCTCAGATCGGTGTGCAGCTTCGCCCGATCTCGACCTTCATCAGCGCCGGCCGCGGCGCGGACGCCCGCCTCGTGATGGTCAACGGCGAGACGGTCTATCGCGACGGCCAGTTCAAGCATCTGAAGGACAGCATGGCGACGATCGCCGAGGCGGAGCGCGTGGCACGCGCGCTGCTGTGCGACGCCGGGCTGGAGATGCGATTGCAGCCGGACTGGCGGCTGCCGCCGCAATAAGCTTGACACTAAGATTATAAAGCTCACGATATCTCGGCCCCGTAATGGCGGGTCATGAGCGAGCCGAGCCGTGAAATCCACGCCAGACACGCCGTCCTCTCCAAGCCGCAGCAAGAGCCGGGGCGCGGGGCGCAACGGCGCGGACGATTCGATCGCCACCTTCATGGCGCAATGGCGGGCCGAGAAGCCCGGCCTCGACATCTCGCCGCTCGGCGTGCTCGGCCGGGTGCAGCGGCTGTCGATCTATTTTCGCGACCGTGCCGAGGAATGGCTCAAGCCCATGGATCTCACCTGGGAAAGCTTCAGCATCCTTGCCGCGCTGCGGCGTTCGGGGAAGCCCTACGAGCTGCGGCCGACCGACATGTATCGCGAGGCGCTCTTGAGCTCGGGCGCGATCACCAATCGGATCGACGGCGTCGAGCGCAAGGGCTGGGTCGAGCGGCGGCACGACACGGTCGACCGGCGCGTCACCATCGTGCGGCTGACGCCGGCCGGCAAGGCGGTGGTCGACAAGGCGATCGACATTCACTTCCGCGAATTGTCGAAGCTCCTGGGCGGGCTGACGCGAGGGGACCGTGACGAGCTCGGCACGCTGCTCGGCAAGCTGCTCGCGACGTTCGAGAACGAGCGGGCGGACGGCGAAGCGGGCGATTGAACTCCGTCGTCATTCCGGAGCGCGCCCAAGGCACGTCTACTCGCGTTTGACACACTATGGGCGCGAATCCGGAATCCAGCCAGCTACAGCGGCGGTGTCATCGCCGGGCTTGACCCGGCGATCCATGAGCGGGTCGCGACGAAGGCAGCCGTAAGAGCGTACGTCGCTGCGCCATCGCATGGACTCGCGGGTCAAGCCCGCGGGTGACAGTGTGCTTGTTGTGCAGGCGTGCCACAATTCAAGTGGAAAGTACTCTCGCCGCCTACTTGTCGAACGGCTTGTCCTTCGCGAGCCGCGCCTGGGCTTCCTTGGCGACCCCGAGATCGAACAGCTGCGCCTCGGTCACCTTCTTCTCGACGAAGTGGAAATACGGGCCGTTCCAGAAATCCTGCATCTGCATGATCGACTTGACGAGCGGCGTGCCGTCCTCGCTCACATAGGACCAGTTCGGCGCGATGCTCCTCACCAGCTCCGGCTTGTTCAACGCGGTGTTCTTGGCGAGGATCTCGACAATGTCCGCGTGCTGGTCCGGCGCCTTGGCCGCGGCGTTGAACTCCTTGGCGGCATGCAGATAGGCCATCGCGAAGCGCACCACCACGTCGCGGTTCTTGTCGAGGAACTCCTTGCGCACCGCATACATGCCGATGGCCGCGTCCGGCACCATCTCGTCGCCGGAAGCGACGATCGGCCCCCACTTGTTCTGCTGGGCGAACACGCCGAACTGCCACGCGAGATCCGTGGCGTCGACCTGACCCGCACCGAGCATCTTCATCAGATCGGGCTGCGAGACGTTCACAACCCACTGCACGTCTTTCGCCGGATCGAGCCCGGCCTTCACCAGCGCCTGCGCGGTGTTGTACTGGTTGATGCTGCCGAGCGCGCCGACGCCGATCTTCTTGCCCTTGAGTTTGGCGAAATCGGCAAGCGATTTCAGGCCGGCGTCCGCCAGCGCCTGGCTCACGTTCACGATGGTGTAGGCATAGCCCTTCTTGTTGCTGCCGCGGTCGAGCACGATGACCAGCGGTGCGCCTTTGGCGACGCTGTTGAACAGGCTCGCATTCGGCGTCATGAACGACATATCGAGCTCGCCCGAGATCATCGAGGGCACGGCCAGCGCGCCGTCGATGAACGACTTGGTCTCGATCTCGATGCCCATCTTGGCGAAATAACCCTTCTCGCGGGCGACAAAGAATGCGCCGCCGGTGATGAATGGCCCTTCGCCGATGCGGATCCTGTCCGCGGCTTGCGTCACGTCCGTGAGAGCCAGAGCCGCAAGCGCCACGGCCCCCATCAATCTTGCAATTCCGATCATGCCCATTCTCCTTATTACTATCGGTCTTCGGTCTCGGCCCATGGCGCGATCTTGCGGTCGCCCCATTGCTGCAGCTTGATAATGACGGCGCCCAGCACGGCGAGCACCACAAGGCTCGCGAAAACCTTCTCGGTCTCCATGACCTGGCCCGAATTGATCAGGAGATAGCCCATGCCGCTCTGGCTCGAGCCTCCGATCATCTCGGCAGCCACGATCAGGATGATGGTCACGCCCATGCCGAGCTGGAGGCCCGACAGAATGCTCGGCATCGCGGCCGGGATCACCACCTTGAGCTGGATCTGGCGCGTGTTGGCGCCGAGGTCCTTCGCGGCCTTGATCAGGCCGCGGTCGGCCTGGCGGATGCCGGAGTAGGTGCTCATCACGATCGGGAAGAACGCCGTGATGGCGCTGATGACGATGCGGTAGGCCTCGCCGGTGCCGAGCCAGATGATCAGCAGCGGAATGAGCGAGATCTTCGGCAGGGGATAAAGCGCCGCGATCCAGATGTCGGCCACGCGGGCGACGATGCGTGACATGCCCATCACGACGCCGAGCGCGATGCCGGTCACGGCCGCGACCAGGAAGCCCGCGAAGATGCGCAGCACCGTGACGCCGACGTGATACTCCATGGTGCCGTCGAGGATCATGTCCCACAGCGTGACCGCGATGGAGGAGGGCGCCGGCAGGAAGATCGGCGCAATGCCGCGCCAGCGCACGATCACCTCCCACAGCACGATGAAGGCCACGACGCTCAGCGCCGGCAGCGACAGCTCGGCCAGGCGCGCCCAGGCTTTATTCGGCTTCGCCGTCATGCGTGCGCCACCATCTCGGCCTGCTGCGCCATGGCGGCGTTCACCTCTTCGCGAATGAGGTGGAAGGTGTGGTCGAAAAGCTCACCGAACTCCTTGGAGTTGACCATCTCCAGATGCCGCGGCCGCGGCAGATGCACCGGGATGACCTCCTTGATGCGTCCGGGCCGTGCCGTCATCACCACGACCTCGTCGCCGAGCAGAATGGCTTCTTCGATGGCGTGGGTGACGAACAGGATGGTCTTGCGCGTCTCGTCGAAAATGCGAAGAAGCTCCTCCTGCATCACGATCTTGGTCTGCGCGTCGAGTGCTGCGAACGGTTCGTCCATCAAGAGGATCGGTCGTTCCATGATCAGCGCGCGAGCGAGCGCCACGCGCTGCCGCATGCCGCCGGAGAGCTGCCCCGGGCGGTGCTGCTCGAAGCCGCGCAGGCCGACGGACGTGATCAGCGCCCGGGCTCGCTCGTAGCGAGCCTCACGCGGCACGCCCTGCATCTCGAGCCCGAAGGCAACGTTGTCGATGACGGTCCGCCAGGGAAACAGGTTCAGCCCCTGCCACATCATCACAGAGTGCTTGCCGAGCGGCTGCGGCCGGTCCTCGTTGGCGCTGGTGATGATGACCTCGCCGGCCGAGGCCGGCTCGAGCCCGCCGATGATCTGAATGAGCGTGCTCTTGCCGCAGCCGGAAGGGCCCAGCAGGCAGGTGAAGCGGCCGGACGGAAAGCGATGATTGGTGGTCTCGAGCGCGATCACGTCATGGCCGAGCCGTCCGCCCCAGACCTTGCGAACTCCCTTGACCCAGACGTCCATCGACCTTTCCAGCGAACCGAGCGCCGCCGAACTATCCTGATGTGAATTATCTTAGTGTCAAGCAACTTTCCGGGGCGTTCCGGGCGTGACTGTGCTGCCGATTTGGGCGGATGCCGGTGCGACCACGCGGCCGCGCGCGGCGTGTTGCGGCGCCGGTCCATTTCGGTAAGCTTCCCCGCGGCCGCCGGGCCGGACAGTCGGTTGCAGGAGCGAGCCCACATGAAATCGATCGATCGGCGTCACGTGCTGCGCGGCGCCGCCGCCGCTGGCGTTCTCGGCGGCATCGGCGTCAGGCCTGTGCGCGCCGCGGAGCCGGTCACCATCCGGCTCGGCTATGGCGGCGCGGCCGAAGAGCAGGCCTGGCTGCTGATCGCCAAGCCCGAGCTCGGCAAGAACCACGGCAAGAGCTACAAGCTCGACGCCACCCGTTTCCAGGGCTCCGACAAGCGCGCCCAGGCCTTCGAGGCCGGCGCGATCGACCTGTCGGAGGGCTCTGCGACCGGCGTGGTGTTCGCCGCGGCCGAAGGCGTCTCGGCCAAGATCATCGCGTCGCTGACGCGGGAAAGCTCGCGCGCCTTCAGCACCTCGTTCTACGTGCCCGCGGATTCGCCGATCAAATCGGTGCCCGACATGAAGGGCAAGATCGTCGGCATCAACGGCTTCTCGACTGCGGGCCATCTCTGGCTCAAGTCGGCGCTGGAGAAGAATGGCCTCACCGACAAGGACGTGACGATCGCGCCGGTGCCGTTCCCGGCCATGCAGGAGGCGCTGCGCGCCGGCAAGGTCGACGTCGGCGAGTTTCCGCAGCCGTTTGCGGCGCTGCTCGAGAAGCAAGCGAAGGTGAGGAAACTGTTCGACGCCAAGTACGGCATACCGTTCGACGAGGAGCTGATCGTCATCGCCGGCAAGGACGAGTTCCTGAAGAAGAATGCCGCGGCGGTTCGCGATTTTCTCTCCGACCTCAAGGACGCCACCAAGTACTATCTCGAAAAGCCGAAGGAGGCGCGCCAGCTCCTGATCGACACCAAGATGGTGCGGGTAAGCCCCGACGTCTATCTCACCATGGACGACTATTATCGCGATCCGACCTTGCGTCCGGACGTGGACGCGCTCGTCAAGATGCAGGAGTGGCAGATCAAGGCGGGCTTCCAGAAGAAGAGCGCCGACATCAAGGCGCTGGTCGATACGAGCTATCTGCCGGACTAGTTCGCGAAAAGATGGAGGCGCGTGTCAGGGCAGCTCGGCCAGCAGGCGGCCGAGGCCGGGCGTCGTGGTCCGCACATGGAGCTGCTTGTGAATCCGCCACGCCTCGCAGATGGTGGCGTGGACCACGGGGATCCCAAGATCCTTTTCCAGCAGCTCCACGACGCGAACGGTCTGCCAGCCGCCACCCTGGATGTAGACGCCGTCTGCGTCGGGGTGCATCCGGTAGAGGCGCTTCACGTGCGCATAGAGCGTTTCGACTGAAATCTGCGCGACCTGATCGAAGGGAACATCGACCGGCTCCATGGACAGCGCCGTGAAGCCTGACTGGGTCATGTAATCCAGCACGATCTTGTTCTGCAGAGCCGAATAGCTTGCGCCGATGAATTTCCTGATCTTCATTGCGTGCAGGCCCGCGACCTGCAATTGCGGGTCGGTGACGACGGGAATCCCGAATTTCTGTTCCAGCCGCCGCGTCAGCGCGGCCTCTTTCTCCGGACCCAGCAGCATGAACGGCGGCGCCCCGGACAGGATGATGAGGTCGACGGCCTGCTCCGCAAGCTCGGCGGCGTATTGCTCGTACATCGGGATGGAGTTGAGAAACTCCTCGTTGCTTCCCGCCCTGAAATTGAGAAGCAGCGGAATGACGCCGATGCCTTCCGGCAGGATGCGGATCAGCTCCTCCAGCGTGCCCGGCCGGCGCGTCGGTCTTACCATGCCAACGACGCCGCGCCACAACGTGAAGCTCATCGGACGATCCTCCGCACCATGCCGCCGCCGGTTATTATAGAGCGCCTCGATGGATTCACGCGGTCATTGATTGATGGTCGTGCCGGTGTCGCGGATCACGTCGCCCCATTTTCCCGAATCTTCGCGCATCGCCTTCAGCATCTGGTCCGGCGTGGAGGCGATGATCTGCATGCCCTGGGGCGTCAGCGCAGCAACGAATTTCGGATCCGTCGAGGCTTTCTTGATCTCCTGGGATAGCCGCGTCACGATCGCGGGCGGGGTCTTGGCCGGCGCATACATCCCGAACCACGACTGTACCTCAGCGCCCGGCAAGCCGGCTTCCTCCATGGTGGGAACGTTCGGAAGCAGCGCCGAACGTTGCGGCGACGCGACTGCGTAGGCACGGAGCTGTCCGGACTCCACATAAGTCTTGGCCGATGACAGCCCGATCAGCACGAGGTCGATGCGGCCGCCGAGCAGGTCGGCGATGGCTCCGGTCGTGGCGCGATAAGGCACGTGGACGATGTCGGTCCCGGACCGAAGCTTGAAGAGCTCCATGCCGATGTGAAGCTGCGTCCCGACCCCTGTCGACGCGTAGTTGAGCTTGCCCGGATTGGCCTTGGCATATGCGATCAGCTCCCGCAGATCCTTGGACGGCAGCGCCGGATTTCCGACCAGAACCAGCGGCAGACGCGTGATCAGGCTGACTGGCGCGAAATCTCGAAACGGGTCGTAGGCGACATTCTTGTAGAGGTGCGGATTGATGGTCACGGTGCTGTCGACCACCATCATCAGCGTGTGACCGTCGGGGGTAGCCTTGACGAACTGGCCTGCAGCGACCGTGCCGTTTCCGGCGGGTTGATTGTCGACGATCATCGGCTGCCCGAGCGCCTCGGCCAGACGGTCCGTGGTCGTTCGCGCGACGAGGTCGAGCGCGCCGCCCGCTGCCGTCGTGACGATCACCTGAATGGGCCTCGATGGATAACTGTCTTGCGCGCGGCTCGCAGTCGCTGGCCACAGGCAAGCCGAGCCAACGGCCAATGCAATCAGTGCGGCATGCCGGTGAAGTTTTTCAACGAAACAGATCATGGGGCTCTCGATCAATCGGCGTAGCGTGCACCCGGCGAAGCATCCAATGCAACTCCTGTGCCCTTCCTTGGCCTTGTCGGCCCTCAAGGCTGTCGTGACTTGACGTTGCCACGGATCATATCGGCCGCTTTCTCCGCAATCATGATGACGGCCGCGTTGATGTTGCCGCCGACGAGATCGGGCATGACGGATGCGTCGGCGATGCGCAGGCCCTGCACGCCATTCACTCGAAGCTCCGCGTCGACCACGGCATCGCCGTCGGAGCCCATGCGGCACGTGCCGCAGGGATGATGCGCGGTGGCTCCATTCTGGCGAATGTAGGCGCCTAGCTCGGCATCGCTTTTCGATGCGTCGCCAGGGCCGATCTCGCGGCCGCAGAACGGCTGCAGCGCCGGCTGCGCCGCGACCTCGCGCAGGAGCTTCAGCCCAGCGCGCAGCACCGGCAGGTCGCGCTCGTCGCTCAGGAAGTTCTGCTGGATGCGCGGCCGGTCGCTTGGGTTGGCGGAGCGCAGCCGGATGGCGCCGCGGCTCTTTGGCCGCAGCAGGATGGGCCGGCAGATGAAAGCGTCCTGCCATGCCGGACGGACGCCCGGAAACCACGGACCCGCGTTCGACGGCCCGGAACGGAATAGAAATTGGATGTCCGGCATGGGGAGCGCCGGATCGGTCTTCACGAAGGCCATGAAGCCGCTCGGCACGTCGGTCGCGGGGCCGGTGCCGGCCACATAGGCGCGCGCGAAGTTGAAGGCGAGCCGGTCGAAGCGGGTCGCCGCGACGAACGGGCCCGGCTCGCGGCGCTCGTGAGCGAGGCCGGTCGAGTAATGGTCCTGGAGATTGCGCCCGACGTCGCGCCGCGGCACACGCATATCGATTGCGTGCTCGCGCAGATGCTCCGGATCGCCGATGCCGGACAGCATCAGAAGCTGCGGCGTGTTGATGGAGCCCGAGCAGACGATCACCTCGCGTGCGGCGCGGACCGTTTCATTCGCGCCGTGCCGGCGGAATTGGACGCCGACGGCGCGCTGGCCTTCGATCACGATCCGCTGCGCCAGCGCGTTCGTGTAGATCGTGAGGTTGCCGCGCCCGCGCGCCGGATGCAGATAGCCGCGCGCCGTGGTGTCGCGGCGGCCGTGGCGGATGGTCCATTGCGCCCAGGCAAAGCCGTGCTGCTCGGCGCCGTTATAGTCCTCGGTGAAGGGATGACCGGCCTGCATCCCGGCTTCGATGTAGGCGGCGTAAAGCGGATCGAGGTCCCTGGTCTTGCGCACATAGAGCGGCCCGCCGCCTCCGCGATGCGCCGTCTCGCCGTCCTCCCAGGTTTCGGCGCGCTTGAAATAGGGCAGCACGTCTTCGTAGGACCAGCCCGGCAATTGATGCGACGCCCAGCGGTCGTAGTCGCCGCGATGGCCACGGATGTAGCCCATCGCATTGATGGAATGCGAGCCGCCGATCACCTTGCCGCGCGCGGTCTCGATGCGGCGGCCGCCGGCGTGAGGCTCGGGCTCGGTCTCATAGCCCCAGTCGAAGCGGTCGAAGCCCCAGATGCGCCCGACGCCGAGCGGGATGCGGATGAGCGGATGCCAGTCCCAGCCGCCGGCCTCGAGCAGCAGCACGCGCACCGAAGGGTCGGCGCTCAGGCGGCCCGCCAGAACGCAGCCGGCGGAGCCGGCGCCGACGATCACGTAATCGAACTCAGGCATGCCGGGCATCGAGCGACGAAGCTTTCAACTGCAAGTATCGCGAGCAAGTATCGCGAGGCGGAACAGCGACGGACGAACGGAAGTCTTGTCGAAAGCCGCCATGCCTGCAAGAGTTAGCGATGCCGCTCCTCGAAGTGAAAGACCTGGACAAGACGTTTGTCAGCAATGGCCGCACCGTGACGGCCATCGACAAGCTGTCGCTGTCGATCGAGGAGCACGAGTTCGTTTCGATCGTCGGCCCTTCGGGCTGCGGCAAAAGCACCTTCCTCCACATCGTCGGCGGCTTCGAGCCTGCGTCCGGCGGCGAGCTTCGCCTCAACGGCCGCCCGGTCGGCGCGCCCGGGCCCGACCGCGGCATGATGTTCCAGGACCTGTCGCTGTTTCCGTGGCTGACCGCGCTCGAGAACGTCGCCTGGCCGCTGGAGATGAAGGGCATGGCCAAGGCCGAGCGGCTTGCCAAGGCGCGCGAATATCTCGATCTCGTGCATCTGGCGCGCTACGCCGACCTTTATCCCGGCCAGCTCAGCGGCGGCATGAAGCAGCGCGTGGCGCTGGCGCGGTTGTTCGCGCTCGATCCCGAGGTGCTGCTGATGGACGAGCCGTTCGGCGCGCTGGATTCGCAGACGCGGGAGCTGCTCCAGGAGGAGCTGCAGTCCATCTGGCGGAACGCGCGCAAGACCGCGCTGTTCGTCACCCACGACATCGACGAGTCGATCTATCTGGCGACGCGGCTGATCGTGTTCACGGCGCGGCCCGGCCGCATCAAGGCCGACATCCGGATTCCGGCGATCGACCGGAGCGGCGAGTTCCGCAAGTCGAAGGAGTATCTCGATCTGCGGGTGCAGGTCTGGGACCTGCTGCGCGAAGAGGTGCTGAAGGCGCGAGCCCTGGAGGAGGCGTGAGGATCAGGCGGGCCCTGCTGCTGAACTGGGCGATCCCCGTCGCGGCGCTGGTCGCGTGGGAGGTGTTCGGCCGGCTCGATCTTCTGCCGCGCTATCTCTCGGTGCCGTCGGATATCGTCGCCGCGCTGTGGGAGCTGACCATCTCGGGTGAGTTGCCAACGGCGCTCGCCGCGAGCCTCTATCGCGTGGCGCTGGGCTTTCTCATCGGCATGGCGAGCGGGATCACCGCGGGCCTCGGCGCCGGCATGGTGCCGGGCGTGCGACATTTCTTCGATCCGCTGGTGTCGTTTCTCTATTCGATCCCGAAGATCGCATTTCTGCCGGTGTTCCTGCTGCTGTTCGGTCTCGGCCATGCCTCGAAGATCAGCATCATCGCGTTCTCGGTGTTCTTCCCGATCTTCATCGCCTCGCGCCACGCCATCCTGTCGATCAACCGGATTCTCGTGTGGGCGGCGCAGAACATGGGCACGCCCAAGCGTACGATCTTCTTCCGTGTCATCATTCCGGCCGCGGCGCCGCAGCTGTTCGCCGGCATCCGCATCGGGCTGGCGCATGCCTTCGTGGTGCTGTTTGCCGCCGAGCTGATCGGCTCCAAGGTCGGCCTCGCCAACATCATCAGTTACGGTGAGGAGTGGGTGCGGTTCGACCTGATGCTCGCCGGCATCACGTGCTTTGCCGTGCTGGGCTTTCTCAGCGACCGCATCCTAATGGCGATCCGCGGCCGCGTGCTCAAAGGCCAGCTCATCGGCACCGAAGAGCAGGTGATGCGATGATGGCGCAAATGACGTCACGGGCCGCAAACCTGGTCGGCCGCTGGTACTCGATCCCGCTGCTGCTGTTGATCTGGCAGGTCGCGGTCGGCGGCGGCTTCGTCGAGTCGCGGCTGCTGC
>CAKZHN010000177.1 GCA_936924235.1 uncultured Rhodoplanes sp. | reverse complement strand
CGATCTCACGCGCTTGAAGATCGTGTCGACGTGCTTGAGGTGATGGCCGAGGTCGAAGTTCTTCTCGATCTCCTTGGCGCTGAGCGCCTTGCGGACCGCGGGATCATTCTTGAGCAGCGTCAGGAAGTCACCCTTGCCCTGCCAGACCTGCATGGCGTGGGTCTGCACGGTCTTGTAGGCGTCCTCACGCGACATGCCCGCCTTGGTCAGCGCGATCAGAACGCGCTGTGAATGCACGAGCCCGCCGAGCCGGTCGAGGTTCTTCTGCATGTTCCCCGGATAGACCACGAGCTTGTCGATCAGGCCGGTGAGACGGCCGAGCGCGAAGTCGAGCGTCACCGTCGCGTCGGGTCCGATCATGCGCTCCACCGACGAGTGCGAGATGTCGCGCTCGTGCCAGAGCGCGACGTTCTCCATCGCGGGCATGGCATAAGATCGCACCATGCGGGCGAGGCCGGTGAGGTTCTCCGACAGCACCGGGTTGCGCTTGTGCGGCATCGCCGACGAGCCCTTCTGGCCTTCGGAGAAGAACTCCTCGGCTTCGAGCACCTCGGTGCGCTGCAGATGGCGGACCTCGATGGCGAGACGCTCGATGGACGAGGCGACCACGCCCAGCGTGGCAAAGAACATGGCGTGGCGGTCGCGCGGGATCACCTGCGTGGAGATCGGCTCGACCGCGAGCCCCATGGCCTTGGCGACATGCGCTTCGACCCGCGGATCGACTTGGGCGAAGGTGCCGACCGCGCCCGAGATTGCGCAGGTCGCGACCTCCTTGCGGGCCGCGACCAGGCGCTCGCGCGCGCGGGTGAACTCGGCATAAGCCACTGCGAGCTTGACGCCGAACGTGGTCGGCTCGGCATGGATGCCGTGCGAGCGGCCGACCGTGGGCGTTTTCCGGTGCTCGAAGGCGCGGCGCTTCAGCGCCGCCAGGAGCTTGTCGACGTCGTCGATCAGGATGTCGGCGGCGCGAGTGAGTTGCACGTTGAGGCAGGTGTCGAGCACGTCGGACGAGGTCATGCCGGAGTGCACGAAGCGCGCCTCGGGGCCGACGATTTCGGCGAGGTGCGTCAGGAACGCGATGACGTCGTGTTTGGTGACGCGCTCGATCTCGTCGATCCGCGCCACGTTGAACTTGGCGTTCTTGCCCTTGGCCCAGATCTTCTTGGCCGCCGCCTTCGGCACGATGCCGAGCTTGGCCATGGCGTCGGCGGCATGGGCCTCGATCTCGAACCAGATGCGAAACCGCGTCTCCGGCGACCAGATCGCAACCATGTCGGGACGGGAGTAACGCGGGATCATCAGGGCCTCAGGGCTTTGGGGATACGCGTCTGTATCAGACCCGGAGGCCGCAATTGCAAGCCGGAATGGTGGAAAAGTGAGCTTAAGCCGCCAGCCTCGCCCGGTCGTGCGGCTGGCCGAGGTCGACCGGCGTGCCCTTCGGGATGATCAGGGTCGGGTTCACCTTGGGGATCGAGTAGTAGTTGATGACGTAGTAGCGCGGCGTCACGGTCCCGGCGACGCCCGGCACCTGATAGAGCTCGCGCATGTAGTTCGACAGGTTCGGATAGTCGGCGATGCGCTGGCGGTTGCACTTGAAGATCGAGAAATAGGCGACGTCGAAGCGCACCAGCGTGGGGAACAGCCGCCAGTCGGCCTCGGTGATCTGCGAGCCGACCAGATAGCGGTGCTTCGACAGCCGCTCCTCGAGCCAGTCCAGCGTCGAGAACAGCCCGTCATAGGCCTCCTCGTAGGCCGCCTGCGACTTGGCGAACCCCGCGCGGTACACGCCGTTGTTGACGTTGTGGTAGACGCGCTCGTTCACCGCATCGATCTCGGCGCGGAGCTTTTCCGGATAATAGTCTGCGCGGTCGCCGGTGATGGCGTTGAACTCGGTGTTGAGCATCCGGATGATCTCGGACGACTCGTTGTTGACGATGCGCTTGGTCTTCTTGTCCCACAGCGTCGGCACCGTGACCTTGCCGGTGTAGTCCGGCTTCGCGGCCGTGTAGGCCTGGTGCAGGTATTCGAAGCCGTTGACCTTGTCGGGGATGCAATCCGGATAGCGTGGGTCGTCGCCGAACTGCCAGCCTTGCTGCTTGAGGCCCGGGATCGAATAGGCCACCGAAATGAGCCCATCGAGCTTCTTCAGCGCCCGGTAGATCAGCGTGCGATGCGCCCAAGGGCAGCCGTGCGCCACATAGAGATGATAGCGGCCGGGCTCAGCCTTGAAGCCCGACGAGCCGTCGGCCGTGATGCGGTCGCGAAAGGAGCTGTCGGCGCGCTTGAACTGCCCGGTGGTGCTGGTCTCCTGCGGCAGTTCGCCGTCGCTCCATTTGCCGTCGATCAACACGCCCATGATCCGTCCCTCGCATTCCGAATGTGAGGGACGATCTTAGTCGCGATCAGGCCGCCTCGCCACGGGCCAGGGCCGCCGCGTTGCGAATGGCATCGATGTTGGCGCGGTAGTTGGCGGGGCCGTCCTTGAACACCGCGGAGCCCGCGACCAGCGCATTGGCGCCGGCCCGCGTCACCAATGCGGCGTTCTCGGGCGTGACGCCGCCATCGACCTCGATGTCGATCGGCCGGCCGCCGATGAGGGCCTGGACCCGGCGGATTTTCTCCTCGGCGGCCGGAATGAACTTCTGGCCGCCCCAGCCCGGATTGACCGACATCACCAGCACCAGATCGACCAGGTCGATGACGTGCTCGATCGACTCCACCGGCGTGCCGGGGTTCATCGTCACGCCGGCCTTCTTGCCGAGCGCCTTGATGGCCTGCAGTGAACGGTGCAGGTGCGGGCCGGCCTCGACGTGGATGGTGATGATATCGGCGCCAGCCTTGGCGAAGGCCTCGAGATGCGGGTCGACCGGTGCGATCATCAGGTGCACGTCGAACACCTTCTGGCTGACCGGCCGGATCGCCTTCACGACGTCGGGCCCGAAGGTGATCACCGGGACGAAGTGCCCGTCCATCACGTCGAGGTGAATCCAGTCGGCGCCGGCCGCTTCCACGGCGCGGACCTCGTCGGCGAGCTTGGAGAAGTCGGACGACAGGATCGACGGGGCGATGCGGAGGGGACGCGGCATGTGGGCTTCCCTGGGGCCTTCAGCTCCCTGTCGCGTAACACGCGCGGCGCAGCCCGGCAACGCGACCGGTGGATGGCCTTTGGATGACTTGGCGCCCGGTCAAATTTGCCGGGTGCGGCGCGCAAGCGGAAATTTTTGCGGGGCTCCGGCGGAGCACTTTCCAGGTTTTATGCGGGTTCCGCGTTGGCGCGCCGTTTGCTCCTGCAAGCGTGGGGTGACTGCGTTTTTCAGGTCGAGGGGTACCATGTCAGCTTCAGCCGTTGGTTCATCCAGCGCCTATTCCTATCTTCAGTGGCCGTTCCAATCGGGCAGCACGAGCGGCAGCAACTCCAGCAGCGGCGCCAACCCGACGGATGCGCTCCAATCGCTGTTCGACGCCATTACCGGCGGTGGAAATTCCAGTGACCCGCTGATGGCGGCGCTCGGCCAGGACAGCGGCTCGGGCGGTTCCGACAGCTCCAGCAGCACCAGCGGCCTGCCGCAGTTCAGTCCTGACATGATGTCGGCGCTGCTGTCGATGCAGAGCGGGCAGGGCGGTCCGGCGGCCGGCATTGCCCAGGATGTGATCGCCAAGTTCGACACCAACGGTGACGGCCAGGTCTCGCAATCGGAATTCGAGCAGGCGATCGGCTCCGGCGCCGACCAGTCCGGCGTCGATGCGCTGTTCAACAAGCTCGACAGCAATGGCGACGGCTCGGTCAGCGCCGACGAGCTGCAGAGCGCCATGCAGAAGGCCCACGCCGGCGGCGGCCACCACCATCATCACGTTGAGGATTCGAGCGGCAGCGGCCAGCAGCAGGGCGGCAGCGATCCTCTGCAGGCGCTGCTCTCGGGCGCGTCGGCCGACGGCACCAGCAGCCAGACCAGCACCAACGCCGACGGCTCGTCGACCACCACCATCACCTATGCCGACGGCACCAAGCTCGAGATGACCACGCCGGCGGACTCGGGCGACAGCAGCGGTTCGAGCACGGGCTCCGGCAATCCGAACTCGTTCAACTTCGGCAATCTGCTGAAGATGATGGTCAACCTGCAGGCCCAGCTGACATCGTCGACATCGACTATGAATCTGAGCGTGTAGTGCGAAGCATCAGACCGCCTGCTGCGCAAACCGGCGCAGCAGCGGCTTGATGATCAGCGGCAGCGCGTAGATCGGGATCTGCAAGAGCGCCATGTAGAGCCAGACCAGCTCGGGCACGGCGCCGGCCGCGGCCGCGAGCATCAGCCCGGTGTTGCGTGATGCCGCCGCGTGCGCGAGCGGCACCGCGGTGTGCAGGTCGACGCGGATGAGCACCAGCGCGGTAAGCGCGCAGAGCCCGAAGGTGACAAGGCAGCCGAGCGCCAGGAGGCCCAGCACGTAGAGCGGCTGGGCGATGGTGTTGCTGAGCACGTCGCCCATCAGCGCCACCGCGAACAGAAACAGCACGATCACGTTGAGGCCGTCGATGCGCTCGCGCTGGCGCTCGACCCAGGGCCTGCCTGCGATGGCGCGGATCGCGACACCGGCTAGCGCCGCGCCCGCCAGCATCAGGACGAGCCGCAGGGCCAGCGACAGCGGCGAGAATGTCACCGCGGCGCCGGCGAACATCGCCACCAGCGCGGGCGCGACAAACGGCGTCACCGCGATGCAGACCAGCAGCAGCGCCAGCGTGATCGCGGCGTTGAGCCCCATCAGCGCGGCGAGCGCGGGCGAGGCGAAGATCGGCGGCGCGACCAGGTTGATGACCAGGGCCAGCAGCAGGCCCGGCGACGTGGCCTTGAGATCGATCGCGACGAACAGCAGGCCTGCCGCGACCGGCACGATCAGCATGATCCAGGCGGTCGCTGCGATCAGCAGCTGCGGCTTGGCAAGCTGGGCGCGCAACGCGCCGGGATCGACCCGCAGGAAGGCCAGCACCAGGAGCGCGAACACGGTCTCGGGGAAGAACGGCCGGATGATCGCGCCGAGCGGCGGCAGGAAGATACCGAGCACGATCGAGATGGCGACGGCCCGGGTGCCTTGGCGGCCGAGCCATGCCAGCGCCTCAGCCGGGCGGTCGAGCAGTCGCATTGCTGCGGCATAACAGCCGCGCTGGCGGGCGTCGATAGCGTCGCCTAAATATCGAGAGTACCCCGCCACAGCACATCGCCCCCCAAAACAGGAGAACCATCATGGCCCGGACCGACGCGATCGTGCTGGGGGCCGGTATCGTCGGAATATCCGCTGCCCTGCACCTCGCCAAACGGGGACTCGCGGTGGCGCTGGTCGACCGGCGCGGGCCCGCGGAGGAAACCTCCTACGGCAACACCGGCATCATCGAGGGCAACACGCTGTTCGCCCACGCCTTCCCGAAGGGCTTCGGCGCGCTTCTGCGCATCGCGCTGAAGCAGGCGCCGGAGGCGAACTATCATCTCGCGGCGCTGCCCGGGCTGGCGCCGTGGCTCCTGGCCTATCGCGCCAACACGCGCGGCGAGCGTGCGTTGGAATTCGCCAAGGCGATGCGGCCGCTCTATGCCAGCGCCATTGCAGAGCACGAGGCGCTGATGGGCGAGGCCAATGCCACGCGCTATCTGCGCAAGGACGGCTGGCTCAAGCTCTATCGCAGCGATGACTCGTTTGCCGGCACCGCGCGCGAGCGCGCCTATGCGACCGAGCTAGGCCTGAGCCACCGCGTGATGACGCCCGACGAGGCGCGGCTGCTCGAGCCGTCGCTCGCGCCGGTGTTCAGCCACGCCGTGCACTGGACGGAGGCCGCGAGCGTGTCCAACCCGGCCGCGGTCGGGCGCGCCTATGCGGAGCGCTTCACCAAGCTCGGCGGCGTCATCCTCAAAGGCGACGCGACCACCTTGCACCGCTCCGGCCAGAACTGGCGCGTCGACACCGATGAAGGCCCGGTCGACGCTAACGAGGCGGTGGTGGCGCTCGGCCCCTGGGCGCCGGACCTGCTGGGACCGCTGGGCATCCGCCTGCCGCTCGCCTTCAAGCGCGGCTATCACCGGCACTACAAGTCGCAAGGTAACGCCGGCCTGACGCGGCCGATCGTCGACACCGACTACGGCTACTGCCTTGCGCCGATGGAGCAGGGCATCCGCCTCACCACCGGCGCCGAATTCGCCGACCGCGCCGCGCCGCCGACACCGGTGCAGATCGACCGCGTGCTGCCTGCGGCAAAAGCGCTCTATCCGCTCGGTGACGGCATCGAGGCGCAGCCCTGGATGGGCTCGCGGCCGTGCTTTGCGGATTCACGCCCGGTGATCGGCCGCGCGCCGGGCCAGCCAGGGCTGTGGCTCGACTACGGTCACGCCCATTGGGGGCTCACGCTCGGGCCGGTGTCAGGCCGGCTTTTGGCCGAGATGATGACCGGCGCGACGCCGTTCTGCGATCCGGCGCCGTATGCGGCCGAGCGGTTCGTGTCCTGACCTCGCGCATTAACTGTGTCGCGTAGATGGATTTGCGCCGGCCGGTTAAGCATTCACAATAACCTCACGGGGGTCCCGCTGGCGGGCGGGCGTTGGCAAGAAAATGAGGAGGCGTTGGGCATCGGCGGCCGGGCATCCGGCCGGGGAGCAACGCTGTGCGGGTTGGGACGGCCATTCGGGCTTTGGGCTTCGCGCTCCTGGGCTGCCTGTTGCTGCTCGCGATGCTCGCATCCGGCAAAGCTTCGGCACAGCCCGCGCCACGAGAGCCGCGCGCTGCGGCCGACCGCTACTTCATCGAATTCCGTGCGCGGCCCGGCCCGGCCCTCGGTCACACCTACATCGTCTACGGGCGGACCGACGCGGCGGGCCGTATCCTCGACCAGCATTTAGCCGGGCTGGCCCCCGACGGCGACGCCATACTCGGAGCGTTCGTGCCCGTCGCGGGATCGGTGCGCCGCGACAAGAACGACGCCAAGTACCGGCCCAACGCCATCTATCAGCGGCGGCTCAGCCCCGCCGAATATGTGCGCGTGTCGCGCGCCGTTGCCATGCTGCGCGGCGACGAGCGCCAGTGGCATCTGATGTTCCAGAACTGCAACGACTTCGGCATCATGGTCGCCGAAGCGCTCGGCATGCGGCGGCCGCCGTCGCTGATGCCGCCCCAGCTGTGGGTCGGGCTGCTCCGCAAGTTCAACGAGTAAATTAATTCCCCCGCCACTGCCGAGTCGTCAAAAGCTCAACTCATGACAGATGGGCGCAGCGGTGGTGACAAGATCAAGCATCTCAAACCATGTGCGGTTTCGAGACCAAGTTAATGCGCGTCAGTAGGCGCATGTTTCGCAGGGCGCTGCTGCAGCTTTGCGGGAAAATGTGAATTGCCGCATCTTGCGGTAGCCGGGGCTATTGTAGACTTCGAGCACCGTCTGCGTGTTGACGTCGCCGATGACGTGCTTGCCTTCTCCGTCCATGCAGCACAATGCAACTTTGCCGCTGGCCATGATGGAGACTTCAAACCAACGGGCACATCCGGTGGGAGGAACGCGGGCGTTGGTTCCGACGTCGACTTGGCCGGTCCAATTTCTGCCGCCGATCATGTGCGGCTTGAACATTGGATAGCGCTGCCGGACGAAGTTCAGGAAAATCTGGTCGCGAGCGGTGCCGTCGTTCACGCGCGACACCATCACTGGATGCGGAAAACGGCTTTGGCGGACCAGTCCATGCAAGAGGTCAAGCTTCGATAAAGTACGATCGAGCGGCAACTGCATGAGCTTTTCGTAAGCTTGTGCTTCAACCTCGTTCAATGAAATCCACAAGTGGGTGACTTTTTTGACGCCACAGATTTTCTCAATAATGTCTTCGGTAAGCGGCGAGCCATTGGTGAACAGGCGGAGCCACGCGTTGGGGAGTTGCTCGTTGATCTTGGCACAAACGGAAAATATCCGCTTGTCAAGGAATGGCTCATTCACTTTGAACGGAGCGATTGTGAAAGACACATTGGTTGGAATCTGTTTGAGGTCCGCGATGATCTTATCGATCAATTGGTCGGACATCCTGTCGCCCTGGCGATCCATCGTTGGATAGGGGCAAAACGTGCAAGCCGCGTTGCACACAGCGAGCGTCTCGATGTGTACCTCCATCGGATAGTCCATGTGCGGGCTGTGTCTGATCTTCTGGAAATCGACCTGCGCCAGCAGGTCCTCACTTCTGACACTGCCTTTTGGGTACCTGTCGAATTCCTGCAGCACGCCGAGCCACAGACCGGCCTCCTGATCGTTCAACAGCCATGCTCGCGGCAACTTGTCGCTAACGACGCCCGTCTGCATAAATTCGCCGATGCCCCAATAACGGAGCGCCTCGCCGTTGTTGGGTTGACTGGCGGAAAGGCCTGCAGCGGTTTGCACGAGCAGTGGCCAGTTCCGCTCGGAAAACAGCGTCCTCAGCCGCTGGATGTCGTTGCCGAATACCAAATTCATTCGCGGGAATTCCTTGCCACCGTCCCGATGAGGCGTCGTATCCCCACCAACCGGCTCCGTGAGACTGTCAAGCTCGTCGAGGCCGGAATCTAACACACCCGCAGGAATACGTGCAGGCGAAACTCTCCCATCGAGACCTAAGATTCGGAGCGAAGCGGACATCGGCAACCGGTTTGCAGAACCGGCTTTATGAGTACGTTGGCGCGCAACGGCCGTTGGTGGTAGGTAACGGGGCGCTACAAAAAACATAATTTCTGTGGGATGCCTGATGTCTGAGCGCGGAAAGAGCGGCGGCGATTTCCTCGTCGAACTCCTTAAGCCTGCACGCCTTACGACCGTCGCGGATATCGGTGCAAACCCGATCGACGGAGAGCCGCCGTACAAGCCTCTGCTGGCCGCGCGGCTCTGCCGCGTCGTGGGATTCGAGCCGCTGCCTCACGCACTCGCCGCTCTCAATTCGCGCAAGAGCGACCTTGAAACCTATCTGCCCTATGTGATCGGCGACGGAAATCCGGCGACGCTGCGGGTTTGCGAGTCGGAAGGCATGACGAGTCTGCTTCGTCCTGATCCGCAGAAGCTGAAGTACTTCACCGGCTTCGAATCCTGGGGGCGGATCGTAAAGGAGTTGCCCGTCGAAACCCGCCGTCTCAATGATGTCGATGAACTGGGCGATATCGACTTTCTGAAAATTGATGCCCAAGGCTCCGAGCTCTCGATTTTCAGGCACGGGTCCCGTCGTCTCGCGAATGCCGTCGCGATTCAAACCGAAGCGGCATTCATGCCGCTCTATGAGCAGCAGCCGACGCTGGGAGAAATCGATTCAGAGTTGCGGCAGCAGGGATTCGTCCCGCATTGCTTTGCGAACATCAAGAACTGGATGATCGCGCCCATGTTCATGCCAAACTACGCGGCGCTGAACCAATTGCTCGAGAGCGACATCGTCTACGTCCGCGACTTTACAAGACCGGACACGATGACGCCGGAGCAGCTCAAGCACCTCACCATCATCGCGCATCATTGCTACCAATCGTTCGACCTTGCTGCGCACTGCCTCCAGCAGCTTGCCAAAAGTGGCGCTGTCCCGAGCGACGCACTCGGCCGCTATCTCGGCCAAGGAGCGAAGCGCTAATCCCACGAGCGGCGCTTGCTCGGCGTTCAGCGGATGGAGCCCGTCGCGAACTTGTCCCGCCAGCTGGGCTGCGCGCCGGCAAAGGGCAGGGCCTTCGCCTCGTAGACGCCACGCGCGATCGCGCGCGCCACGGTGTCGGCGGCCAGTGCGCCCAGCTCGGCCAGCCCATAGGGCGGATCGCGCAGCGTGCGCTCGCAGGTCGCAGCCGCGAACACGATGTCGCCGTCGAGCGGCGTATGGATCGGCCGCAGCGCCCGCGACATGCCGTCCTGTGCCATGATGGCGAGCCGCCTGGTCTGCGCCTTGGTCAGCGTCGCGTCGGTCACGACCACCACCAGCGTGGTGTTCTCACCGGGCTGGCCCTTGGTGCGGAAGTTCAGCGCCTCCGGTGGCACGTGCTCGGGTTGGCCGCGACCGCCGAACTCCTTGTTGCGCTCGAACGGCGCGGCCCAGAAATGCGGCCCGCCGCCGATCACCGCCGAGCCCGCGGCGTTGGCCAAGGCGAGCGCGCCGACCGTGACGCCGTCCGGCGTGGTGGCCGAGGCCGAGCCGGTGCCGCCCTTGAGGTCGACGGTGCTGGCGCCGTGGCCTCCGCCGACGCTGCCGAGCGCGAAGTCGGGCGCGGCCTGCGCGGCCGCCTGATAGCCGAGCTCGCGATAGGGCGGGTAGCGGCCCCAGTCCTTGTCGCCGCCGTTGAGCAGGTCGAACAGGATCGCTCCGGGCACGATCGGCACCTTCATGCCGCGGACGTCGTAGCCGCGGCCCTGCTCGCGGAGCCAGGCCTGCAAGCCGGAAGCGGCATCGAGGCCGAAGGCGGAGCCGCCTGACAGCGCGATGGCGTCGATCCGCTCGACCGTCATCGCCGGATCGAGCAGCGCGCTTTCGCGCGTGCCCGGCCCGCCGCCGCGCAGGTCAGCGGCAGCGACTGCGGGTTTGTCGAACACCACGACCGTTGCGCCCGAGCCGAGCTTGGCGTCGTCTGCGTGGCCGACGCGGACGCCTGGAACATCGGTGATGAGATTGCGCGGCACGTGGGTCTCCCGGCGGGCAGGGGATTTCAACCATAGCAAGATCAACTGCCGATCACATCAGCGCCAGCCCTGGCCGTTAAGCTTGCGCATGGCGGCGGCCCCATGCATCTAGGCGGCGATGATCCCGAACGTCTCCCTGCTCGCGGCCCTGATCGCTGGCGTCGTCAGCTTCCTGTCGCCCTGCGTGCTGCCGCTGGTGCCGCCGTATCTCGTCTATCTCGCCGGCAGTTCCCTGGAGCGGCTCGCCGACGACGATCCCAAGACCGGCACCATGGGCGACACGCTCCTGGCCGCGCTGCTGTTCGTCGCGGGTTTCTCGACGGTGTTCGTCGCGCTCGGCGCCAGCGCCAGCGTGATCGGCGGGCTGATCCGGCTCTATTCGGCCGAGCTGTCGATCGCGGCCGGCATCGCCATCGTCATCATGGGACTGCACTTTCTCGGCGTGTTCCGCATCGGCTGGCTCTTACGCGAGAAGCGCGTCGAGATGGCGAAGCCGGTGGGACTCTGGGGCGCCTATGTGATGGGGCTCGCCTTCGCGTTCGGCTGGACGCCTTGCATCGGTCCCATTCTCGCGGCGATCCTGGCGGTCGCGGCATCCGAGCAGACTGTCGCCAAGGGCGCGGGCCTGCTGGCGGTCTATTCGCTCGGCCTCGGCATTCCGTTCCTGATCGCGGCCATGGCGGTGAAGCCGTTCGCCGCGTTCCTCACGCGCTTCCGCCGGCATCTGGTCCACATGGAGTGGGTGATGGGCGGGCTGATGGTACTGACCGGCATCGCCTTCCTCACCGGCTCGGTGTCGCGGGTGAGCTTCTGGCTTTTGGAGGCGTTCCCGATCCTGGGCCAGATCGGCTGATCAATCCGGCAATGCCGCAGTCACCTCGACCTCGACGAGCATTCCCGGCAAGGCAAGCTGGCTGACATTGAGAAACGTGTGCGGCGGGTAGGGGCCATCGCCGAGTGCCGCCTTCTTGCAGGCGTTGTTGGCGCCGAGACTCCGCGGATCGGTGACATACGTGACGATGCGGACGATGTTGCCGGTCGAGCCGCCCTCGCGTTCGAGGATTTTCTTGATGCTGGCCCAGGCGGCGTTGCATTGCGCAGCGAAGTCGCCGACGTGCTGCACTGCGCCTTGCATCTCCTCCTCGGAGCCGACCCCCGAGAGGAACAGAAGGCGGCCCGGCCGCTTGGCGCTGGCGGCTTGCGAAAACCCAACCCGCGATTGCCAGCTCCCCCAGTTGAGATACTTCACCTCAAAGCCCGAGGCACCGGATTGCGCATCGGCCTCGCGCTGCATGAAGAAGGTTGCAGGCAAGCCGACGGCGGCGACCAGCACGGCTGCGGTAAAAATCCTGGCTGTTCGTGTCATCTCATGCTCCACGGTAAAAGCTCAAGTCGGTCATTCCAGCTCGGTATACGTGATCTTGCCGCTCGCGTTCTTCTTCCAGACATACATCACATAGTCCGGCCGCGTGACGTCGCCCTTCAGATCGAAGGTGATGTTGCCGATCACGGTGGGGAAGGTCCGGCCGGAGCGCATCAGCATGGCGATCTTGCGCGGGTCGAGCGTTTTCGCTTCCTCGGCCGCCTGCCGGATGATCTCCACCCCCGCATAAGCGTACAGCGTATAGGCGTGCGGTTCGAAATTCCGCTCGCGGAATTTCGCGACCACGGCGGCGGCCGTCGGCCGCTTCCGCGGGTCCGGCGCGTAGGTCATCAGCGTGCCCTCGGCCGCGGGACCGGCGATGCCCGCGAAATCGTCGTCGGTGATCCCATCCGCGGCCATCAGCGTGGCGCTGACGCCCTGGTCGCGCATCTGGCGCAATAGCAGTGCCGCCTCGACGTGGGTGCCGCCGTAATAGACCAGCTCGGCGCCGGAGGCCTTGATCTTGGTGACCAGCGCGCCGAAGTCCTTGGTGCCGACATTGATGCTCTCGTAGAGCGCATCGAGCAGGCCGCCGGCCTGCATCGCGTTGCGGGTCTCGTCGGCGAGGCCCTGGCCGTAGGTAGTCTTGTCGTGGACGATCGCGACCTTGCGGTTTTTGTAGTTCCTGGCGATGTAGTCGCCCGCGACGATGCCCTGCTGGTCGTCGCGGCCGCAGGTGCGGAACACGTTCCACAGGCCGCGGTCGGTCACCTTCGGGCTGGTCGAGGCCGGCGAGACCATCAGCACGCCGTTCTCCATGTAGACGTCGGAGGCCGGGATGGTGACGCCCGAGTTGAAATGGCCGATGACGAACTTGACGCCGCTGCCGGCGAGCTTGTTGGCAACGGAGACGCCCTGCCGTGCGTCGGAGGCGTCATCGCCCGCAGACACTGCGATCTTCTGCTTGAGGATGCCGCCGGCCGCGTTGATGTCGGCGATGGCTTGCTCGGCGCCGTTCTTGAGCTGTGCGCCGAAGGCGGCGTTCTGGCCCGTGAAGGGCCCGGCGACCCCGAACTTGATCTGCGGCTGAACCGGCGCAGGCGGCGGCTTCGGCGGCGGTGTTTTCGGCTGGGCTTGCTGCTGGGCATGCGCCGCGGCGCCGAGCGCGAGCGCCAGGGCAAGTCCCAATCCGGCCCGTCGTGTCATCGCAACCGCCATGCGCCGCCGCCCTTCGCGGAGTGGACCGTGTCAGGTTTGACTATATAGGCAAAACAATCGGCCCGCCCCGGAGCCCGGGGCGGGCCTTGTGTCACGTCAGAGCGTCGCGGCGCGGCTTACGAGCCTTTCCCCATCGGGATCTCGTCGTACTTGCCGTCCTTGTTCCACTTGTAGAACACGTAGTCGACCGTGGTGATGTCGCCCTTCTTGTCGTAGCTGATCGGGCCGAGCACCGTGTCCCACTTGCCGGCGCGAATGACCTCGGCGACCTTCTTGGCGTCGGTGGTGTTGGCCTTCTTTACCGCCTGCACCCAGATCTGCATCGCGGCGTAGGTGTAGAGCGTGTAGCCCTCCGGATCGACGCCCTTGTCCTTGAACTTCTTCACCACCGCGGCGGCGGTCGGGCGCTTGCGCGGATCGGCGCCAAACGTGAACATCATGCCTTCGCCGGCGTCGCCGGTGATCGACCAGAACTCGTTGGTGGCGATCGCGTCACCCGAGACCATCACCTGGGTCTTCATGCCTTGGTTTCGCATCTGGCGCAGGATCAGGCCCGCTTCGGTGTGATAGCCGCCGACGTAGACGAGGTCGATGTTGTTGGCCTTCATCTTGGAGACGAGCGCGTTGAAGTCCTTGTCGCCCTGCGTATAGGCCTCGTACATCTTCTCCTTCGTGCCGGCCTTGTTCAGCGCCTTCTTCATTTCGTCGGCCAGGCCTTTGCCGTAGGTCGACTTGTCCTGAAGGATGGCGATGTTCTTGCCCTTGAAGTTCTTGGCGACGTAGTCGCCGGCGACGGTGCCCTGCTGGTCGTCGCGGCCGCAGACGCGGAACGTGTTCCAGAGCTTGCGCTCGGTGAACGTGGGGTTGGTCGAGGCCGGCGTGATCTGCAGCACGCCGCCCTCCGCATAGGCCTCAGAAGCCGGGATCGAGGACGACGAGCAGTAGTGCCCGGCGACGAAGGGAATCTTGGCGTTCGCGATTTTCTCGGCGACCGCGCGGGCCTGCTTGGGATCGCAGGCGTCGTCGCTGACCTGGAGCTTGAGCTGCTTGCCGAGCACGCCGCCCGCGGCGTTGATGTCGGCGACCGCCGCTTCGGCGCCGTTCCTGAGCTGGGTGCCGAACGAGGCGTACTGGCCGGTCATCGGACCGGCGACGGCAACGCTGATGTCCTCCGCGGACGCGGGGGCGGACAACGCCAGCCCCGCTGTGAGTGCTACGCCTGCAAGCCACATCCTGTTCATTGAACTCTCCTCAATTGGCGGACCAAATCCGATGATCGGTTGTCATCGTCGCCCCATCCGCGCGATCCGGATAGACGACATTTTGTCCGGTTTTTTCCCGCAGGTCACCGGGTCACGGGCCGGTTCCTGACCGGAATCTGCTCGCCCGGCCCGCGCTCCCGCCATGTCAACGGACCGGTGCGTGCATAGAGCCAGTAGTATTGCGTCGCCATCTGGGCGGCGCGTGTCATCCGCCAGGCGAACGCGCCGACCACGATCAGCCAAGCGGTGTCCGCCGCATAGGACGGCGGCGAGATGAGCGTCGCCTCGAACAGCGCGAAATGCACGAAGCGCACCGCCGCGCCCAGCAGCGCCATATAGACCAGCACGCTCCAGAACGGCCGCCAAGTCTGCGCGATGGCGCGTCCGGCCAGGAATGCCGCCCCGCCGCCGAGCACCCCGGTGACCAGGGCGATTTGCAGAAGCGTCTCGGAGCCGTAAAGTTCGTCCATGAAGCTTGTGGCCTTTGGGGCGCGAAACCGATTCCGCTTCGATAGTATCACAGCGCTTGAAGCCGGGGTCACTGATGCCGAAATCGTCGCGTCCGAATTTCCTCCTGTTCATCACCGACCAGCACCGCGCCGATTTTCTGGGCTGCTACGGCCATCCGGTGCTGCGAACCCCGCATATCGATTCGATTGCGGCACGCGGAACCGCGTTCGATCGTTTCTACGTGGCGAGCCCGGTCTGCATGCCGAACCGCTCCAGCCTGATGACCGGGCGGATGCCGTCGGTGCACGGCGTGCGGTCCAACGGTATCCCGCTGTCGATGAATGCGGTGACCTTCGTCGACCTGCTGCGGGACGCGGGCTACGACACCGCGCTGATCGGCAAGAGCCATCTGCAGAACTTCACGTCCTGGGCGCCGATCATCAAGCGACCGCCGCCGCGCGAGGGCTTCCACGAGCCGTCGCGGGGGCTCACCCAGGCGCTGCGCCATGATCTGGCTGACGCCAAATACGAGCAGGAGACGCCGGAATACTGGAACGCCAAGGACGCCCGCGTGCGTACGCCGTTCTACGGCTTCGATCATGTGACGCTGGTGCGCGCCCATGGCGACGAGCCGGGCGGCGACTACGACCGTTGGTTGGAAGAGCGCGATCCCAAGGCCAAGAACCTGCTCGGGCCGAAGAACAGCCTGCCGCACAACTACACGGTGCCGCAGGCTTATCGTACCGCGATCCCCGAGGAGCTCTACGCCACAGCCTTCCTCGGCGACCGCGCCTGCCATTGGCTCGACGAGGAGGCCGGCGACGAGCCGTTCTTCCTGATGGTGTCGTTTCCCGATCCGCACCATCCGTTCAATCCACCCGGCAAATACTGGGACATGTACAAGCCGGAGCAGTTTCCGGCGCCCGAGGCATTCCAGCGCAACGACTGGACGCCGCCGGCGCTGGTCGCAAACATCATCAAGGAGCGCGAGACCGGCCAGGCCAACCTCACCGGCATGAACACCATCGGCGTGACGGCGCGCGAGTCCCAGGAGGCGAGGGCGCTCACCTGCGGCATGATCGCCTGCGTCGACGATGCGATCGGCCGGGTGCTGGGGGCGCTCGATCGGAGCGGCAAGCGCGACGACACCGTGGTGATCTTCACCAGCGATCACGGCGACCATCTCGGTGACCACCGCCTGATGCTGAAGGGCGCCGAGCAGTATCAGAGCATCGTCCGCGTGCCGTTCATCTGGGCCGATCCCCAGGCGGGCCAGAAGGCCAAGCGCACCGATGCACTGGCCTCGACCATGGACATCGGTGCGACCGTGCTGGAGCGGGCCAAGATCGAGCCTGCGAGCGGCATGCAGGCGAAGAGCTTCCTTGGCGCCTTCGACGGCAAGGCTTCTCGCGACAGCGTGTTCATCCAGTACGACCACCAGCATCCGAGCCCGGGAACGGACGTGCCGCCGCGCGTGCATTCGCTGATCGACGGGCGCTACCGGCTGAGCGTTTTCCAGGGCACCGGCTGGGGCGAGCTCTACGATCTGCAGAACGATCCAGGCGAATTCGACAATCTCTGGGACAATCCGGCGCATGCTTCGACGCGTGCGCGGATGACCGAGAAGCTCCTGCTCACCGAGCTCGAGCACGTCGACCGGGTGCCGCTGCCGACGCGGCGCGCCTAGCCTCTCCACAGCGAAATCGCTCTTTTTCGGAGTGTGACGTAGCGCACTTTAGTTTTGGCTGGATCGGCAGAAGATCGCCACCAGCCAAAGGGGAATTGCCTATGTCTGCCAATTTCGATCTAGGTGGTTCGTTCACTCGCGAGGCCCCTGCTTTTAACTCGGCCACTGCAGGCCGGGGGACTTTGGTCGCATGGGGTCTCGCTCTTGCCTGCCTGTGGCTGGCGGTCACGACGGCGGCGGCCGTTGCCGCCACCGGCTGGGACTGGAGCGTGGGCTTTTAGCGACGCGCGTCAGCGCGTGCTGCCGCGATCCTCGGCGTTGAAGCCCGAGGCTTTGACGAGCTTCCCCCAGCGCACGATCTGCTCCTTGATGTTCGGAAGAAGCTGCGGGCCGGTTTCGGCGACCACGTCGAAGCCCTGCACCTGCAACTTTTCGCGCACCTGCGGATCGGCATGCGCGACCTTGGCGGCCTCGACGTAGCGATTGAGGATGTCGGCCGGAGTGCCCTTCTTGACCAGTAGGCCGAACCACACCTTCGCAGTGAATTCCGGATAGCCGAGCTCCTCGAAGGTCGGCACGTCCGGAATGAGCTTGTCGCGGGTCTTGCCCGTCATCGCGAGAATCCGGAGCTTGCCGGTCGCGTAGTGGGGCGCCGTCGAGTTGAGCTGGGCGAAGCCGAACTGTGCATGGCCGGCGAGCAGCGCGGTGGCCTGCAGGCCCGAGCCGCGATAGGGCACGTGGGTCAGGTCGAGGTCGAACTTCTCGTTGAGCTGGTAGCCGAGAAAGTGGGAGGGCGTGCCCGGCTGGTAGGACGAATAGCTGAGCTTGCCCTTGTTCTGCTTCGCCCAGGCCAGGAATTCGGCGAAGGTCTTGGCCGGCACGTCAGGATGCACGGCGAACACCAGCGGCGCCTCGACGCCGCGGATGAAGGGCACGAAATCGTCGATCGACCAGCGCTGGTTGGTGAAAACGCTGGGATTGATCTCGGTGAAGGCTTGCGTGCCGATCCAGACATACTGGCCGTCGGCCGGCTGGTCGGCGATGAACTGCGCCGAGGCGTTGCCGTTGGCGCCGGGCTTGTACTCGACGATGATGCTCTGGTTCAGCGCCTTGGCCATCGGATCGGCGATGATGCGGGCGTAGGGGTCAATGGCGCCGCCGGGCGCCGTGCCGACGATGAAGCGGATGGTGTTCGACTGCGCCAGCACCGCGCTCGAAAGCCCGGCCACCGCCGCGCCGGCCAGCGCGAGACGCGCCCATTGCATGAGTTTCATTGCGTTTCTCCCCGCAGCCCCGGCGGAAGTCTATCGCGGCGCCGTGGAATGTCGAAGCGGCCGAGTGGCGCGCCTTACGCCTCGCGACGGCCGCCTTCGAGATAGGCGGCGCGCACCTCGGGCCGCTCCAGGAGCTCGCGGCCGGTGCCCGACAGCGTGATCTCGCCATTGACCAGCACATAGCCGCGATGGGCGAGCTTCAGCGCATGAAACGCGTTCTGCTCGACCAGCAGCACGGTCAGCTTGTCGCGCTCGTTCAATTCGCGGATGGCGCGGAAGATCTGCTTCGCCAGCATCGGCGCAAGCCCCAGCGACGGCTCGTCGAGCAGGAGCAGGCGAGGCCGGCTCATCAGCGCGCGGGCGATCGCGAGCATCTGCTGCTCGCCGCCCGACAGCGTGCCGCAGATCGGAAGAG
>CAKZHN010000176.1 GCA_936924235.1 uncultured Rhodoplanes sp. | reverse complement strand
GCACGGTCGCGGTGGTGGTGCCGTCACCCGCGATGTCGTTGGTCTTCGAGGCCACTTCGCGCACCATCTGGGCGCCCATGTTCTCGAACTTGTCGGCGAGCTCGATCTCCTTGGCGACGGTGACGCCGTCCTTGGTGATGCGCGGGGCGCCGAACGACTTGTCGATCACGACGTTGCGGCCCTTCGGACCGAGCGTGACCTTCACGGCGTTGGCGAGGATCTCCACGCCGCGCAGCATGCGGTCGCGCGCGTCGGTGGAGAAGCGGACTTCTTTGGCGGACATTTCAAATCACTCCTGAAAACGGGATGGATGGACTTAGGCGATCACGCCCATGATGTCGGATTCCTTCATGATCAGGAGATCCTCGCCGTCGAGCTTCACTTCGGTGCCCGACCACTTGCCGAACAGCACGCGGTCGCCGGTCTTCAGATCGAGCGGGATCAGCTTGCCGCTCTCGTCGCGGCCGCCCGGGCCCACGGCGATGATCTCGCCCTGCGACGGCTTTTCCTTAACGGTGTCCGGAATGATGATACCGCCGGCGGACTTCTCCTCGGCGTCGATGCGCTTGACGACCACACGGTCGTGCAGGGGACGGAACTTGAGCTTGGCCATGCTTTCCTCGTCGGCGCGCGGGCGCGCTAGGTGGGAAGAAAATCTTGTGTTGGTAAGCACTTAGCACTCCATCTCACGAGTGCTAAACGCTGCTTGGAAATAGGGGGTTGCGCCCGGCAAGTCAAGGCGGCCCGCCCCATTGGTTAAGAAAGGCGGCTCTTTGGTTAACGCCGCGGGGCCGGCGTTCCGGCTTTTGGGCCTTGCCGCCCGATGTGGCTAGACTGTTCTTTCGGGGGCGGGTGACGCGGTTAGCAGCTGGTTAAATTTGTACCGGTTAAGATGGCGCATCGGGCCGGGGTGGATTTGCGGTCGCAGGTCCAAGACCGCGGCCGCGTTCCTGGACGCAGAGCAGGAAGCCAGTAATGAGTGATGACCGTCGACCTCTTCCCATCGCGGCCCGGGCCGTGCCTCGGACCGTGACCCAGGCCGTCACCCAGGCCGTTACCCAGGCCGTTACTTGGGCGCTTCTCGGTGCGGGCCTGGCCCTCGGCGGCTGCAGCGGCATGAACATGCCGAGCTTCGGCACCAGCACGCAGGAGCCTGCGCCGCCGCCGGCCTCCGCGTCGATGCCGTCCAAATACGCGCCCGAGGAGTTCATCGGCCGCTGGGGCTTCACGTCCTATCAGAACGAGGCCGACAAGGCGCGCACCATCACCATCGCGCGCGGCCAATGCAAGAACCCCTACGTGATCGCGAAAGGCCCAAGCGGCGGCGTGATGATGCATCTCGCCGACCAGCGCCAGCCGAGCGAGCTGCGGCTCAAGGGCAGCTCCGACGGCCGCAACTACATCGGGCCCGAGGGCGAGGCCGCCAATCCGCAGGACCGCGAGATCATCTCGTTCGACGGCCGCGTGCTGATCACGCGCTATGTCGATCCGGATTCGGCGAACCGCTACGGCAACATGGTCTACGTGCGTTGCGCGCCGGGCCGCGGCTGACCTGCCGCGTTAATTCGCGCGGCGCTGCCGCGCCGTCAAAACAGCGATGATAAAAAAAGCCCCGGACTCGCGTCCGGGGCTTTCAAGTCTGTCGTGTGGTTTCTTAGAAGCGATAGTTCAAACCAGCGCGCACGATGTTCATCTGCAGATCGACGTTGGTCGCGGTGCCACAGGAGGCCGCGGCGCAGGTCGTATCGCCGATGTCGGCGTAGAGATATTCGAGCTTGGCGGTCCAGTTGCCGGCGATCACGCCCTCGACGCCGACGCCAACCGTCCAGCCGGCATTGGTGTCGCTCGAGCCGGCGAAGCCGTTGCGGCTCGCCTTGATGTCGCCGAACGCCGCGCCGCCGGTCACGTACGGCAGGAAGCGATCCCAGGCGTAGCCGACGCGGCCGCGCACGGTGCCGAACCAGGTGTTCTTGGTCTGGCAGGTGAACGCGCCGCAGGTCGTGCTGTCGCTGACGCCGCTCCAGTCCACATCGCCCTCGAGGCCGAACACCCACGGGCTGCCCATGCCCTGCCAGTTGTAGCCAATGGTGCCGCCGACCATGCCGCCGCCCGGGCTGTTGCTGACGCCGAGGCCATTCCAGCCGGAGTCGCCGAAGGCGCCGCCGCCGTTGATGCCGAGATAGAAGCCGGTCCAGTTGTACATCGGGGCGTAGGCAGGCGCCTTGTAGGGCATGCCACGCGCAGGAAGGTCCGCGGCCGAGGCCGGGAGCGAAGCGACGAGCGCCAGAGCGCCGAGGGCCGCAGCAAGAGAACGTTTCATTACGCTAACCTCCAGATTTCACAGTTAGCGCAAAGTATTCAGCGGGCACGCAAAGTCTAGTGCAGAAAAAGCACATTGGTAGCGTTGACAAAGTATGAATTTGAAACCCCGCATTTTTCCTGGGTTTTTGCAGGGTGCGTTTTTTGTATACACAAAATTTACTATAGCGATGGTCAAGAAATACTAAACAAATACTCGGCTCGGAGGGCGCAAAAAAAAGCCGCCCCGGGCGCCAAGCGTCCGGGGCGGCTGTGCTCGATGACGCGAGAGCTAGAACCGGTAGTTCAAGCCCGCGCGCACGATGTTGGTCTTGAAGCTGGCGCTGGTGGCCGGCAGGCAGGCGCCGCAGTCGACGTGACCGAGATCGGCATAGAGATACTCGATCTTGGCGGTCCAGTTGGCGACGACCGCCGCCTCGATGCCGGCGCCGACCGTCCAGCCCAAATTGGTGTCGCTGGCGCTGGCGATGCCGGCCTGCGTCGCCTTCACGTTGCCGAACGCGGCGCCGCCGGTGATGTAGGGCAGCCAGCGGTCAAACGCCCAGCCGATGCGGCCACGCGCGGTGCCGAGCCAGTCGTTCTTGGTCTCGCAGCCGAACGCGCAGGACGCGCTGGAGAAGCTGCCCTTGATGTTGCTCCAGTCGATGTCGGCCTCCAGGCCGAACACCCAGTTGCCGGTCTGCCAGTTGTAGCCGGCCGTGACGCCGGCGAGGCCGCCCGACACGTCCGTGGAGCCGACGCCATTGTTCCAGTGCGAATGGCCCCAGCCACCGCCGCCGTTGATACCCAGATAGAAGCCGTTCCACGAATACATCGCCGGAATGTAGGCCGGCGCCTTCACTGGCGGCATGGCACGCGGCAGATCCGCAGCCGCGGCGCTCGAGACAGCCAGACCCAGCAGACCGATTGTGGCAAAGAGAACCCGACACATACGCGGCATACCCGCCTCCCGTTCTTGTCGACCCGCACCCCCAACAACGTGCGAAGCCAGTTGGTTCCTGGAATTGGGCGCCAGTGCTCAGAATCCTTGGCGGGACTGCGGTCTTATTGTGATTGCGCGCATTGTGACGCGCCGTGTGACTTCGAAGTCACGCGGCACGCGGCAAAACCTTACGTGTGTGATGCGTAAACGTCTCGGACGCTCTGTCGTGTCGCCGACACGGCCACAATCAGAAGCGATAGTTCACACCGAAGCGCAGCAGGCTCGACGCGATGCCGTGATCGGTGCTGTCCAGCGTGTACGAGCGGTTGTTCAGGTCGACGTAGAGATACTCGGCCTTGGCGCTCCAGTTGCCGGTGAGCGCGACCTCCATGCCGGCGCCCGCGGTCCAGCCGTAGGTCGAGCGCGATTCCGTAATGCCGGTCGAAAGGCTCTGCGCGTGCAGCGAGCCATAGGCGAGGCCGGCGGTTCCGTAGAGCAGGATGTTGTTCATCGCGTAGCCGGCGCGGCCGCGCAGCGTGCCGAACCACGGGTTGGAGAACTTCCAGCCGGCGAAGCGATCATCGGCGTCCGAGAGCTGAATATCGGTCTCGGCGCCCGCCACGAACTGTCCCCATTGCCAGTTGTAGCCGGCCTGCAGGCCGCCCATGACACCGCTCGGATCGGCGCCGGTGTTGGTCGCCGAGCCCCACTGATAGCCGAGATTGGCGCCGACATAAGGACCCTGCCAGGGCGCGCCGCGCGCCGGCACGGGTTGGCCGTAGGGCATGAGATCCGCCGCCGTGACGGCGTCTGGCGCGAGCAATGCGGTTGCAACCGCCGCCGCGAAGACCAACTTCTTCATCGCAACCTCCACCGACCCAAATTCCTTCGAAGCGGTTTGCGTCTTGGCTTGCCCGCTTGCCTTGGGGTCACGCGGATCGATCGCTGAGGCCTTGTGGTGGCTGTTTGTGAGCACAACAAGGCGGCGAACGATGAACGCGTCGTGGAGGATTTATCGGGCCTTTTAATTTAAGCGTTTGTGAATCGGTAACGCTGCCGCGGCCTTAAGACTAAGGAACGGTGTATTGGACAGAGCGGCGGTAGAAACTATTTTACCATGCCACAATTGGCCGCGGCTGACGCGCGGCCTCACGAGGAGCAGGAAACCGGCATGGCCGGCGGCGGCAAGGACATCGATCCGGCGAGCGAGTTCGCCGAAGAGGACGACGAGCAGGCGCTGCCCGAGAGCGATCTCGAGCTTGATGCTGCGCAGATCGAACTCGGCGACGCCAGCGGGCCGCTGGCGGCGGGCCGCGCCGTGCTGCTGCGCCACGCCAAGCTCGCGCCGTCGACGCCCGGCGTCTACCGGATGCTCGATGCGGCCGGCGAGGTGCTCTATGTCGGCAAGGCGAAGAACATCAAGAAGCGCTTCACGTCGTACACGCGGCCGACCGGGCACGACACCCGCATCGAGCGGGTGATCGCTGCGACCGCGTCGGTGGAGTTCGTCACCACGGCGACCGAGACCGAGGCGCTGCTGCTCGAGGCCAATCTGATCAAGCGGCTTCGCCCGCGCTTCAACGTGCTGCTGCGCGACGACAAGTCGTTTCCCTACATCCTGATCACCGGCGACCACTGGGCGCCGCAGATCCTCAAGCATCGCGGCGCGCGCTCGCGGGAGGGAAGCTTCTTCGGACCGTTCGCCTCGGTCTGGGCCGTCAACCGCACCATCACGGCGCTGCAGCGCGCGTTTCTGTTGCGTTCGTGCTCGGACGGCTTCTTCGAGGCCCGCACGCGACCGTGTCTCCTGCATCAGATCAAGCGCTGCTCGGCGCCGTGCACCAACGAGATCGATTTTGCGGGCTACGCCGAGCTCGTTCGCGAGGCCAAGGCGTTTCTATCGGGCAAGAGCCAGGCGGTGCGCGACGAGCTGTCGGCCGAGATGGAGAAGGCGTCGACCGAACTCGACTTCGAGCGCGCCGCGATCTACCGCGACCGCTTGGCCGCACTCTCGGCCGTGCAGTCGACGCAGGGCATCAATCCGCGCAGCACCGAAGAGGCCGACGTGTTCGCCATCCACCAGGACGGCGGCTTCAGTTGCATCGAGGTGTTCTTCTTCCGCACCGGGCAGAACTGGGGCAACCGCGCCTACTTCCCCAAGGCCGACCGCACGTTTGAGCCGGGCGAGGTGCTGGGCGCATTCCTGGCGCAGTTCTACGACGACAAGCCGCCGCCTTCGCTGATCCTGCTTTCGCATGACGTTCCGGAATGCGACCTGCTCGCCGCGGCGCTCACCACCAAGTCCGGCCGCAAGGTCGAGATCACGGTGCCGCAGCGCGGCGAGAAGAAGGAGCTGGTGGCGCATGCGCTGGTCAACGCGCGCGAGGCGCTGGGAAGGAAGCTCGCCGACACCTCGTCGCAGCAGAAGCTGCTCAAGGGACTGGCCGACGTCTTCGCGCTGCCGCGCATGCCGCAGCGGATCGAGGTCTACGACAACAGCCACATCCAGGGCACCAACGCGGTCGGCGCCATGATCGTGGCGGGGCCGGAGGGCTTCCGCAAGAACCAGTATCGAAAGTTCAACATCCGCTCGACCGAGCTCACGCCCGGCGACGACTTCGGCATGATGCGCGAGGTGCTGGAGCGGCGCTTCAAGCGGCTGATGACAGAGGCGCCGCGCGCCGCGCAGCCGGCCGATACCACCGAGGCCATCCAGGCGGCGGCGATTGCGGGCGATATGCCGCCGCCTGCGGACAGTGACGAAGATCGCGAGTCGCCGTGGCCCGATCTGGTGCTGATCGATGGCGGGCAGGGGCAACTGAATGCCGCGAAGGAAACGCTGGCGGCGCTGGGCGTCACCGGCGTGCCGATGATCGGCGTCGCCAAGGGGCCGGACCGTGACGCCGGCAACGAGACCTTCTATCTGACCGACAAGCCCGCGGTGAAACTGCCGCCGCGCGATCCGCTGTTGTTCTTCATCCAGCGGCTGCGCGACGAGGCGCACCGCTTCGCCATCGGCTCACACCGCACGCGGCGCACGAAAAGCATCCGCGAGGGCGGCCTGCAGGAAATCCCCGGCATCGGGCCGACGCGCAAGCGCGCCTTGCTGCATCACTTCGGCACGCTCAAGGCCATCGAGCGCGCGTCGGTCACCGACCTGTCCCAGGTGCCGGGCATCAACGAAGAGACCGCGCGCAAGATCCACGACTTCTTTCACGAGAAGGCGAGCTAGGGCGAGCCCGCTCGAATCTGCCCTTGCATGCCGCTTGTTCGTCGGCTAAAACTGAACTATATGGTTCAGTTTACAAAAGCCCGTCTCGATGCCTCGTTCGCCGCGCTCTCGGACGCCACCCGACGCGGCGTTCTGGAGCAGCTCGGGCGTTCAGACGCTTCGATCACGGACCTTGCCGACAAGTTCCACATGACCCTCACGGGCATGAAGAAGCACGTCAGCCTCCTGGAGCAGGCGGGTCTCGTCACCACCGAGAAGGTCGGGCGCGTGCGGACCTGCCGGCTCGGCCTGCGCCGGCTGGAGGAAGAGGCCGCTTGGATCGAGAGGCACCGCCAGCTCTGGGCCGAGCGCTTCGACGCGCTGGACCAGGTTGTCGAGGAACTGACACGCAATGAAAAGCTCGATGCACGCAAGAAAAGAAAGTGAGTCCAGGTCATGAAGAACGAAACCAAGGTGGAACGGACGTCCGATCGCGAGCTGGTCGTCACGCGAACGTTCGACGGTCCGGCGCGCATCGTGTTCGAGGCCTGGACCAGGCCCGAGTTGCTCAAGCGCTGGTGGGCGCCGAAGTCATTCGGCGTGGAATTTATTTCCTGCGAGGTCGATCCTCGCAAGGGTGGCGAGGTCCGTTTCGTGTTCAGCCACCCGGTCACGAAGGAGCCCATGGCGTTCTTCGGTCACTACCTGGAATTCACGCCGCACTCCCGCCTGTCCTGGACCAACGAGGAGAACGGCGAGGGCGGCCCCATCACCACGGTGACGTTCGAGGAAAAGGACGGCAAGACGCTGGTGGTCATGCACGACCTTTATGCCTCGAAGGCAGCTCTCGACGAAGCCATCGCCTCCGGCAGTACGAGTGGGACGGGCGAGACGTTCGCGCAACTGGACGAGTTTCTCGTCACTCTGGGCGCGAGCGCGGGACAGCCATAAGCCTTCGTCTCACAGTCGACCGCTTGGGCGATTGGGCTGGACGCGGACGCCGCGACGCGGTCGAATGGCGGCGGTGAAAATCGCTGCCGCTTAAGGAGACCCGTCCATGCTCGACTACGTGATCCGCAACGCCCGGGTGCCGGGCGCGGCGAACGGCGGCAACGTCGATATCGGGTTCTCCAAGGGCAAGATCGCCGCGATCGAGCCGAAGCTTGTCGCCGACTCGCCGTCCTATGACGCGCAGGGCTGCCTGTGCTGCGGCGGCTTGGTCGAGACCCACATTCATCTCGACAAGTCGCGCATCATCGACCGCTGCGCGCCGGAGCCGAGCCGCAGCGATCCGAGCCATATGAAGCGCGTGCAGGCGGTGAAAGACACCTTCACGACGGAGGACATCTACAACCGCGCCAAGGCCACCTTGGAGAACTGCATCAAGCAGGGCACCACGCGTATCCGCACCCATGTCGAGATCGATCCGCCGGTCGGCACCAAGGGCGTCGAGGCGCTGAAGATGCTGCAGAAGGAATACGCCTGGGCCGTGGACCTCGAGCTCTGCGCCTTCGCGCAGGAGGGCCTCGCCGACATGCCCGAGACCGACAAGGCGCTGGTCGAGGCGCTCAAGATGGGAGCAACGTCCATCGGCGGCGCGCCGAACTACGACACTGACCATCCATACCACATCAACCGGGTGTTCGAGCTCGCCCGCGAATACGACATCCACGTCGACATGCACATCGACTCGGGCCACGACCCGGCCACCATGGACAACATGATGGTCGCGGACATGGCTGAGAAATACCGATACGGCGGCCGCGTCGCCATGGGCCATATGACCAAGGTGGCGGCTTTGCCGCCCGGCAAGCAGAAGGACATCGCCAAGCGCCTCGCCGACACCGGGGTGGCGGTGACCGTGCTGCCTGCGACCGACCTGTTCGTCCTGGCCCGCCACAAGGACTACGACGTGCCGCGCTGCCTGACGGACGCGAACCTGTTCGCCTCGCAGGGCTGCAATTGCTCGATTTCGACCAACAACATCCTCAATCCGTTCACCCCGTTCGGCGACTGCTCACTGATCCGGATGGCCAACATGCACGCCAACGTGCTCCAGGTCGGCCAGCCGGACCTGCTCGGCGACCTGTTCGCCATGATCAGCGACCGGTCGGCGCGGCTGCTCAATCTCAACGATTACGGCATCAAGGTCGGCAGCCAGGCCGAGGTCACGGTGGTCGACGCCAAGTCCCCGGCCGAGGCGGTCGCCACCAATGCCCCGGTTCTGGCGGTGTTCAAGCGCGGCCGCCAGACCGTCAGCCGGCCCCGGCCGGAACTGCTGCGGCCCCAATAAAAGCCTGCCGCAATGCCGTTGCGGGAGCCCCGCATGGCTCCCATGTGACGGTTTTCGCTGTCATCACACCGCCGTGACGCGATGTTAGGCCCGGATCGTGGTAGCCGATGGAACGCGGATCGTTCGGCGGCATCACACAGGGGGCTGTGGTCAAAGCTGTTTGACCGGGGTGATTGTCTATTCAAGGCGGGGGCGGCGGGCCTATGGTGGCAGAGACGATGAACACCGTTTCCAGCACCCGCTTGCCGGCGCGGCCGCTCGCGCTGGCGAACCTCCTGACCTACGGCCGGATCGCCGCGGTGCCGGTGGTTGTCGGCCTGATGTACGGCTACAGCATCCTCGACGGCGGACTGTGGCTGCGCTGGGCCGCGCTCGGCGTGTTCATCGCCGCGGCCGTCACCGACCTGCTCGACGGCTATATCGCCCGCGCCTACGACCAGCAGTCGTCGCTCGGCAAGATGCTCGACCCGATCGCCGACAAGCTTTTGATCTCCGCCTGCCTGCTGATGCTCGCCGCCGAGGAGACGATCCGCGGCTGGTCGCTGCTCGCCGCCGTGATCATCCTGTGCCGCGAGATCCTGGTGTCGGGGCTCCGCGAGTATCTCGCCGAGCTGCGGGTCAGCGTCCCGGTGTCGCGGCTCGCCAAGTGGAAAACCACCTGGCAGCTCGTCGCGGTGGGCTTCCTGATCTGCGGCGAGGCCGGTGACAAGGTTGCGTCCGACCTGATGAAGCACGACATCCTGGTCATCACCAATGTCGGCCTGGCGCTGCTCTGGCTGTCCGCCCTGGTGACGCTCTACACCGGCTGGGACTATATGCGCGCCGGCCTGCGGCATATGATCGACTGATGAAGCTTCTGTATTTTGCCTGGGTGCGCGAGCGGGTCGGCAAGGCCGAGGAGGAGCTCGCGCCGCCGGCGGATGTAAAGACCGTGGCGGACCTGATGCGCTGGCTCGGCGGCCGCGGCGAGGAATACGCGCACGCCTTCGAGCAGGCGAAAACGATCCGCGCCGCGATCGACAAGCGCCACGTGCGGCCGGATACCGTGATCGCCGGCGCGCGCGAGATCGCGTTCTTCCCGCCGATGACTGGTGGGTGAGACCGGCGGATGAGACGGGTGGAATGATGCAGACCACCGTGCGCCTTCAGCGTGAGGACTTCGACGCTGCGGCCGAGCAGGCGGCGTTGACACGCGGCCGCACCGACATCGGCGCGGTGGTGACCTTCACCGGCGTCTGCCGCGGCGCCGAGTCCGGCGAGCCGATTGCGGCGCTGACGCTCGAGCATTATCCCGGCATGGCCGAGGCCGAGATCGCGAGCCATGTCGAGGAGGCGACCTCGCGCTGGCCGCTCCTGGGCGTCACGGTGATCCACCGCTACGGCCGCATCGAGCCGGGTCAGAACATCATGATGGTCGCGACCGCCTCATCGCATCGCGAGGCGGCTTTCGCGGCTGCCGAGTTCCTGATGGATTATCTCAAGACCAAGGCGCCGTTCTGGAAGCAGGTCGAGAGCAAGTCCGGCAAGGCGTGGGTCGAGGCGAAGGGCGCCGACGACGCGGCCGCGGCGCGCTGGGACAAGCCGCCGGGCAAAGAAGCCGCGGAATAAGCGCGGCGTCGCAGGGTTCTGAAAGTCGAACTCGTGGTGAGGGACGACACCATGCTTCGCACGCTCGCGCTCTCGTTGATCGCGCTGGCTTACGTTGCGCCGGCCGTTGCGCAAAACCGGGTGAGCTACTTTCCGGTCGCGCCCGGATCGGGGGCGCATGACGTGGCGCCGGCACCGGACGGCAGCGTCTACTACTCGGCGCAGATGCAGGGCGCGCTCGGCCGCATCGATCCGAAGACCGGCAAGGACGAGCACATCGCGATCGGCTCGGGCTCGGCGCCGCATGGCGTGGTCGTCGGTCCCGACGGCTCGCCCTGGCTGACCGACGGCGGTCTCAACGCCATCGCGCGCTACGACATCAAGGCGAAAAAATTCGACTACTTCGCGCTGCCGCCGCAGATGCCGAGCGCCAATCTCAACACCGGCGTGTTCGACAAGGACGGCGTCTACTGGTTCACCGGCCAGAACGGCGTGCACGGCTCTGTCGATCCCAGGAGCGGAAAGGTGCAAAGCTGGAAGTCGCCGCGGCGCGGCAGCTACGGCATCACGGTGACGCCGTCGAACGAGGTCTGGTACGTGGCGCTCGCCGGTGACCATCTCGGCCGGATCGACAAGTCGAACGGTAACGTCATGGTCGTCGAGCCGCCGAAGAAGGGCATGGGCCCGCGCCGGGTGTGGTCGGATTCCAAGGGCGTGCTCTGGGTCAGCTTCTGGCAGTCCGGCGAGGTCGGCCGCTACGATCCGCAGGCCAAGGCCTGGAAGACCTGGCGGCTGCCCGGCAATCCCGGCGCCGGCTGCTATTCGGTCCATGTCGACAACGAGGACAAGGTCTGGCTGACCGACTTCATGACCAACGCCGTCGTCCGCTTCGACCCGGCCACCGAGAAGTTCGAGAGCTTCCCGAGCAGCGAGCGCGGCGCCCAGGTGCGGCAGATGGCAAGCCGCCCCGGCGAGGCCTGGGGCGCGGAATCCGGCAACAGCCGCTTGGTTCTCATTAAGTATTGATCGGCGCTTTGCTGGCGGGCGTCCGGCGCTGTGATAATTTCCCGGCGATGCATTCTGTGATTCATCGCCGGAACCTGCTGCGGCTTGCCGCGGGCCTGCCGCTGCTCGCGCTCGCCGGCCCCGCCGGGGCGGCCCGCGCGGCGCTGATCGAGCGGCTGATCGCCGAGGCGAAGCCTCTGCCGCACATTTCTCAGCGGATGGATGTCATCTCCGGCAAGCTCATCGGCATCCGCTACCAGACCAACACGCTGATCGGCAGCCCCGAATCGCCGGAGAGATTCGTGGTGCGGGATGACGCCTTCGACTGCGTCACCTACTGCGAGGTGGTCTTGGCGGCAGCCATGGCCCGTGACATCGCCGAGTTCGAGCCCGCGCTGCGGCGGATCCGCTACGACCACGGCCGGGTCCAGTACGACCAGCGCAACCACTACTGGGCGGACTGGTGCCAGCGCAACATCGCGAATGGCGTCTGCCGGCCGGTCGCGATCGAGCCGTCGGTGACCTACAGCAAGGCGCTCACCTGGCATCGCGAGTTCGCGCCACGCCAGGTTTCGATCACGGCCGTCACACCGGCCACGATGATCGGCAATGCAAAGCTCCTGGCGCCGGGCGATATCGTCGGCATCACGTCGGCCCGTGCGGGTCTCGATTACTATCACACCGGTCTCGTGGCCTTCGGCCGCAACGGTGAAGTGCTCCTTCGCAACGCCTCGCAGCGCCATGGCCGTGTGATCGAAGAACGGATGGCGGACTTTGCCGCGGTGAATTCGGTGCGCTATGTGACGCTGCTGCGTCCCGCCGAGCCGGCGCCGCCGGTCGCGGAGCGCCATTGAAAGCGCGCAAGGCTCCCAGGCGGCGAAAGCGCGCCGCGCGCGCGAAGCCGGTCAACGTTGCCGGTCTCATCCGTTCGGTCGCGGCGGACCTGAAGCGCGCCAAGCTCGTTTTCGCCCACGGCACCACCGATCCCGCGGTTGAAGCCGCCTTCATCGTGGCCGAAACGCTCGGCATCCATCCGGATTTCATCGAGTCGCGCGCCACCATGCCGGTGACTGCCGCGCGGCAGAAGAAAATCGCCAAGCTGGCCGAGCGACGCATCCGCACCCGCAAGCCCGCGGCCTATCTGTTGAAGCGCATCTACATGCTCGGCGTGCCGTTTTACATCGACGAGCGCGCGATCGTGCCGCGGTCGTTCCTCGGCGAGGTGCTCGCCAGCGAGCTGTTCGCCGGCCAGGATTTTTCGCTGCTGCTGGACGACGACGCGATCGGCAATGTGCTCGATCTCTGCACCGGCTCAGGCTGTCTGGCGATTCTTGCGGCGATGCGGTTTCCCGGCGCCAGGGTCGACGCCGTCGATCTGTCCAAGGACGCCATCGAGATCGCAAAGCAGAACGTCGCCGAGCACAAGCTGAAAAAGCGCGTCCGCGTCCTGCGTGGCGATCTGTTCGCGCCGGTCGCGGACCAGCGCTATGACCTGATCGTCTCCAATCCGCCTTATGTGGACGATGCCGGCATGAAGGGCCTGCCGCCGGAATGCCGGCACGAGCCGAGCATGGCGTTCGACGGCGGCGATGACGGCTTGGATATCGTGCGCCGGATCATCGACGAGGCCGGGGCGCATCTCACCGAAAACGGTGGGCTTCTTTGCGAGATCGGCCGCGGCCGCGAGGCGCTGGAGCGCGCCTATCCGGAGCTCCGGTTTCTCTGGCTCGATACGGAAGAAAGCAGCGGCGAAGTGTTCTGGCTCGATGCCGAACAGCTTCGCCGCGTGTAGTCGCGAGCCTTACGCCGCCGCGGCCTTGCCCTTGGGCTGCACTTCCGCGGTGTAGTCGTCCATCAGCTGCTTGGTGATCGCAGCCGGTGTGAACTTCCACTGCGCGATCTCGGACACCGCGGTGACCTCAGCAGCCGTGCCCGTGATGAAGCACTCGGTGAAGCCCGAGAGCTCGTCCGGCATGATGCGCCGCTCGATCACCTCGATGCCACGCTTCTTCGCCAGCATGATCGCAGTCGCGCGCGTGATGCCGGCCAGGAAGCAGTCGGCGGTCGGCGTGTGGATCTTGCCGTCCTTGATGAAGAAGATGTTGGCGCCGGTGCACTCGGCGACGCGGCCCTGCCAGTCGAGCATCATCGCGTCGGCGTAACCCTTCCGCTCCGCGCGGTGCTTGGAGATGGTGCAGATCATGTAGAGGCCGGCCGCCTTGGCCAGCGCCGGGGCGGTCGCCGGATCAGGCCTGCGGTATTCGGCGAGATCGAGCCGGATGCCCTTGAGGCGCTGCGCCGGGTCGAAATAGCTTGGCCACTCCCAGGTGGCGACCGCCAGGTGAATCTTGTTCTGCTGCGCCGAGACGCCGAGCTGCTCCGAGCCGCGCCAGGCGATGGCCCGGACATAGGCCTCTTTCTGGTTATTGCGGTCGAGCACCTGCCGCTTGGCGGCGTCGATCTCGGCGACCGAGAAGGGGATCTCGAAGTCGAGGATGTTGGCCGAGCGCTTCAGCCGCTCCGAATGCTCGGTGCCCTTGTAGATGACGCCGCCGTAGGCCCGCTCGCCCTCGAACACGCAGCTCGCATAGTGCAGCCCGTGGGTCAGCACGCTGATCTGGGTCTCGGACGTCGGCAGGAGCTTGCCGTCCATCCAGATCAGATCGGGACGTTGGTCGAATGGCACCGCCATGGCATTCCTCCAGAAACCTCAATCAAATCCATAATCGTCGGGCAGGGGTTGAGCGTCCCTGCCGGATTTCGCGGCCTCTTGCCGCTTTTGCGTCCCGGCCCGTCTGCCGATATGTTGCGGGCCGGATCATCATAGAGCGCGCTTCCCGAGCCGGTTCAATGTCGACCATCGAAACCCGGCTGCCCGGTACGATCCTTTCGTCAAGGCGCCAGTTTAGGTAACAATAGAACCGAAATATGTCAACATGGCTGACATAAATTTTTCCGGCCTGAATCGGCCCGCAACCGCCGATTCGGGAGAAGGTGCACCCTCCCAAGAGCCGATCTGGGACATCATCGAGCTCTTGTTCTTCGCCTATCGCGACTTCGTCAGCGACCCGGACGACGTGCTGACGAAGCTCACCTTCGGCCGCGCCCATCATCGCGTGCTGCATTTCGTCAATCGCCATCCCGGCATGATGGTTGCCGATCTGCTCGACGTGCTGAAGATCACCAAGCAGTCGCTCGGCCGCGTGCTCAAGCAGCTGGTCGACGAGGGCTATGTGCAGCAGAAGGAGGGCGAGAACGACCGCCGCCAGCGGCTCCTCTACGTCACGCCGAAAGGCGAGCAACTCGCCATGAAGCTCGCAGGCCTGCAGACCGAGCGCATCGCCCGCGCGCTGAACGAGATCGGGCCGCATGCCCACGAGGCGGCACGGCGCTTTCTCACCGCGATGATCGACGCCGACGGCCGCGACGGCGTGCTGAAGCTGATCGCCCGCGCCGACCGGGCGCGGCGTTCGAAGCCCTGAGCGCGCCCATGGCTGCGGTGCCCATCCCCATTCCTCCGGCCGACGACGCACCGCATGTGCTGGTGGTCGACGACGACCGCCGCATTCGCGATCTGCTGTCGCGCTTTCTTTCGACCGAAGGCTACCGCATCAGCACCGCCGACAGCGCCGCGATGGCGCGGGCCAAGCTGTCGAGCCTCAGCTTCGATCTGCTGGTGCTCGACGTGATGATGCCCGGCGAGAACGGCTTCGACTTCGCCCGCGACATCCGCAAGACCTCGGGCGTGCCGATCCTGATGCTGACGGCGCGCGACGGCGCCGAGGCCCGCATCACCGGGCTCGAGATCGGCGCCGACGATTATGTCGCCAAGCCCTTCGAGCCGCGTGAGTTGTCGCTGCGCATCGCCAATATCCTCAAGCGCGCCAAGCCCGCGGCGGCGCCGCCGCCCGAGTCGGTGCGGTTCGGGCCGTTCGTCTATCACATCGCCCGCGCTGAGCTCCGCCGCGGCGACGAGGTGATCCGCCTCACTGACCGTGAGCGCGAGATGCTCACCGTGCTCGCGACCGCGCCCGGCGAGACCGTGCCGCGCGCGGCGCTGGCCGGCAACGGCGGCGAAAACGTCAACGAGCGCGCGGTCGACGTGCAGATCAACCGGCTGCGCCGCAAGATCGAGGTCGATCCGACCAATCCGCTGTTCGTGCAGACGGTGCGCGGCACCGGCTACCGGCTGGTGGTCTCGCCATGACGAGCCTCGACGTCGGCCTGGCGCATCTGCGTACGGCGGCGTCCCATGTCCGCTCGGTGGCGCTTCACGTCTCGGACCGCTGGAAGCGGTTCGATGCCTGGTTCAAGCACTGGCTGCCCAAGGGGCTCTACGCCCGCGCGCTGCTGATCATCATCGCGCCGATGGTGATCCTGCAGTCGGTGGTCGCCTTCGTGTTCATGGAGCGGCACTGGAATCTCGTCACCCGCAACCTGTCGGCCGCGGTGGTCGGCGACATCGCGTCGCTGGTCGAGATGACGCGGGTCTATCCGCAGGAGTCGGACTATTCGCGGCTGCGCTCGATCGCCCTCAACCGCATGGGCCTGACGGTGGATTTCCTGCCGATCGCCGACATGCCGCCGCCCGGGCCGAAGCCGTTCTTCTCGCTGCTCGACCAGGCGCTGTCGGTGGAGCTGCGCAAGCAGGTCGGCCGGCCGTTCTGGATCGACACCGTCGGCCGCTCCAATCTGGTCGAGATCCGGGTCCAGCTCGACAACGCGGTGATGCGGGTGTTCGCCCGCAGAAGCGCCGCCTATGCGTCGAACTCGGAGATCTTCCTGCTCTGGATGGTCGGCACCTCGCTGGTGCTGCTCGCGGTCGCGATCGCGTTCCTGCGCAACCAGATCAGGCCCATTCTCAGGCTCGCCGACGCCGCCGAAAGCTTCGGCAAGGGCCGCGAGGCGCCAGACTTCCGGCCGCGCGGCGCCCGCGAGGTGCGGCGCGCCGCCCAGGCCTTCCTCGAGATGAAGCAGCGCATCGAGCGCGCCATGGAGCAGCGCACCGCGATGCTGGCCGGCGTGTCGCACGACCTGCGCACCATCCTGACCCGCTTCAAGCTCGAGCTGGCGCTGCTCGGCGACAGCCCCGAGATCGAGGCGATGAAGAAGGACGTCGACGAGATGGGCCGCATGCTCGAGGCCTATCTGGCGTTCGCCCGCGGCGACACCGGCGAGCAGGCCGAGCCGACCGACATGTCCGAATTCCTGGACGAGCTGAAGACCGACGCCGAGCGCAACGGCCATCGCACCAACGTGGCGTTCCACGGCTATCCGATCGTCACCGTGAAGCCCGCGGCGTTCAAGCGCTGCCTCGGCAACCTCGTCTCCAATGCGGCGCGCTTCGCCGACACCATCGACATCACCGGCCACCGCGACCACCGCTATCTCACCGTGACGGTCGACGACGACGGCCCGGGCATTCCGGCCAATCTCCGCGAGGACGTGTTCAAGCCGTTCCTGCGGCTCGACGATGCCCGCAACCAGGACGAGGGCGGCACGGGCTTAGGCCTCGCCATCGCCCGCGACATCGCCCGCTCGCACGGCGGCGATATCACGCTCGACGCGAGCCCGCTCGGAGGTTTAAGGGCGCGGGTGCGGGTGCCGGTGTAGCCAGCACTGCCGGAGCAACGGCCACCTCTCCCCGCTTGCGGGAGAGGTCGACGCGCGAAGCGCGGCGGGTGAGGGGGACTCTCGATAGAGCGTGCTCCTTGAGATTGCCCCTCACCCCGACCCTCTCCCCGCAGGCGGGGGGAGGGAGCGCACCGCCGACGTGGCAACAGTTGTGTCAGCTCTCAACCGCGCCGGGCTTGCCGTTCTCGACCACGTAGTTCTTCAGCGTCGACACCGTCGCGTTCGGATCGGTGACGTCCGACACCGTGCGGTACCGCGTCTGCATCCGCTCGCGCGTCACATCCACCGACACATAGCCGCGGAACTTCGGCTCGAAATAGCGGATATGCGGATTGTCCCGCACGTAGCGCCGCATCTGCTCCTCCGGCGGCGGGTTCGCGGTGACCGACGTGCCGACGAACTCGGTCGCCACCACCGGCGCGTTCGGCTTGTCGAAGTCGAGCTTGAGGTCGTTGGCCCAGTACGAATGGATGTCGCCGCTCAAGACCACCGGATTGCTGAGCTTGGTGTCGCTGATCCGCTGCAGCACGCGAGCGCGGCTCGACGGGAAGCCGTCCCAGCTGTCGGTCCAGTAGGCGTCGCGCAGATCGCCTTCGGTGCTGCGCAGCCGCGCCATCATCACGTCCTGCCCCAGGATGTTCCAGCGCGCCGGCGATTGGGCGAAGCCGAGATAGAGCCAGCCCTCCTGCTCGGCGCCGATCATCGAGCGCTGCTCGTCCATCAGCTCGGGACAGGTCGCCGGTGTCTCGAAGTGAGCGCGGCCCTTCTTCGGCGGCCCGTAACAGGCCGCGCGCGAGCGATACTGCCGGCCGTCGAGCATCGAGACGCGGGCCAGCGTGCCGAAGTCGAAGCGGTCGTAGATGCGCATACTCGGGCCGTCGGGCCGCGACAGCCGCGGCGACAGCGGCATGTGCTCGTAGAAGGCCCGATAGGCCGCGGCGCGGCGCTGCAGGAACGGCGCCGGCTCGATGAAGGTCGCCGACCACTGGTCGCCGTAGTCGTTCTCGACCTCGTGGTCGTCCCAGGTGATCAGCCCCGGCGCTTCGGCGCGCAGCCGCTGCAGGTCGGGATCGGTCTGATACTGCGCATAGCGGTTGCGATAGGTCGCAAGCGTCGTGGCCTCGACGCCGTCGCTGTGCTTGCGCACGGTGGGACGCCGCGTCTCGATGTATTCGTAGATGTAGTCGCCGAGATACATCACGAAGTCGGGATTCTCGTCGGCGAGATGGCGATAGGGCGAGAAATAGCCGAGCTCGTAGTTCGAGCACGAGACGTAGCCGAAGCGCAGCCGGTCGAGAGCTGTGCCTGCGGCCGGCGCCGTCATGGCGCGCCCGGTGCGGCTCACGGCGTCACCGCTCATGAAGCGGTACCAGTAGGACCGGCCCGGCTCGAGGCCGTCGACCTCGACATGCACCGAATGGGCGAACTCGCGTTCGGTCGCGGTGATGCCGCGGGTCACGATGTCCTGGAACGCATTGTCGTGCGCGATCTCGTAGGCCACGTCGATCGACGTGTCACTCAGGCCGCCCGGCAGGTTGGGATCGGCCGTGAGCGGCTCGGGCGCAAGCCTGGTCCACAGCACGAAACCGGTCGGCCGCGGG